>JAGWBD010000027.1 GCA_021296065.1 Anaerolineae bacterium
GGACCTACGCCATTGACGAGGTGCCACCGGCGGTGCAGCGACTGCTGGAAGTCTCCGAGGAGGCCCTGTGGGTCGGCATCCGCAGCGCAGTCTTGCCGGCTGAAACGCGGGACATCGCCCAGGCGATTCAGCGCTTCGTGGAGCGAAAGGGCTACAGCGTGGTTCGGGAATACACCGGTCACGGGGTCGGGCGGGCAATGCATGAGGAGCCGCAGGTGCCCAACTGGTGGCCACGAAAGCGCAAGCAGCAAGGCCAGTGGGAAAGCGTGCCTCTGGGTCCGGGCATGACGATCGCCCTGGAGCCCATGGTCAACAGCGGCCTGGCGGAAACGGAAGAGCTGGAAGACCAGTGGACGGTGGTCACGCGCGATGGCTCCCTTTGCACCCATTTTGAACACAGCATTGCCATCACGGAAGGCGAGCCACTGGTACTTACCCTGCCGTGACTTGCTCTGGACAAGGGAAGAGGAGGATGCTATCATGCACCGCTTGCATTGCCAGCAGGGAAAGCGACCATGATCGTTTCGGCATCGGTAAAGCGGCGTTGTCCCAAGTGCCGCATCATCAAGCGCCACGGGCGTGTGCGGGTGATATGTGAAAACCCGCGCCACAAGCAGCGTCAGGGTTAGGGGCAGGAGGGCAACGTAATGGCACGCATAGAAGGTGTTGACCTGCCGCGCGACAAACGTGTCGAGATTGCGCTGACCTACATTTATGGCGTGGGCAAGCCCACCAGCAACCAGATTTTGTCCACGGCCGGTGTCAACCGTGATACACGCGTCAAGGACCTGAGCGAGACTGAACTGCAGCGCATCCGTGAACAGCTGTCCCGTATGACGGTCGAGGGTGATTTGCGTCGAGAGGTCCAGCTGAACATCAAGCGGCTGCAGGAAATCGGCAGCTATCGAGGCTTGCGGCACCGGCGTAACCTGCCAGTACGCGGGCAGCGTACGCGTACCAACGCGCGCACCCTGCGTGGCGCCAAGAAGACCGTCCCCGGGCGTGGGCGTCGGCGCGGCACGACCAAGAAGTAAACCATCTTAGCGGCAACGATTTTCCTTCCATTTTGTTTCGGGCCGTGATCGGGCGGATTGCCCGACAGGAGAGCATGCATGGCACGTCAGCCAGCCAGAAGTGGTGCCCGCCGCGCAGCGCGTCGGGTGACCCGCAATATACCTTATGGACAGGCGCATATATTTGCGACATTCAATAACACCATCGTTACCCTGACGGACCAGTCCGGCAACGTGGTGACCTGGGCCAGCGCCGGAACTTCAGGCTTCAAGGGCAGCCGCAAGAGCACGCCCTACGCCGCGCGACTGGCTGCGCAGAACGCTTCGGAGGCTGCGCAGGGGCACGGCATGCAGGAAGTCGATGTTTTCGTCAAGGGCCCCGGCCCCGGCCGCGAGGCGGCGGTCCGCGCCATTCAGGCGAGTGGGCTTAAGGTTCGTTCCATCACGGATGTGACGCCGATCCCGCACAACGGCGTGCGCCCGCCCAAGAAACGCCGCATGTAGGCGTGTGAATTCAGGAGGATCGGTCTTGGTCGCCACCTGGAATTTCGTGCTCCCCCACAACGTACAGGGGGAAGCGACTTCCCGCAATTATGGACGCTTTATCATCAGCCCGCTGGAAAGCGGCTATGGTCTGACGCTGGGCACTGCGCTGCGCCGTGTGCTGCTTTCCTCGCTGCCAGGCGCGGCAGTAACCAGCCTTCGGGTTTCAGAAGTGCATCACGAGTTCTCCGCCATCCCGGGCGTGCGCGAGGATATGACCCAGTTGTTGCTGCAGGTCAAACAATTGCGTCTGCAACTCTTTGATACGGCTGAGTCGGCACGCCTGCGCCTCGAGCACCACGGCGAGGGGACGGTCACGGCGGCGGACATCATCTGCCCGTCGGACGTGGAGATCATCAACAGTGACCTGTACCTCTTCACTGTTGACGAAGCGGACACACGCCTCGAGATTGAGTTTGAGGCGCATCCGGGACGCGGTTACAGCCCCGCCGAGGAACGCGGCCGTTTGCCCATTGGCGAGTTGCCGGTGGACGCTGTCTTCAGCCCGGTCCGCCGCGTCAACTTTGACGTGGAACGCGCCCGTGTGGGGCAGCGCACCAATTACGACAAACTGGTCCTGGAAATCTGGACGGACGGCACAGTGCGCCCGGAAGACGCGTTGGGCAAGGCCGCGCAAATCCTCATGCGGCACCTCACGCCGATCGCCGGTGTGGAACCAATGATGGCGCTGGACGCCGATGAATCCTACGGGATCGCGCTGGGCGTTGACGACGAGGAGCAACGCAAGAAAAGCGAGCTCTACGAACGCCAGATCGAGGAACTGGATTTGAGCGTGCGGGTATTCAATTCGCTCAAGCGCACCGGCATCACTTCCATCGGCAGTGTGCTGGACATACTGGATCGCGGGCCGGACGCCATGCTTGCGATCCGCAACTTTGGCGAAAAGTCGCTGGATGAACTGGTCGAAAAACTGCAAGACAAGGGCTATCTGCCGCAGCCCGAGACCGCTGTTCCGGCGGTGGGCGAAGATATGCCGGATCTGGGTGAGCAGGGATGAGACATCACGTCAAGGGCAAGAAACTAAACCGCGACAGCGCGCAGCGCAAGGCGCTTGCGCTTAACCTGTCGCGTGAGCTAATCACGCATGAGCGCATCCGCACCACGCGGGCGAAAGCTGATTTCGTGCGTGGCAAGGTCGAGCGCATGATCACCATTGCACGGCGCGGCCTGGCGCACGAAGACCCGCAGCGGGCGGTCCATGCCCGGCGCCAGGTGGCCAGCCGGTTGAACAATGAGCGCAAACTGGTGGGCAAGGTCTTTGACGAACTGGCGCCGCGCTACGAGGGCCGCCCCGGCGGCTACACCCGCATTTACCGCCTGGGGCCGCGCAAGGGCGACAATGCACCCATGGTGATGCTCGAGCTGGTCGACCGCGAGGAGGACTGAGGCTGCGTTACCGGGCGACGCTGGCCTACGACGGCAGCGCCTACGCCGGGTTTCAGCGCCAGAAAGCCGGCACGTCGACCATTCAGGGCGCCGTGGAATCGGTGCTTGAGCAACTGGCGCGCCATCCAGTCACCGTATTCGCCAGCGGCCGCACCGACAGTGGCGTGCACGCCAGCGGACAGGTGATCGCCTTTGATCTGGCCTGGCGCCACAGCGAATTGCAGTTATTGCGGGCGCTCAACGCCTTGCTTCCTGAAGACATCGCCCTGCAAACCCTGCAAGAGACCCGGGCGGACTTTCACCCGCGCTTTGATGCGCTCGCGCGAGTTTACGAATACAGCATCGTGAATGCCGGGATGCGTCAGCCCCTCTGGCTGCGCCGCGCCTGGCAAGTGTTCGATGAACTGGACGTCGATGCGTTGCGGCAGGCGGCGGCGCTGCTGGTTGGCAAACACGATTTCGGGGCCTTCGGTCAGGCGCCGCAGGGCAACAATACCGTCCGCCGAATCGTGCGGTCCTGCTGGACACGGGAACCCTTGCGGCGCGGCCAATTGCTGCGCTACCGGGTGGAAGGCAACGCCTTTCTCTACCACATGGTTCGGCGCATGGTCGGAATGCAGGTTGACCTGGCCCGGGGTCGACTGGACCTGGCAGCGTTTGAACAAATCTTCCGCAGCGGCGATCTTTCTCAGGCGGGCACCCTGGCGCCGGCCCGCGGTCTGGTGTTGCTTGAGGTCCGGTATGCGGACTGATTGCGCCTTGAATCCCCTGGCCGCAGCCCGTAGAATGGCGCGGTTCAGTGAGGCAACGGCCATTCGGGCCTGCCGGAGGAAGCCGTGGCGAAATACAGAACCTGGGTGGCTCGTGAAAGAGACATCGACCGCAACTGGTGGGTGGTGGATGCCAGCGGGCAGACGCTCGGTCGCCTGGCCTCACGCATTGCGCCCGTCCTGCGCGGCAAACACAAGCCCGCTTTCACGCCCAACGCGGACGTTGGTGACTTCGTCATCGTCATCAATTGTGAAAAAGTCGCGGTGACCGGCAACAAACTTGACCAGAAAAACTACTATCGCCATTCGGGTTACAATGGCGGGCTCAAGACCATTTCCTTGCGCAACCAGTTGCAGCGATTCCCGGAGCGCGTCATAGAATCGGCGGTGCGGGGTATGCTGCCAAAGAACGCCCTTGGCCGGCGCACCATGAAAAAGCTGCGCGTCTACGCCGGCGAAGCGCATCCGCACGGTTCCCAGAATCCGCAACCGCTGGTGCTTCAGGAGATCAACTGACATGTCGGCACAATATTACGAAGGTATCGGCCGTCGCAAGTCTGCTACCGCCCGCGTGCGCCTGTTTCCAGGGGGCACGGGCAACATCATCATCAACGACCGTGAGGCCGACGACTATTTGCCGCGGCACGGCGACCTCGACAACATTTCCGAGCCGCTGCGTGCTGTAGGCCAGGAAAGGCAATACAACATCAGCGTTCACGTGCAGGGCGGGGGCATCTCCGGCCAGCGCGACGCCATTCGCCTGGGCATCGCCCGCGCGCTGCTAAAAATCGACCCGGACCTCAAGCCGGATCTTAAGTCGAAGGACCTGCTCACGCGTGATCCGCGTGTCAAGGAGCGCAAGAAGCCCGGTCTGCGTCGCGCGCGCAAGGCGCCCACCTACACCAAGCGCTAATCCAGTTAGCTGGCGCGAGTAGGAAGATTCAGGGCAGGCCGGCGGGCCTGCCTTTTGCTTGCGGGGGACAAGATGAGCAATTTCACCCACTACAGGGAACATGTCGGCTCCAGGGCCGACAAACACCACAAGACAACCCTGTTCAGCGGCGAGCAGTTGATGGTCGGCCTCAACTGTCTTGAACCTGGTCAGGAGCAGGCGGTCCACGACCATAGTGACCAGGACAAGGTCTACCAGGTGCTTGAGGGCGAGGGAGTCTTTAGTGTCGCTGGGGAAGAGCGCTGCGTTGGCGTTGGCACTGTGGTCTGGACGCGGGCCGGCGTGCCGCATGGCGTACGCAACGAAGGCGCGGAACGATTGACCTTGCTGGTGTGCATCGCGCCGCCGCCCTGAACCAGGGCCGGAGACTCCGGTGCGCCTGACCCTCTGCACCTTCGGCTCGCGCGGCGACGTTCAGCCCTATCTTGCGCTGGGTAAGGGGTTGCAGCAAGCCGGCTTTCAGGTACGCATCGCCACCAGCCGCTATCATGAGCCCCTGGTCCGTCGACACGGGTTGGCGTGCTTGGAGTTGACGGACGCCAGCCCACAGGAGATATTGCGATCCGAGGGTGGCTTGCGCTGGCTGGAGACCGGCGGCAATCCGCTGGCCAACCTGCGCGCCATGCGCGATCTGGCCGGCGACATGCTCGACCAGCAAACGCGCGTCGTGCTGCAACTATGCGAGGATGCAGATGCGCTGCTGTACGCCGTCACGACCATGCTGGTCGTCGCGCCGATCGCTGAAAAACTGGGAATCCCGGCGGCCGGAGTCTGGCTGCAACCCTTTCACCCAACACGCGCCTTTCCTTCACTCCTGTTTCCGCAGTGGCCGCGGCACCTGCCTCTGGCAGGGCACTACAACAGGCTGAGCCATGAAGTGCAACGGCGCCTGTCCTGGCATTTGATGCGCGACAATTTCAACGCTGTGCGCGTTCGCCATCTTGGGCTATCGCCAACCCGCCGTCCCTACGATAACCAGCATCTGCGACCGGACCCGGTCGTCTACGGATTCAGTCCGCAAATGATCGCGAAACCGGCGGACTGGGACGATCGGACCGCCATCAGTGGCTACTGGTTCCTGCAGGATGGTGAATGGCGGCCATCAGACGCCTTGCTGGACTTTCTGCAAGATGGCCCGGCGCCGATTTATGTTGGATTCGGCAGCATGATGGAGCGCGATGCCGAAAGGACCACCGAAATCATCCTGCAAGCCCTGCAAGGGACGGGTCTGCGCGCTGTGTTGCTGGGTGGCTGGGCCGGTTTGGGCGAACGCGACCTGCCGGACAGCGTGCTGCGCCTGGACTATGCGCCGCATGAGTGGCTTTTTCCCCGCATGAGGGCGCTGGTGCATCATGGTGGCACGGGCACTGTGGGCGCGGGACTGCGCGCCGGCCGGCCGGCGCTGGTGATCCCGCGCTTTGCCGACCAGCCCTTTTGGGCCCGGCGCCTTCATACTCTTGGAGTCAGTCCGCCGCCGATTGCCCACAAGCGCCTTACAGTTGAGCGACTGACCCGCGCCCTGCTGCAGCTTACGACAGATTCGGACCTGCGCCAAAGGGCGGAGGTGATCGGCGAGCGGTTACGTGCAGAGAAGGGCGTGGACGAAGCCGTAAGCTTTCTGACGCGAGCGCTGGAGAGTAGTCCCCGGCGACGGCGTGACCGCTAGACACCGAGTTCACCGCGCAGTTTCACGCGGAATTGCACATGGCCCCTGCGGCCGAACTTCAACTGCGTCGCGTCGTGGAAGGCCATGAAATCGCGGATCGCCGCCGCCAGGTCGCTGACCAGGCGCTCGTCCGGCTCTACGCCCGGCTCCAGGTGCAACGCGCGAATGTGCAGGGTGCCCGTGTCGCGCTCCAGTTTGGGGTCGAGGCGGCCGACAAGGCGGTCGCGGTGCAATAGCGGCAGGGTGAAATAGCCCCATTTGCGTTTGGGCTGCGGCACGTAGAGTTCAATATCGTGTTGGTAGTTCCAGAAGACGTGACCCTGCCGCTTGGACCAGAGCAGGCTGTCGAAAGGGCTGAGCAAAGTGCTGTGGCGAGGCTGCAAGTCGCCATCCAGCGCGCGCTGCAGGTCTTCGAGTCGCTCGCGGTGCAGGAGCAATTCGCAGGTGCCGCCGCCGCTGGCTTCGCCCGTCACATTAAACAGCAGACCCTCACCCCGAAGGTCTTCCAGCACGGGCCGAATGCGCTGTTGCAGCAAATATGTGTAGTCCGCCAGGGATGACGCCTGGCACAAACCCAGGGCGCGCAAGGCCAGCTCGACGTCGTGGCGGTCGGCTTCCTCCCTGGTGGGGGCTGTCCTGTCCACCCAGGCCGGCAAGGTCCGTTGCGGCAGATCGTAGACGCGCTGGAAGTTGACGCGGTCGCGGATCATCAATTCGCCGATCCCGTAGAGGTATTCGAGCGCGGCCTTGGCCGGCTTCCAGTCCCACCAGGCGCCGCGTTTACGGTCATGTTCGAAGTCGGCGGCACGCAGGGCGCCCTCCGACGCAATGCGTTTCCGCACCAGTTCCAGGGCCTCGGCCGAGCTTTCTCTTTTCAGCCAGTTGACCCAGCTTTTGCGCGGCTCTTCCAGACGCTGTCGCATTCTGGGCAAGCTGTAGCGATAGTGTTCAAGGGGAATGACCGACGCGGCTTTTTTCCAGTATTCAAAGAGACGCTTTTTCTGCGGGTGAAAGAGCAACTCGTCCAGCAGCGTCGTGTCGTAATTGCCGAGGCGACTCCACAGCGCCAGATACTGGCTGCGGGCGACCACCTGCAGGGTGTCGATGTGGATGCTGCCCAGGCCTTTTACCGTGTCGAAAATGGCCTCCGCGTTCGCTGTAACCTGCGGGGGAGCCGCAAGCCGCTGGGCATAAAGCGCCAGCGCACGACTGGCATACAGGGGAATCGGGCTGGCGGGCAGATCGGGCACGGGCGACTCCTGGCTTGCGCGGCCAAAGTGAGGCGGCTAGCAT
Source organism: Anaerolineae bacterium (assembly GCA_021296065.1). Classification (GTDB taxonomy): domain Bacteria; phylum Chloroflexota; class Anaerolineae; order Aggregatilineales; family Phototrophicaceae; genus JAGWBD01. The sequence goes on from JAGWBD010000027.1 coordinate 7,645, forward strand.
AGCACAGGTGTTCGCGGCCGGCAAAAGGCGGGGGAAGCGTACAGATGGGCATTACAATCGTTGGGCTGGGGCCGGGCGATGGAGAGGATCTGACGCGTCGGGCCTGGCATACCCTGACATCTGCGTCACATCTGTACCTGCGCACGGCGCAACATGGCTGTGTGCCAGGCTTGCCGAAGACCTTGCGCTATCGAAGCTTCGACGCGCTCTATGAGACGCATGATCGCTTCGAAGATGTTTACGAGGCGATCATCGACACATTGATGGCTGCCGCGCGCGAAGGCGACCTGGTCTACGCCGTGCCGGGCGACCCGCTGGTGGGCGAGGCCACCACGACCGGCCTGCTGCAACGGGCGCGCGCGGAGGGCATCGCGATTGAAATCGTCAGCGGCGTCAGTTTCGTGGAGCCTTTGCTGGCGCAACTGGGCGTCGATGCGCTGGAGGGTCTGCAACTGCTGGATGGCCTGCAGGTGGCGGGCATGCATCACCCGCCGATCAATCCCGCCTGTCCGGCGCTGCTGGCCCAGGTCTACAGCGCGGCAGTCGCTTCCGACATCAAGTTGACCCTGATGAACCAGTACCCGGAGGACTTTGAGTTGCAGCTGGTGCACAGCGCCGGCAGGGCCGACGTGCGGGTCGAGACCTTGCCGCTCTACGCGCTCGATCGCAGCGAGGGGATCGGCGCGATGACGGCGCTTTACCTGCCCGCGCTGGGGGAGCACAGCAGCTTCGAAAGCGCGCAGGAGATCATCGCCCATTTGCGCGCGCCCGAAGGTTGCCCCTGGGACCGCGAGCAGACGCATGAATCCCTGCGGCGCTTCCTGATCGAGGAGGCCTGGGAGGTGCTGGAGGCCATCGAGGAGGGCGATGCGGCGGCGCTGGCCGAAGAGCTGGGCGACCTGTTGCTGCAGATCGTGTTGCATGCGCAGATCGCCACGGAAGAGGGGCGTTTTCGCATGGCCGACGTGCTGCAACATATCAATGCCAAGATGATCCGCCGCCATCCGCACGTCTGGGGCGACGTAGACGTTCAGGGTGACCCTGAAGCCGTGCTGCACAACTGGGAGGAACTCAAACGCGCCGAGAAGGCCGCCGTCGGCAAGGAAGAAGACTATCTGCTGGACAGTTTGCCGCGCGGCATGCCGGCCCTGCTGGAGGCCCTGCGCCTGCAGGAGCGCGCGGCGAAGGTCAACTTCGACTGGCCGCACATGGCACAGGTGCTGGACAAGCTGCGTGAGGAGCTGAAGGAACTGCAGGCGGCGCAGACCGACGCGGAACGCGAGCAGGAGCTGGGCGATCTGCTGTTTACGCTGGTTAACCTGGCACGTTGGCTGAAGATGGAACCGGAAGGCGCCCTGCGCGGCGCCAACGCCCGCTTTCGGCGTCGCTTTCGCCATGTCGAGGAAGGCGCGCGAGACTCCGGTCGGCCGCTAATCGAACACAGTCTGGCGCAACTGGATGCGCTTTGGAACGAGGCCAAGGAAGCCGGCCTGTAGGCGGGCAAGTCAGTTGCGCCGCCCAAGCAGATAAATGCGGGGGTGCAGCCCGCCCTGAAAGACCTTGACTTCCTGCTGTAAGGTCCAGCGGTCAGCGCACTCGCGCAGCACGCGTTCCATCAGGCGGATTTCGTGAGTGATGAGGACGGCGCGCGCGCCCGGCGCCGCCACACGAGCAGCCTCGGCCAGCACCTGAGGGTAGAGCGTCAGATTGGTTTCGTGCGAGCCCAGCAGCTGGCCCCAGGGCAGGTCCGCGCAGAGCACGTCGATGCTGGCGTCCGGCAAGTCAAGTCTGGTCGCATCCATCGGGAAGAGTTGCGCGAGATCTGCCGCGCCGGCGGCGCGCAGGTTGTCCGCGGCGCAATGCAGCGCATGGGGGTCCGTGTCACAGCCGGCCGCGGCCAGCACGGGCGCGCGCAACAGGCGTTCGACGAGCAGGGTGCCACTGCCGCACATCAGGTTGAAGAAGCGGTCCTCCGGCTGTGGATGGGTCATTTCGATCATGGTGGCGGCGATGGTGGCGTTGAGCGCGCCGGGCAGGTTGCGGACGCGCCAGTTGCGGGCGGAAAGCGGCCGCGGCGTCAGACGGGTCAATGCTTCCCAGCCGCCATTGTGCAGGTCCGCCTTGCGGATGCGCAGCAGCAGGTCGCCCTCCCGTTCGTCGTAAACCAGTCTCGTCTGGCTGGCAATGGCGTCTCGCAGGCGTTGCATGACAGTTGAATCGCGCCCGGCGGCGCTGATGCGAAAGCTTTGGAAACTTCCCGAGTCGTGCAGGCCGCGTACGCTGTCAATCTGGCGCAGCAGGCGTGTCTGATGCTGGTGGCCGAGCAAGGCTGCCGGCCGCGGGATGTCGAAGTGTTGCACAAGGTTAATCGCATTGCTCTTGCCGACCGTGCCCAGCGCCGCCAGCTCTCCGCGGTAGTGAAAGGGCAGTTCATCGAGTCTTGCCTTGCGCAGCAGACGGGCGTCGGAGCCGAAGCGGGTGCGCAACTCGCTGGCCGCCTGGTTTTTCAGACCGGCGACGACTTCGGCCTCGCAAAGCTGTTGCGGCCGCGCAGGCGCGTTGCGTCGACGTGGGGGACTCATGAGGATGAAGCTGTGCGACAGGCGGGGAACACGGCGACTTACTCCACTAATGATCCGGCGTTCAGGGGCATCATGCATTCTGCTGGCTGACAGCGCAATACCGACCCGCTATGCTGGTGACGTGTGCGCCATCCCTGATCATGAACAGCGTCTTGCCGCGCTGGAAGCTGCCGCGCCTGACATCGCTTCGGCTTTCGGAATGGAAGTGATTGGCGTTTGGCGCCTGCCTTCCCTGACCCGCGCCGTCTTCGCTCTGGAGACCGGGGAGGGACGCCACGTGTTGCGGCTACACCCTGGCGACGCGCGCAGTGATGAACTGCAATCCCTGTTGCGTTGGCTGGAGGCGCTATCTGGCGCCTGTTTACCGGTACCGCGCCCCCGCGCCACCTTACGGGGCGAATGGCTGGCGGAAGTTGCGCTGGAAGGGCTGCCCGGTCCGCAGCGATGCAGTTTACTGAGCTGGCTTCCCGGCAAGGCGCTGACGCCTGAGGAACTGACGTCAGAACACGCGTGGGCCATGGGCAACCTGTTGGCGCGCCTGCATGACTTTGCCTTGCGCTGGCAAGCCCCACCCGGCTTTGTGCGACCGAGTCTGGATGCCGATGGTCTCTTCGGCGAAGACTCACCCTACGCTTCCCCAGGCAGTGAGGAATATTTCTCCCCCGAGTTGCGTGAAGCAATGCATTTGGTGGAGCTCCGGACCCGCGCCCAGTGCCATCGATTGCGGGGCCAGCCAGGCGCATGGGGACTTGTTCACGGCGATCTGATTGCGAAGAACTGCCTCTTCGGCGATGATGGAGCCAGCGCGCTGGATTTTGACAATTGCGCCTGGGGCTGCTTTCTGTATGACCTGGCGCCGGCCACCCTGCAATTCACCGGCTTGCCCGGGGGCGAGGCCCTGGCGCGGGCGCTCTGGTCGGGCTATACGGCGCGCAGGTCGCTGTCACCGGCAAGGCGGTACGACCTGGAGACGCTTGTTGCAGCCAGGCTGGTTGCCTCCTGTCGCTGGCTCGTCGCCAACCGCCATGCCCCGGTCGTGCGCGACAGGCTGGAAACGCTGCTGGCCCAACGCAGTCTGACCCTGCGCGACTATCTCGGTAGCGGTTTTGTCAGGCGTCGTTCGGAGATGTTGTGAAAGCGGTTCGAACTCGCGAATTGCAAGGAGCACAGCAATGACGGAGCTTGCAGAGCACGTCAGACAGGCATGGATGGTGGACACGCACGAGCACATGCAACCGGAACAGCGCTACGTGGACGAGGGACCGGACGTGCTGGTCGACCTCTTCGGCAACTACGTCGCCGCGGACCTGGTCTCGGCCGGCGCCACACAGGGAGCCGTCAACGCCTTGCTCGACAGCACAAATGCCGACATTGAGCAGCGCTGGACGGGCGTCAGCGAAGCCTGGCAACACTGTCGCCACACGGGGTATGGCGAGGCCACCCGCAGTGTCGCGCGCGAGGTCTACGGCATGGATGAGATCAGCGTGGCGGGCATCGAGGCCGCGGCGGCCATCAATCGTCAGCTGAGGCAGCCGGGCGAACGTCTGCGTATATTGCGCGAGCGCGGTCGGCTGGACCACATCCAGACTGACGACATGCAATGGCTCTGCGCGCCGGACGCATCCGGACCCGACTTTTTCCTCTACGACTTTTCGCTGCGCGACTTTGCTGTGGGGGTGTTTGACCCACAGGCGCTGGCGGAGGAGACGGGCATTGAAGTCCGAAACCTGGCCAGTCTGGACGCCGGTCTGGAGGCGCTTTACGCAAGGTATGGTCCGTTGGCGATTGCGGTTAAGACTCAGCACGCTTACGACCGCACGCTGCTCTGGCGCAAACGGACTCGCGATGAGGTGGCGCCGGTCCTGACCAGGCATCTGCGCGGCGAGGAACTGGACGTGGCGGAGCGGCTGTGTCTGGGCGACTGGTGCCTGGACCGCGGCGCCGCGCTGGCGGCAGCATACAATCTGCCGCTCAAGATTCACACCGGCTACTATGCCGGCAACAACCGCATGCCGGTGGATTTCATCAGGCCCGGTAACCTGTGCGCGTTGCTGGCCGAACATCTCGACACGCGCTTTGTGCTGATGCACAGCGGCTGGCCCTACGACGCCGAACTGGCCGCGCTGGCCAAGCATTACGCCAACGTGTGGGTGGACATGTGCTGGGCCTGGAGCATCGACCCGCACAGCAACGTCGACTTTCTGCGGCGCATGATTCACAGCGTGCCGCTGAACAAGATTTTCGCCTTCGGTGGCGATACCGCCTGGCCCAACGGCGCCGTGGCTTATGCGCAGCAGGCGCGGCGCGGCATCACGCGCGCGCTGCGGGCCGAGGTGGACCTGGGCACGTTTGACGAAAGCGAAGCCATGGCGCTGGCCACGCAATTGATGAGCGGCAACCAGTACGCCTGTTTTGACTTGAGCGGACGGCGCGCCACGCTGCGGGCGGCCCTGGCGGGAGAAGGATAGGGCAGGAGTCTGATGCCGACGCTGACGACTCGTATCCATGATGGGGCAAGCAAAATCCCGCACTGTAAGTGCGGGATGCCTGTCGGGGCGACGGGATTTGAACCCATGACCTCACCGACCCGAACGGTGCGCGCTACCGGGCTGCGCCACGCCCCGAACGGACTGAGTGTAGCGACGAATAACGTGAAGGGCAAGTGTCGCTTGTGACGGGCTCCGGTGCCACACTGAGCGGCCGTCTCCGTCACTTGACGGGTCGTCACCTGGCGTGGCTGGGCCTGGCGCTGCATCGCCTTGGCGTATCGGCGAACGCCGTGACCTTCGCCGGCTTCGCGCTGACGCTGCTGGCGGCCCTGTTCATCGCGCAGGGACGCTTGCAGGCGGGCGGCCTGCTGCTGTTGATCAGCCTGCCGCTGGACGCGCTGGATGGCGCGGTCGCGCGGGCGGCGCAACGGGACAGTCGTTTCGGCAGCGTGCTGGATTCCACCCTGGACCGTTACGCCGACGCTGCAATGTTCGCAGCGCTGGTGTATTATTTCGCCAGTCTGGGGCAGATGGATCATCTGGCGCCGGCCCTATTGGCAATGGCTGGCAGCTACGGCGTCAGTTACGTGCGGGCCCGGGCCGGCGAGGCAGGCATTGCGCTGCGCGAAGGAATTTTCACGCGCCTGGAGCGCGTTCTGGTTCTGCTGTTGGCCCTGCTGATACCCGCGCTCCTGTTGCCGGGGCTGTGGTTGCTCGCCCTGGGCAGCAACCTGACGGCGCTGCAACGCCTGTGGCTGGTCTACCGACGGGAACCTTGAGGGAGAAGGCAGATGGAATTTGAGCGAGAGCTGATCGTCCTCTTTGACCGCGTTCAGCTGCGCTATTACGGCATCATTCTCGTTGTGGCGATGCTGGTGGCCGCCAACGTGGCGGCGCGTCTGGCGCGCCGCAGCGGTCACGATCCCGAGCACATTTGGGGCGCGTTGACCTGGGGCATCATTCCGGCCATTGTCGGCGCGCGTCTGTGGTTCGTCTTCTTCCCGCCCGCCGCGCTGGTGGATGAAGGCATCAGCACGATCTGGATGTTGCAGAACTTTTTCGACATGCAGCAGGGCGCCATCGCCATCTGGAGCGGCGGCCTGGGCATCTTCGGCGCGGTTGGGAGCGGCCTGCTGGGCGTGCTGGTTTACCTGCGCCGTAATAGCCTGATGCCCGGCCCCTGGCTGGATATCGCCGCGGTGGCGGTGCCGGTGGGGCAGGCGATCGGCCGCTGGGCCAACTTCGTCAACCAGGAGCTTTACGGCACGCCCACCGATCTGCCCTGGGGCATCACCATTGACGCCTCCAGTCGCGTCGCGCCCTATCGCAGTCTGGTGGAATTCCCGCTGGACACCGGCTTCCACCCGCTTTTCCTGTATGAATCGCTATGGAGCTTGCTGGCCTTTCTGGTCCTGCTCAATCTCCACCGACGCTGGCAACGGCGCCTGCCGGGCGACATCTTTTTGGTCTACGTCGCCTTCTACTGCGCCGGTCGTTTCCTGCTGGAGTTCATTCGCGTCGAGATCGTGCTAATCAACACGCTCAACGTCAACCAGACGATCGTGGGCTTGCTGTTCCTGCTGGCCATTGGACTGATATTCTACCGACGGCGCGGTGGCGAGGAAGCCTTTGGTGCCCGGCTTGCGCTGGCCGCTGAGCAGGAGCGGGCATCGCGACGCGCCGAGGAAGAGATGGTCGCCGCCCGCGAGGCCGCTGCCGGGCGCCGCCGGGCACAGCAACAGCCCCTGCACAAGGCCATCCTGACGCGCATCAACAAACTGCGCAGGCGAAATGACTGAATCCCTGCCTGTAACACAACTGGCGGCGCAGGCGAAAAACATTCGACAGCTCTGTGCGGGTGTAAGCGATATGCAGGCGCGCTGGCGCCCGGACGCGGTTTCCTGGTCTGTGCTGGAGGTGATCAACCATCTGGCCGACGAGGAAAGCGCGGACTTTCGCACCAGACTGGACTGCGTCCTGCACCGCCCTGGCGAACCCTGGCCGCCCATAGACCCGGGCGCATGGGTGCTGGAACGCCGCTACAACCAGCGCGACCTGGCTGAGTCGCTGCAGCGTTTCAGCACGGCCCGCGAGGAATCGCTGGCGTGGCTACGCGGTCTGGGCAAGCCGGACCTGAGCACAGCCGTCACAACACCATGGGGCGCGCAGTTCCACGCCGGTGACATGCTCGCCGCCTGGGTGGCCCACGACCTCTTGCACTTGCGCCAGCTGATTGAATTGCATTACGCGTGGACTGTGCGGCAAATGCAACCCTGGAGCGTCGTCTATGCCGGTGACTGGTAGCAGGCCCGCAAGGAGATTTGCAGACAGGGCGTGGATTCCAACGTGACATTAACTCCCCGGTGCCACAATGTTCAGGTACCCTGCAACAGGGTCATCCCGTCGGAAACCTGGACAATGCCATGAGCGACCCGGTCGCGGAACACGAAGAAGCACCTGAATTCATCGAAAACGCGGAGGTCAACGGCGCGGAAGTCCTTCCCGAGGGCATGGACGAGGAAGAAGCGTTGCAGTCGCCGGACCTGCCGGTGCTTCCGCTGCGGGGCCTGGTCGTCTATCCGCAAACTGCGGTCCCTCTGACGGTGGGCCAGCCGCGCAGCATGAAACTGGTGGACGATGCGGTTAACGGAGACCGGGTCATCTGCCTTGTGGCGTCCATGGACCCCGACAACGAAACGCCTGGCCCGGAAGAGATCTACCGCGTCGGCACGCGCGCATCGATTCACCGCATGTCGCGCTCGCCGGATGGTACGCTGCGCCTGCTGGTGCAGGGCCTGACGCGCCTGCGCATCGACGAATTCGTGGCGCATGAACCCTGGCTGAAGGCCAGCGTCAGCGAGATCCCTGAGGATGTTGAGGCGGAAGAACTGGAAATCGAGGCCCTGACGCGCAACGTGGTTGACCAGTTCACCCGCATGGCCGAACTGGTTCCCAGCATCCCCGGCGAACTCATATCTTCCGCGCTCAACATGGAAGACCCCTTGCAACTGGTCTATGCCATTGCCACCTACGTGCGCATCGAACTGGGCGAGGCGCAGAATCTGCTGGAGATCGATTCGCTGGAAGACAAGCTGCGCCATCTGATGGCCCTGCTGGGCAAGGAACTGGAGGTGCTGGAGCTGGGTCGCAAGATCCAGACCGAGGCGCAGTCCGGCATGGAGAAGGTGCAACGCGAGTATTTTCTGCGCGAACAGTTGAAGGCCATTCAGCGTGAGTTGGGTGAAGGTGACGAGCACACTGCGGAAATCGAAGAGTTCCGCAAACGAATCATGGATGCCGGCATGACCGATGAGGCGCAGAAAGAGGGTCTGCGCGAACTGGAGCGCCTGTCGCGACTGCCAACGGCGGCCGCCGAATACGGCGTCATTCGCACCTGGCTGGACTGGATCACGAGCCTGCCCTGGTCGAAACGCAGCGAGGACAAACTGGACATCGGCCACGCCCGCGCCGTGTTGGACGAGGACCACTATGGTCTAAAGGATATCAAGGAGCGCATCCTTGAATACCTGGCCGTGCGCAAGTTACGCGCCGAACGCGCTGAAGAAGAGGAGGCGCGGGACGAGCCGGCGGACCACATCCGGCGCGATCGCAAGGGCGCTATCCTGGCTTTTGTCGGGCCGCCGGGCGTCGGCAAGACTTCGCTGGGCGCTTCAATTGCGCGAGCCATGGGGCGGGAGTTTGTGCGCATGAGCCTGGGCGGCGTGCGTGACGAAGCCGAGATTCGTGGCTTCCGGCGCACCTACGTCGGCGCCATGCCGGGCCGCCTGATCCAGACCTTGCGCCGCGTCGAGTCCATCAACCCGGTCATTATGATGGACGAGGTCGACAAGCTGGGCCGCGATTTTCGTGGCGACCCGGCCAGTGCCTTGCTGGAAGTGCTCGATCCCGAGCAGAATTTTGAGTTCCGCGACCACTATCTGGACGTGGCGCTTGACCTGAGCGAAGTGCTTTTCATCACCACGGCCAACGAGCTGGAACCGATTCCCGGTCCGCTGCGGGACCGCATGGAGATCATCCAGCTCAGCGGATACACCGAACTTGAGAAACAGGAGATTGCGAAACAGTATCTCGTGCCGCGGCAGACCCGTGAGAACGGCCTGCGTCCTGCCGAGATTGCTTTTGACGACGAGGCCTTGCAGTTGCTCATCCGGGACTACACGCGCGAGGCCGGCGTGCGCAGTCTGGAGCGGGAGATCGGGCGCGCGGCGCGCAAGGTGGTCACCCGCATCGCCGAGGGCCAGCAGGACAGCGTACAGATCGACACGGAATTGCTGCGCGAATTGTTGGGCAAGCCGCGTCTCGGCTGGCGCGAGGAAATCGCCGGTCGCACCGATCGCCCCGGCGTGGCGACCGGCCTGGCCTGGACTCCGGTGGGTGGCGAGGTGCTCTTTGTCGAGGCGGCGCGCATGGCCGGCAGCAAGGGCTTTCAATATACCGGTCAGTTGGGCGAGGTGATGCAGGAGAGTGCGCTTACGGCGCTCAGTTATGTCCGCTCGCAGGCCGGGACGCTGGATATCGATCCGGCGCTCTTTGAGAGCAATGACATCCATCTGCACGTGCCCGCCGGCGCCGTGCGCAAGGACGGCCCTTCGGCCGGCGTGACTATGGCTGTGGCCCTGGCCTCCCTGCTGACCGGGCGCCCGGTGCGCAGCGACGTGGCCATGACGGGCGAAATCACCCTGCGCGGCCAGGTGTTGCCGGTGGGCGGCATCAAGGACAAGGTGCTGGCCGCGCATCGTCTCGGCGTCGGCACGGTGGTCATCCCGCACAAGAACGAAAACGATCTGGACGACCTGCCGGACGAAGTACGAGACTCGTTGAGTTTTGTGCTGGCGGAGCAAGTGGATGACGTGCTGGGCGCCTCGTTAAAGGAAGTGGAATTAACCTGAGGTCCCTGCTACGTTATACTGTTGTGAGGCGGCAGGTGATGTTGAACGCAGACGCCTGCCGACCCGCAGGAAAGGGCTGCGACGCGGGGTTGCAGCCAACATGTACCTTCATATGACCTTGCGGCCCTGAAGATGGCGGCCGCTGTGAGAGAGACGAAGAGCTTGCCAACCAGACGCAAGGCGCGCATGAAGTGGTATCGCGCCGACCTGCATCTGCACACACCCGCTTCTGACGACTATCAGGAGCCCGCTGTTTCCACCCTCGACATCCTGCGACAGGCCGATAGTCGCGGCCTCGACATCATCGCCTTCACCGACCACAACACGGTCGGCGGATACGCCGCCATGCAGCAGGAGATCGAACAACTGACCTGGCTGGAAAAACTGGGTCGCATTCAGGCCGCCGAGAGCGACATACTGGCGGATTACCGCCGGTTGCTCGAAAAAATCCTCGTGCTTCCGGGATTCGAATTCACCGCCACGCTGGGATTTCACATACTTGGCATTTTTGCGCCGGAGACTCCCCTGCGTCAACTGGAGCACGTGCTGCTCAGTCTGAACGTGCCAACCGAGGCGCTGGAATCCGGGTCCTCGCGCGTCGGCGCTTCCTCCGACGTGCTCACGGCCTATCGCCTGATCAATGAGGCGGGTGGCATCTGCATCGCAGCCCATGTCAACAGCACGCATGGCGTGGCCATGCGTGGCGTGGATTTCGGGGGTCAGACTCGCATCGCCTACACGCAGGACACCAATTTACACGCGCTGGAGGTCACCGACCTGACCAGCAGGGCGCGCAACAGCACGCAGCGTTTCTTCTCGGGCACCAAGCCGGAATATCCGCGACGTATGCGTTGTGTGCAGGGCTCGGACGCCCATCGGCTGCGCGTCGCCAGAGGAAGGGAAAGAGCCCGGCACCTCGGCATCGGCGACCGCGTGACAGAGGTGCAATTGCCGGAGCGCTCGTTCCCGGCTCTGCTGGAGTTATTCAGCAGCAACGACTTCTCGCGCTCAAGACCCTGGACCGTGAGCAGCAACAGTTACGATTATGTGGCCCTGGCGCGCGAAGATGGCAGCAGCGTCATTCAGTCGTTCCACGAATCGATGACGCGTCGTGGCGGCCGTCTCTACAATATCATCAGCGACGTGTGCGCCTTCGCCAACGGCAATGGCGGCACCATCTGGGTGGGGGCCAGCGACGACCGCAAGCAGGAACCCGCCGGCGTGAGCCGCGTGAAGGACAGCATCAAGAACCTCAGTGAGGCGATCAACAGCATGTTGACGCCGACGCTTGAGGTCACCATTGACGCGTTGGAAAGCCAGGGCAAGCAGGTCGTGCGCCTGCGCGTGCCGCGCGGTGAGGACAAACCCTACGCCATCGAGGACAACAAAATTTACGTGCGCTCCGAAAGTGAGACCAGCCTCGCCGTGCGTGACGAAATCGTCAATCTGGTGCTTCAGCCAGGGGCGGCGGCAGGAACGGAGGCGACGGGCGACGCGCCTGCGAATACGGTCGACGACGCGCAGTCAGATGAGCGCGGCCGGGAAGCGGCGGCAGGCGACGGGGAGGAAGCGCTTTCTGACGACAAGGGCGTCGGACCGCCGCGTGGCGGCGTCGAGATTGTCGGCACGGAGCAACGCAACGACAAGCGTTATCATGTCCTGCGTGACCTGCGCAACGGAAACATTGTCAAGAACGTGACGCGTTCCTCTGCGCGCCGGCTGTGGCACTATGCCATTTCACGCCGGGAGAATAACCCGGTGCGCGAAGGCAAGGTGCAGTGGCAGGGGGATATCGGCCTGGTGCGACGCTACCAGCGTGATGGCAAACCGCGCTTTGACCTGGCGCAACGCAACAACGGCAATATCCGCGTCTACTATGGCGTTGCCGAGAGCGGCATGCATGGCGAGTGGCAGGTCTTTCTCAGCGACGAGGAAAACTGATCAGGTCGGACCTGGCGCGTCGCCCGGCTCCCGGTAGCGGCTGCGAAAGGCTGCGTCGTCCATGTGCCAGGGCTCGCCTGCGGAGCCGATCAGGAGCCACTGACCTGCCGCGACCTGGACTGGCGCCGCGCTTTCCAGCGACTGAATGAGTTGCCGGGTCGCCAGCCTCCGCGCCCAGACGCCGCCGTGCTTGTACCAGGCTGAGCAGCCTGCCTGAAAAAACACAGGGAGATCTGCCAGGTCCGGCAACACCTCGTCCCAGTGCCGGTAATTCTTCTCGAAGAGGTCCCGACGTACGGGCCAGTGTTCGTGGTCATCCGGGTGAGCGCGCGATTGTTCGTCCGGCCGGAAGCACAGCATGTCCCCGGGCCGGGCATGAAGCGGTCCGTCGGCCGTCCTGACCGTTCGTGCGCTTCCCAATTCGCGCACCATGACCAGGCGCTTGCGAGGTTGGTAGTAGCGAAAACCGGCGGCGCACAGCGCTTCCCTTGTCCAGTCGCGCTGCCGCAGAACCGCTTCCTCTTCCCCTAGGCTACCCATGGCTGCCTGACCCTGCATGGACGTCAGTCGAGTATAACGTGCCGGGGCTCAGGGGCGTTGTTTCTGCTTCCAGCCACGCGCAGTGCGTATGTGTTCGAGGGCTTCGCTGAGGGCGCGAAAGCGTTCTTCCGCGACCTCGGTGGGCAGTATGCTGACGTCGGGGTGCAGATTGAACGCCTCGCGGCGCCAGGCCTCCTGCACCTGTTCACGGGCGGCACCGGGCTCCAGACCCAGCAAGGCGAAACTTCGCGCCAGACTGTCGTCGCCAGAAACAGACGGGCTCCTCGTCGACGCCTGACCTGGACCTTCGTCGAAACGCCTGGCATTGGCAAAGCGCTCCTGCGTTGCCTGCTGCCAAAATGGCCCGTCGCCGAAATGGGCCAGATTCCAGAAGCCGCGCACGCTGCGATGCCGGATACTGACGCGACCCACATGCAAACGACGCGGCAGCAGCGCCGGCCCGCAGCGCAATGCGTGACGCAGGCCGCCGTTCAGCGCTTCAAGATGCACCGGCAGCAGGCCGGGAATCCTGTCTCTCACATATCCGACGTAGATGCGTTCATGCCCCAAACTGTGAAGGGCCAGCATCCAGTCCGGCGGGGCAAAAGTTTGGTCAGGCTGTGGTGCGAGGGCGGCAGCCATTATGAAGAGCGATGCGCAACTGGCTTCTTCGTCGCCCTGCAAGGTACGACGCAGCTGGCGCGCAGTTGGCTCTGCCGTCAGGCTGTGCACATGAATAAACACGCCCGTCCACAAGCCGATGCGCAAGACCGGGGAGTCGGTCCGGGCGTGATTGAAGGCCACGGGCGGCGGCACGCAAAACCGCACGTCGTCCAGGGGGCGCAGCTGTTGACACAGCCACTCGCGCAATTTCGAATTCATGGGCAGGCCCTGTTCGGGTTCAGGACTGGCCCCACAAGCAATTGATTTGCCACAGTCCTTTTCCTGCACTGTGCAGGTTGCTGTACAGTAACACACATGGTCCCAGGTTTTGCGCCCGACGCGTTATTGCGCCGCTCGACGGCCTTCATGCAGCAGGAGACCGGACAGGCCCAGGGCCATGCCGGCAAGAGCGCCGCCCAGGGCCATTTGAGGCGCAAGTTGCAGTGTGGAAATCAGAATCACGACGGGAAAGTCTGGAATGCTGTGGGCGTGTTGCACGTTCTTGAACTGCATCAGTCCAACGGCGATCGGCGCTGCGCAGGCCCCGGCCAGAGAGCCACCCGCCGTGGCCAGCACAATGCGTCGGCCGACGCCAATGTCACGCCGATACAGGCGGCCGACGAGGACTTGCAGCGTGAGCAGGCTGGCGAGGGCCGTTCCCAGACTCAGCGGTGGCCACAGGGACGGGTCCTCCAGCGAGAGCCAGGCCAGGGTGGCTGCGCCGGTAAGCAATAAAGCGAAGCGCGGGCCGCAGGCGCCGGCCGGGGACTTCGTCATGCGGGCCGAAAGCGAAACAGGTGCGCGCCCCGGGCGGGCAGGATTATCCCCAGACCGTGACGGGAAATTTCGGGGCCCTCGCGGACGTAGCAGGCGTCGTCGATGCAATCTTCCAGATGCCAGAGGCCCGTGCCAATCTCCGGCCAGGCCGACAGCGGTACGCGCCCCATGGCGGTGTGGGCGCCCAGGTTAACGATCAACAGGCGCCAGTCGCCGGCGCTGGCCCAGCCATACGCTATCAGGCTGGCATGGCTGTCGTCGCCTTCATGGATCGGCAATACGTCGAACCAGCGCCATTGGCCATGCCGCAAGGGTGCCGAGCGCAGTTCCCGCAACACGCGCCGCTGGAAGTCCTCGTGATCCGGATGCGGCACTTCCTCCGGTTTGCGCGCCAGTTGCACCGGCAGCCGGATGCGCCGACCCTCCAGTTGTCCGTCATGCAGCAGGAGGGCGCCGGGCAGGGTTGCCGCCAGGGCGAAGGCAGCGCGGCTGCGGGCCTCACCGAATGCGCTGATGGCGCGGCGCTCGTCGTGGTTCTCCGTGAAACGCAGCAGTCGATTCTGATAAGTGACCGGCGCGGACAGCATCGCACGCAATCGCTGCACGTCGCTGTAGAGCAGCGCATCGTACAGGGACTTGTCATAGCAGTAATCGAAGCCGAGACGAAGCAGTTCCGCCTCCATGTCCCAATAAACTTCAGCGACAATAAGAAAATCCGGAAAGTTTTCACGAATGGCAGGTATCAGTTGCTGCCAGAATTCCTCTGGCGCTGCGTCAGCCTGGTCGAGGTGGTCGCGCCAGGTCGTCGCAAAGACCTGATTGCAGAGCAACATGGCCATGTCGCAACGCAGGCCGTCGCATTGCGCAGCCAGATCAAGCAGCACTTGTCGGACGGCCTGGCGGTAGTCCGGATTGAAGACGTTTACCTGCGCGGTGTCCGTCCAACCCGGGAACCAGGGGTCACGGCCATGCGCAAAGATGCGCCGGCCTGCCCACGTTTGAGCGGCGAAAAAGTCCGCCGGGCGCTCCTGCAGGTCTTGTTGCCGGGCCTGAATGAACCAGTCCGGATGGCGGTACAACCAGCGATGGTCCCGCGCGACGTGATTGGGCACGTAGTCCAGAATCAGGCCAATGCCCCGCTCGCGCAGCCGTCCCCGCAAATCGGCGAGTGCCTGCCTGCCGCCCAGTTCGGGCGCCACTTGCCAGTCGAATACGGCGTAGGGGGAGGCGACCACGTCGCCTGCCTCGATATTCGGCAATGCTTCACGAAACTGTGGCAGCAGGGCAAGCGCCTGCTCGCGACCTTGTGGGCTGCGGGTCCAGACACCCATCAGCCACAGGAAGTCGGTACCGATCCCGGCGATGTGATCAAGGGCCGCGTCCGGCACCTGCGCCAGCGTCTGCGGACTCTCGTGGCAGAGATTTATCGACTGCAACCAGACGCAGGTGTTGATTTCAAGGATGACGGGTTTCTGCGTCTGCAACATGGTGTATCCTGTAGCGGCGGGCATCCCGCATTGTATCAGGGGTATGGTCACCGCGTTGGCCTTGCGGCATAATGCAGGCGTCAGGCAGAGTCAGGAAGATACAGCATGGGCTACTTTGTGACTCCCGGCGATGTCGGGCAAATTGAAATGAACGGCGGCTTGCGGCGGCGCACGATGGCGACGACGGACGAAGCCATGCTCTGCGAGTTTTTGATTGAGCGTGGCACGGTGGTCGCGTCACACAGCCACGGCAACGATCAGGTGGGTTACCTGGTATTCGGGCGTGTGGAGATCACAATCGGATCTGAAACGCGGGTGATACAACCAGGGGACAGCTACGCTGTCCCGGGCGGTGTAGAGCACAGTGCGAAAGCGCTTGTAGATTCCCTTTCCATTGATGTCTATTCCCCGCCTCGCAGGGACTATCGCAGCGAAGCTCGTTAAACTTCATGTATAATTTTTGCATGTTCTGACGTCCGGCACACGATTGGGAGGGTGTGTCAATGGACGATACCTGGGTGCCGCGGCGGCAACGCCCGGCAAGTCGCGTCCGCGCCCGGCAACAGCGTCGCCGACAGCGTGACGCGTTGCGGGCGGAAAACCCCGGCCAACCGATCGACTCTCCGGCCATTCAGGTTCTGCAGGAAATGTCGTTGCCACTGCGCGATTTCCTGTGGCACTTGCGTCGCACTCACGTGGGGCTGGCACTGGCGGGCACACTGCTGGCGCTTTCCTTGCTGGCATTCGCCTCTGTGTATGCAGGGCAGGACCGCATTTTCCCGGGAGTGTGGGTCGCTGGGGTTCACGTTGGCGGTTTGACGGAAGAGGAGGCGAAAGAAGCCCTGCTGCTGGGTTGGGGCCGGGACGTTGTTCTGCGTCTGGTCGATCTGGACCGCTACTGGGAAGCGACGCCGGCAGAACTGGGTCTGAGCCTCAACGCGGAACAGGCTGTGACCGCAGCCCGCAGCGTGGGGATGGCAGGTATCCCGTTTGGCTGGGACGTCGAACCCGAGATTGAAACTGATTACATCACGGCCCAGAATTATCTGCTGGATCTGGTCACCGACGTCGAAGTAGCGCCGGCCAATGCCAGCTTCAGTATGGACGACCAGCGCCTGGTAGGGGTGCGCGGGCGCGTGGGCAAAATCCTGGAAGTCGGTCAGACGATGGCCAACCTGATCGGCAACAGCGCCGCCGTGGTACAGCGCCGCCAGCTTGAACTGGTTTCGCGGCCGCTGGTGCCCGATGTCATTGATCCGGCGCCCTACCTGGAGGAAGTGCGCGAGCTCATCCGCAGGCCCTTCCAGATGATTGGCTACGATCCCTATCTGGACGATACGGTCGTTTGGGAAACCACCACCGAGACCTTTGTCGACTGGCTGGAAGTGGAGG
>JAGWBD010000109.1 GCA_021296065.1 Anaerolineae bacterium
GAGGACAACGATCATCCGGATCGGCCGGGCCATGACTGGTGCACGAGTTGCGGCATTTGCGCCAAGGTATGTCCGCCGCAATGTATCTGGATTGTGCGCGGCAAAAACCCGCAGACCGGCCGGCCGGTGCCCGAGCCGGACGCCTTCTACATCGATATCGACATTTGCATGAATTGCGGTTATTGCTCCGAGTTCTGCCCTTTCGACGCCATCAAGATGGACCACGATTACGAACTGGCCAGTTATGACCGGACCAGCGCGCACATTTTTGACAAGCAAAAGCTCTCCAAGGAAATGAGCCACTGGAAACGCATAGCGCCGACTACCGCACTTGAGGAGATGCAGGCCCGCGGTGGTTGGGAACACAAGGATATACTTAAGGAAAAGGCCAAGGCGGAACGCGCCGCGGCCCGCGCGCGCAAGTCCGCCTCGAAACAGTCATCCTGAATCCGGCGCGCATATGAGCAATCGAACAGAGGACCTGCGACAGGCGCTTTCCACAGTAATTGAGCCGGAACTCAACCGGGACATCGTGTCGCTGGACATGGTCAGGGACCTTGAGATCGAAGGCCCGGTCGCGCGCTTCACCATTGTCCTGACAACGCCGGCCTGTCCTCTCAAGGACGTTTTCGTCGAACGCTGCAACGCTGCCGTGCTGGGCGTGGTGCCGGGCATCGAGCGGCTGGACATACGCTGGGACGCGCAGGTGCCGACGGACCGGCGCATTCATGGCCGCCTCGACGTGCCGATGCACAGCATTATCGCCGTGGCCAGCGGCAAGGGCGGTGTGGGCAAGACGACGGTCGCTACCAACGTCGCGGTGGCCCTGGCTGAAGCCGGCGCTCAGGTTGGCCTGATGGATGCGGACATTCTCAACCCCAACGTGCCGGTTATGACCGGGCTGGGATACGGCCGTCCCAGAGTGATCGACGGCAAGATGCAGCCGCTGGAAGCCTGGGGCGTCAAGATCATAAGTACCGGCTTCCTTACGCCACCCGACAAGCCGATGATCATGCGCGGCCCCATGTTGCACAGCGCCATTCGCCAGTTTTTCACCGACGTCAACTGGGGGCGGCTGGACTACATGATTGTGGACCTGCCGCCGGGGACCGGAGACGCGCCGCTGTCACTGGCGCAGTCCTTCCCGCTGACGGGCGCTGTTGTCGTCACCCAGCCGCAGGACGTGGCGGTGGCGGACGCCCTGCGCAGCGCCGCCATGTTCGAAACGCTGGAAGTGCCGCTGCTGGGCGTGGTTGAAAACATGAGCGGCGATTTCTTTGGCAGCGGTGGTGGCGAAAAACTGGCCGGCCAGCTTGATCTGACTTTCCTGGGGCGCGTCCCGCTGGCAGCGGAGCTGCGCGAAAGTGGCGATTATGGCAGACCGTTGGTGCTGACTGCGTCGGACAGCGCTGCCGGTCAGTCGCTTGTTGCCGTGGCGCAGGCGATCGCTGCGCGGGCCAGCGTACTGATGTTGCAGGGCAATGACGTCATTTCCCTGGACGTGATTGGCTAGAACGGCTCAGTCATCCATGCCCAGCACGCGGATACCGGATTCGCTGTCTCCCACCGGGTTGTAGCGACCGATCAACAGCCAGAACAGCAAATTCAGTAACAGCGCCAACAGCAGGGACGCCGTGAATTCGCTGCCCAGCTGGCGAAAGCTGGCCCAGTACCACAGCAGAAAACCAAGGCCCGCCATGACGAAGGTAGCAAGCCGCCGGCGTCGCTTTTCGGCGCGCTGAATGAGAAACAACATGACGCCCAGCACCAGGGTCAGCAGCAGGATCACGCCCGCGTTCATGGGAGCCTTCCCCTTCCGTTCAAGACCAGGATTGTAACGGCAGGTTGAACAGCCTGCGACGAACTCAACCGCGCCAGGCGTCGATATCGTTCAGATTCACCTGGCCGTAGGGCGGCAGAAAGCCATCCGGCCCCTCACATTCGGCTGCACCGGTAGAAGGCAGGTCTTGACGTGGCGCCAGCAAGGCCAGTTCCGGGCTGAAGTAGTTCCAGGCTGCGCGCGAGATTCCCTCTATCAGGGGCCATGCGCGCTCAAAACTAAAGAAGTCACTGTCTTCCCACACGAAGACGGCGATGATGTAATTGCGGCCGTTGGGCGGGAAGACGATACCCGCGTCCCCGTGCAAATTCTCCAGCCAGCCGTTCTTGTGGGCGATGCGCGTGCCCTGTGGCAGGCCGCCTTGCAGCAGGCGCAGCAGGTCGTTGCCGCTCATGAACTCAATCATCTGGCGGCATTCATTGCGGGTATATTCGCCATCCGGCCTGGCCGCCAGCAGGCCGGACCCGAGGTAGGCGCAGTCATATACCATGCCCAGCAGCGCGCCCAGGTCTTCAGAAGTCGTCTGATTGTAGGGGTCCGGATCCGTGTTGAAGCGGGCATTGGGTGACGTGGGCGGCGGTACGTTGGAGCCAAGCAGCTGGCCTTGAACGCCGAGATCAAAGGGGGCCGTGATGAAGGTATTGCGCGCGCCCAGATAACGCGCGTTTTCGGTGACGCTGAGCAAGCCGCGGAATATGTTTTCTCCACCACCAATGATTTGCATTATGAGGTTGGAAGAGGCGTTGTTACTGCACAGGAGCGAATTGGCCATCAGCCAGGCTTCGTCGTCCGTGGGCGCAAGATTTAGCGTGCGGTAGTAATCCAGCATAATCGGCAACTTGACAGTGCTGGCGGCGGACATGGCCACGTCGGCGTTCAGGCCGATTTCCTGTCCGCTCTGCAAGTCAACGATATAGACCGATGCAATGGTGGTTTGCCCGTCGTAAATGAAGCCCTGGGAATCCAGCCAGGACCGGATCAGTTCTACCAGTATGCCCAGGTGGACCGGCCCTGCCTGCGTATCAACCAGGGGCAGGACCACGTCCCGCTGGTGCGCACTGAGCAAGGCTTCCCCGACAAGGGGCAGGGCAGCGGCAATATCCAGGGTGCGACCGCCAGCGCCTGGGGCGATGGCAAGCGTTTCGAGGTCCCAGGCGCCGTCATCCGGCGGCCGGTCGTAACGCAGGGCGACTTCGCGCAACAACTGCTCCAGCAGGGAATTCTGCCAGGTGGCGCTGAGTTCAATGTTGACGGTGGTTCGCATTTCCTCGCCGATGAGGCCGGAAAAGAAGCGCATCCAGTTTGCCGTGCCGCCGGAACTGGCTGTGCGCGCCTCGGCCAGCAAGGCGGCATTGTTGACGCGGAAGCCAATGCTTGCCGGTTCAAGCAGGATCGGACTGCCGTCAAACCAGAGCGTCAGTGGACGGGAGAAAGTGGATTCCCAGGCTGCCACCGCTTCACCCGGCAGCATGCCCCCCACTTCCACGCCGGCAATGCTTACGCTGGCGCCAAGTCGGTCCTGCTGACGGCTGAAATCGAGCAACTCGATGATGAACAGGGCAATGGCGCCCAGTAACATCAGGATGGAAATGATGGGCAGCAGTGGAAGACGGTTGCCACGGCGCCGGCCCGGTACGCTGGAAGCGCTCGCCATGCAAGTCCCTGTCGAGGTGGCGGGCGGCGAGTGTAGCGATGCATTGGCTGCGCGTCAACGCCGCGGCAACGGGCACAGCGAAGGTCACTGACTTGCTGCCGGGCGACCGTTATACTGTGCCGATGCAAGCCCGCCCTGTCCCCGAAGATCGTCGCCGCAACGGCACCGGCAAGCTTTTCAGGTGGGCACTGACCCTGTTATTGCTCGGGTTCATCGTGCTCACCCTGATTTTCATTGCCGTCGAGCTGCGCCGATGGATGGAAGAAAAGGCCTGGTTTGAAGGCCAGGCCGAACAATTCGCGGCGATTGCGACGGAAATTGCCTTGACGCGCCAGGCCGTTTCGTCCTCAAATCACTTGCTGGCGGCGAGAGTGCCCCTGTTGTCTCCCTTGCAGGCGCCTGGCGCGCCAACAATCGTGCCTCACGCACCACCCCTGCCCACGGTCCGCTTCGTCGGTGACCCGGCGCCGGGCCACGTGGACATCACGGCCGTTCCGCCCCGGGTGGAGCCGATCGATCGTCAGGGCCAGGACCTGGTCAACATTCTGCTGCTTGGCAGCGACTCCGCACTGGGCGAGGCGAACCAGCGCACGGATACCATCATCGTGCTCTCGGTCAACCGCACGACCGGGACTGCGTCCATGTTGAGCCTCCCCCGGGATCTGCTGGTCTGGATTCCTGCGTGGCAGATGAACCGGTTGAACCGGGTATACGGTCATGGGGAACTGGGTGGCTGGCGGCTCGGTGGCTTTGACCTGTTACGGCAAACGATTCTCTACAACCTGGGCATCAATGTCCACTACCACGTGCTGGTGGATTACGGAGGCTTGCAGCGCATCGTCGACTTTGTGGACGGGGTTGAAATCGTCGTGGAATGTGCCATCAGGGACAAGGCGCACGACGACACCCGCGTCCCGGATGAGGCGCGCAAGGTTGAGGGCGAGTTCTGGCTGCTGGACGCAGGCGTGTATGAATTCGACGGGCTGGAGGCCCTGTGGTATGCGCGTTCGCGACGCGGTGCCACGGACCTGGAACGCAGTCGCCGGCAACAGCAGATTCTTCGCGGTGTCTGGAGCCGGCTGCGCGAAAGCGGGCAACCTGGGAATCCCGGCGAACTGTTACAGCTGTGGCAATTGGCGCAAACCCTGGTGCGGACGGATCTGGCCATTGACGTGCTGGCCAGCCTGCTGCCGGTTGGTCTGGGACTGGGACCGGATGACGTGCACTATTACTCATTGCAACTGAACAGGCACACGATACCCTGGAGGGCGCCGTCGGGGGCCGAGGTCTTGCTGCCCGTACCTGAGGGTCTCTTTCCCGTTCTGAAAGAATTTTACTTGCCGCCAAGGGACAACCGGCTGCGTCTGGAAGGGCCCTCCATACGCGTGTTTAACGGTAGTTCCCGCCCCGATAGTGACCGGATAGCGTCCAGTCAGTTGGTACGCGTGGGCCTGAACGCCAGTGCGGAGGGTTTCTCTCAGGATGGAATCCACCCGGAGTCGGTTCTGACCGATTTCAGCGGAGCGACCAAGGGCAGCCTGAGTCAGCGCATCGCCGGACTAATCGGCATCGGGGAAGAGCGACTCTACGTCCGGCCCAATCCTCAGCGAGAAGTGGACTATCAAGTCATCATTGGTGAGGATTACGAGCCCTGCAAACAACCCAATGTGCGGAGAGTGCTGCAGTGAACACCAGGCGTGGGTCAGTCGATCGTCGTGGGGTCGAAGGCGTCGCGTAGACCGTCGCCGATTACGTAAAGACAAAGTACGGTGATAAAGATCAGGAAGCCTGGCCAGAACACGAGGTGGGGGCCATGATACATGAAGCTGCGGGACTCGGTGAGCATGTTGCCCCAGGTGGGTTGGGGTGGCTGGACGCCAAAGCCAAGGAAACTCAGGGTAGCCTCAACAAGGATGATGATGCCGATGTCAATCGCCAGATTAATCAGAATGACTGACATCTGGTTTGGCAAAATGTGACTGAACATGATTCGCAGGCGTGAGGAGCCGATCGCCCGCGCGCTGATGATGAATTCCCTTTCGCGCAAGGATATGGTCTCACCGCGCACCAGGCGCGCGGTACCTGTCCAGCCGAAAATGCCGAGGGCAAGAATCAGGGTTGTGGCGTTGGGCGAGAGGAATGCTGCGATCAGCAGAATGGTAGTGATGAACCAGATGACAACATCGTCCAGGCGGCCCCCGGTAAAACCGGCCAGCAAACCAATCGAAATGCCGATGGCCAGCGACATCAGGGCCGCTAGGAAACCAATCGAAAGGGATACCTGGCCCGCCTCCAGCAAACGCGCCAAATGGTCGCGGCCAATGTCGTCGGTTCCGAGGATGTGGCCGGGAGTGAGCGGTTCCAAAAAAGATTCAGAAGCAATACTGCGACTGTTAGTCCCGGTTAGCAGATTGATTACAGGCGCACCAAAACAAATGAGAGTGAGAAAAAGGAGCACAGCGATTGCCGCCATGGACAGTCGGTCACGCCAGAGGCGGCGAAGCGCGAGTTGAAACAGCGACGGGCTGGCCTGTGCCTCGACTGGTGCACTTTCCGTTTCCAGACGGTTAACGACAGGGGAAGACATCTCAGCGCAGGCGAATGCGCGGGTCGATCAGCGCGTACAGCATATCGGAAAGCAGATAGCCTATTATTGTTGTGATTGAGGCGAGCATTACGATGGCCATGACGGTTGGATAGTCTCTCTGCTGGAGTGAACTGACGGCCAGCCGACCGACACCCGGCCAGGAAAAAATGCTTTCGGTGACTACGGCGCCACTGAGGACTCCCGTGAGGCTGGGGCCGAGAAGCGTGGCGATGGGAATCAGGGCGTTGCGCAAACCATGGCGAAACCAGACCATGCGCCCGGACAGGCCCTTGGCGCGCGCGGTGCGATTGTAGTCCTGGCCACTGACATCCAGCACGGAGGCGCGGATAAGG
>JAGWBD010000110.1 GCA_021296065.1 Anaerolineae bacterium
TAGAAGACGGCATCCACGTTTTCTATTTCCCAGCGCAGGATCGTACTCTCGCCGGAGAGCAGGGCGGTGCTGTCCGCGCTGAACAGAAGCGGTGTCGCTGTCTCTGCTGTTGCTGGTGTCAGATCGCTTGTAGTCGGGCCGGCCGTGGCAGCCTCCGGCCCGGAGGTACCTGGAATGCGCAGGACCTGGCCCACCTGGATAAAGTTGGCGTCTTCGATGCAGTTGGCGGTCTGCAGTTCTGTCAGGCCAATGCCATAGGTCTGTGCTATGAGAAATAGCGCATCTCCGGATTGAATGACGTGGGTCCCGCCCCAGTCCGATCGCGGTGCGCAAGCCGTAGGGGCGATTGTTGCTGGCAACACGAGGGTTACCGGCGGCAGGGTGATCGTGACGGGAAGAATGATTGTCGCTTGCGGCGTGGCAAGCGGCGTTGAGGTTTCGCGTGGCGTCGCGCTGGCCAATGTGGTCGGCTTTGCAGCGCTTGTCGCAGTAGCTTGCGGTGCGCCCTGGGCGCAAGCCGAAAGCACCAGTGCCAGCACAAGCAGGCCGGCAAATGTAATTCTCATCGCTGAATCTCTCCCGAACCGGCAGCCAGCAACGCTTCCACTTCGGCACGATTCACCAGCGCAACGTCACCAGGCATGCTCAACTTGAGGGCCGCGACTGCGTTGCCAAATTGCAGCGCCCCTGGCATGTCCATCCCTTCAAGAAGGGCGCAGTGCAGGCCGGCGGCAAAGGCATCGCCGGCGCCGATGCGGTCGATCGGTGTCAACCCGGAAAAGGCAGGCGCGCAATGCAGGTGATTGCCGTCATATGCCAGAGTCTCCTGGGCCCCCTGGGTGACGACGACGACGGGTCTGCACCAGCGTTCGTGAAGGCGCCGGGCCAACGACGCGGCCTCTCCCTGGTCATGCAAGAGCTTGCGGGCATCTCGCGCGGCACTGATGACAAGATCACTCTTTGCCGCCAGGCGGTCGATTACCGGTCGACACGCATCCCAGGACCACAACTTTTCACGATAGTTGAGGTCCAGGGTGATGTTTGTGCCGGCAAACTGGGCTTCTTCGACAGCCCGAAAGACCGTTGCCTGGCAGGAGGCGCTCAATGCCGGTGTGATGCCACTCAAATGCAGGCGACGGGTGTGCCGCAGCAGAGACCAATCGAAATCGTCGGGCTGCATCTTGCTGGCCGCCGACCGGGCGCGATCGTAGAGGACACGGGTGGGGCGGGGCGCAGAGCCGAATTCGATGAAATAGGTCCCCAGGCGCGCGTCGTCATCCGGATCAGGCACGACGCCGGAGACATCAACCCCATGGCTACGCAGCACCTGAAGCAGATTTTCTGCGAGGGCGTTACGTGGCAATTTCGACCACCAGGCGACACGCTTGCCAAGGCGGGCGAGAGCAATGGCGATGTTGCTTTCGGCACCGCCGATCTGAATCTCCAGGTTTCGCGCAGTCACAAGACGTTCCACGCCTGGTGGGGAAAGGCGCCACATGCTCTCGCCAAGGGTCAGCAAATCCAGGCGCCGCGGCGTCACCCGGCCACACTCCGTTCAACGCCATCCTGCGCTGGCATCTCCGCCTTGTCCACGTTGTTGGAAGGCGCGCGGCCATTGGGGGGTGGAAGCAAAACCAGATCGATGACTTGCTGCATGGAGTCAACGAGGTGAATACGAAGGCTGCGTCGCAAACGTTTGGGCACATCGACGAGGTCCTTGCGGTTGCTGGTGGGCAAGACCACATCAGAAAGCCCCGCGCGACGGGCAGCCATCAGTTTCTCTCGCACGCCGCCCACCGGCAGCACCTTGCCGCGCAGCGTGATTTCGCCAGTCATCCCGAATTCCGGCCGCACAGGTCGCTCGGACATGGCGGAAACCAGCGCGGTTGCCAGCGTGATGCCGGCGGAAGGACCTTCCTTGGGTACGGCGCCTTCGGGCACGTGCACGTGGATATCGGTCTGCTCCAGGTCTTCAGCAGGGAAAACGAACATGTCCGCAAGCGACCTCACGTGACTGAGCGCAGTCTGGGCTGACTCCTGCATGACGTCGCCAAGGTTTCCGGTCATGGTCAGGCTGCCCTTGCCGGGCAGCAGGGAGACTTCGAATATCGCGATGTCACCTCCGCCCCAGGTCCAGACAAGGCCGGTGGCCATGCCCAGAGAAGGGCCGTCAAGGGCCCGCGTACCCAGGAAATGGGGCGGCCCCAGCCAGCGGGACACCATGCCGGCATTAATGCGCGCCGGATGCGGCCGTTCTTCGGCGACCAGGCGAGCCAGTTTGCGGTTGATATTGGCAATCTCGCGGTTCAGGTTGCGAACGCCGGCCTCCCAGGTGTAGTCGCGAATGATTGTCTGCAAGGCCGAGCTTTCAAGGCGAATGCCCCGATCCTCCAGACCATGGCGGGCGAACTGTCCGGGAATGAGAAATTGTCGCGCAATTTCAATTTTTTCTTCTTCCAGGTAACCGGGAAACTCAATGACCTCCATGCGGTCCAGCAAGGCAGGAGGCAAGGTATCCAGGTCGTTGGCGGTTGTGATGAACAGCGCCTGAGAGAGGTCGTATGGCACTTCCAGATAATGGTCCGAAAACTTGCTGTTTTGCTCCGGGTCCAAAACTTCCAGCAGGGAATCAGCGGGATCCCCGCGAAAGTCCATGCCCAGTTTGTCGATTTCATCCAGCATGAAAACCGGATTGACAGTGCCGGCGCGTTTCATGGTCTGCAACACGCGACCGGGCAGGGCCCCGATATAGGTGCGTCGATGCCCGCGAATCTCTGCTTCGTCACGGACGCCACCCAGACTGACGCGCACAAACCTGCGCCCCAACGCCCGGGCAATGCTTTCTCCCAGCGAAGTCTTGCCGACACCTGGCGGCCCCACGAAACAAAGGACCGGGTTTTCCATGCGTTTGCCTGCCAGTTTGCGCACGGCAATGGCTTCAAGGATACGGTCCTTCACGCGGGGCAGGCCGTAATGTCCTGCATCCAGCACCTTGCGCGCATGACTGACGTCGAGGTTGTCCTCACTTGCGTGGCTCCATGGCAGGGTGATAATCCAGTCAATCCAGGTGCGCAGGATGCCGGCTTCCGGCGTGGCCGGTGGCATGCTGCCCAGCCGGGCAAGCTCCTTCAGCGCCCTCTCGCGCGGCTCAGTTGGCAACTGCGCTTCATCGATCTGCCTGCGAAGGTCTGTCTGTTCCTGCTGAAAGACATCGCCCTCTCCCAGCTCACCCTGGATGACGCGCAGTTGTTCCCGCAGCCAGATTTCCCTTTGGCCACGCTCAAGTTCGTCATGGACGCGGCTGTTCAGGTCTTCCTCGAGTTCCAACGCACCCAGTTCCTGCTGCAGCAGTTCCGTCACCTTGACGAGACGGCCCCGCGGCACGAAAGATTCCAGCACTTCCTGACTGACGGCGGTTGAGAGTGACAGAGACGAGGCAACCAGATCTGCCAGCCAGCCGGGATCGTCGGCGTTCAATGCATGGAGCAACATGTCCTCCGGGATGTTGCTGTTGAGTTCCACCAGTTTGCGAAACATGTTAACAACGGCCTTCATCAACTCGGGTTCGATGTCGTCAGAAGGATTGCTTTCGTCAATCAGTCGTGCCCTGGCGAAAAGGCATGAGTCATCTTGCAGAAACTCGACCACTTCAACGCGCCGACGGCCCTGGGCGAAGATGCTGCGAGTCTCGTCCGGCATGCGCAACACGCGCCCCGGCGCCAGTTCGGTGCCTATGCAATACAGGTCGTCCGGACCAGGCTCCCCGTCGCCTGCGTCCCGCCGCGCCAGACCGATTACGGTCCCCAGCTGACTTCTGGAGGATTCCGCCGCCAGCAGCGCCTGGCGTGAATCCAGATAAAGAGTCGTGACGATTTCCGGGAATACAGCGCCACCCGAGACAGGCAGCACCGGACAGGAGATCAGTCCACCACTGTCCGGTTGTGCGTCACGCACACTGTAGAAATCACCCGTTTCACCAGGCATGAAGGGCGTCGACCTCCCGGGGCCCAGATGAAGACATTCTACCCTGGCCACTTTCATGGGTAAAGCACAGCGCTGCCCTGGCTGCCTGACCCCTGCCACGACGCAGAAGCACCTGCATGACTTGACACAGGGGCGTCCACCAGGCCAGACTGGGATGATTGTCCCGGGAAAAGGCGCAGTACATGCGCGCTGTGTTATTGCTGGCCGTGCTGGCCGGCGCTGCTGTTGTGTTGCTGGTTGGTCAGGCGCTTGTAAGGCCCGATCAGGCGCTCATTGGAGACGCAAGCTTTGCTCCGACGCGCATCAGTCCCAACGCGGACGGCAAGGACGACGTCTCGCTTTTTGCGTACAACCTGTCCCGCAATGCCCGGGTCTCGCTGCAGTTTGAAGCTGCGGACGGGTCATTGTATTTCTTTCGAAAAGACGAGCCCCGCGCGCACGGCGAATACTCAGTTGCATTTGGCGGTGTCGTGGATGGTTGGGTCTGGCCTGGTGAAGCACTCACGGGTGAGGTGCTGCGGCGGCTGTTGCCAGACGGAGACTATACCTGGCGATTGATTGCAACAGATAGCGACAGCGGCGCAAGAGATGAGCAAAGCGGCGTGTTGACCATTGAGGACGCCGACTCGCCACTACCGGTGATCAGCACCTTCAGCGTTTGGCCGGACGTCTTCACACCAAACCAGGACGGCATCAGCGATCGCACGGAAATCAACGTGTATCTGGAGAAGGGCGCGCAGCTGCAGGTCTGGCTGCTGGGAGAGGACGAACAACGGATCTACGTGGCGCCACGCAAGGAAGGGCGCAAGCCGGGCGAACCTGGACGCCACATCTTCGATTATGAAGGCGGCGTTGACCTTGGCGCAGATCCACCACCGGACGGAGTCTACGACGTCGTGGCGCGCAGTGTCGATGATGAAGGCCAGGTCGTTGAGCAACGGGCGCAACTGACCATTCGCAATGGCGGCAAGCCGCTTGCAGAGATTGTGCCACAGTCGATAGGTGTGGACGTGGCCTTTGCCATGCAACCCTGGGACTATCGCTTTCTGACCAGTGTGGCGCGGCCGGGCGCGTTGCTGGATTTGCCCGCCAATGTACAGGACAATCGTTTGACGGCACTGACCCTTCAGGTCCGGGAAGAAATGCTGGTATTCCGGCTGACGGTCGAGAATTACAGTGAAGTGCCATTGCGCACGACCGGCCCGCCACCGGGCACGGTATACCAGCAGGACCAGCGCGCGGCCACACTAAACGCCTTTGACGAATCCGGCGCGTGGCGGGTGGGAATCGACTGTACGACAGCTGAGACCGACTATCCCTGGCGCTGGGCGTTGGGGACGGACAATGATCTTTACGAAGAGTTTGACCCGGACAGCGGCAATACCTACAGCTATCTGCCACCTGGAGAGCAGGTCGTGGTCTGGGGCGGCATACGCTTCAATCACATAGAAGACCGCAACCCGCAAAACTGTTGGGCCGGCCTCATTCACGAAGACGTCGAGGTCAGTATCCGCAACCGAAATGTTGGCAGCCGGGAAATCGAGCTGGTGGAGTGACCGAGGCATCGTCCGCCGTTCAGCAGTCTGCGCCGGCACTGGCCGTGGTCCTTGTCACCTGGAAAGTCCGTGAACTGGCGCTGGATGCGTTGGAG
>JAGWBD010000111.1 GCA_021296065.1 Anaerolineae bacterium
AACGGCGATCGCAGCCGCAAGACTGTGCTGGGCGATTATGGTTTCCGCCTGCCCAGCGCGCTGGACAATCGCCCGCTGAAATTCGACGAGTTTTGTGAGCGCACGGGTCAGACCATTTACACCACCGCAACGCCCGGACCCTACGAGCAGCAAGAGAGCGCTGCGATTGTGCTGCAAATCATTCGGCCAACCGGCATTCTGGACCCGATTGTGGAAATCCGGCCCCAGGAAGGCCAAATCGAGGACCTGTTGCAAGAAGTCGCACAGCGCATCAGTGTGGGTCAGCGTGCCCTGATCACCACCCTGACCCAGCGCATGGCCGAGGACCTTGCCGACTACCTTGTCGAGGCCGGCATACGGGCCCAGTATCTGCATGCCGAAGTGGACACCTTCGATCGTGTCGAGATCCTGCGGGACTTGCGTCAGGGAGTCTACGATGCCGTCGTTGGCATCAACCTGCTGCGCGAAGGTCTGGACCTGCCTGAGGTTTCGCTGGTGGCCATCCTCGACGCGGACAAGGAAGGCTTCCTGCGTTCCGAAAGCGCACTCGTTCAGAACATTGGCCGTGCCGCCCGTCACGTCGATGGCAAGGTTCTCCTTTATGCCAGTTATGAAACGCCTTCCATGGCCCGTGCCATCGAGGAAACACGGCGGCGACGCGAATTGCAGCACGCCCACAACCAGACGCATGGCATCGAACCGGCGACGATCGTGAAAGAGATTCGTGACCTGACGGATCGTGTGCGCACCATGGTGGATGAAGATCGCAGGTCAGAAGCCGGCCTGGATGGTGATCTGTCGCCCGGTTCCCTGCCACCTGAAGAGAAACAGCGTCTGATCAAGGAACTGGAGCGTGAAATGAAAGGCGCGGCGCAGATGTTGGAATTCGAGAAGGCCGCCCTTCTGCGCGATCAGATCATCGAACTCCGCGCGGCGCTGGTCTTGCAGCAGTCCGGCGGAGACGCGCTGGAGGCAGAGCGTACGCTGGCGTCACTTGACCTGGACACTCAGGGCGCGCGGTAACGCCAGGTTCCGCCCACCATGGTCCCCAAAACCTGCGTCTCCGGCAGTTCTTCCGGGTCACAGGCCAGCAGGTCGCGATCCAGCAGCACCAAATCTGCCAGGTAACCCGGCGCCAGCCGTCCCAGGCGTTCGTCCATGTTTGTTGCCCAGGCGGGCCCAAGGGTGAAGCCCTGCAGGGTCTCTTCAGGCGTGAGCCGCAATTCCGGCAGCCAGCCTTCAGGTCCGGGCGAACCGTCGGGCCGACGTCGGGTGATGGCAGCATAAAAGCTTTTCAGGGGTTCGATGGGTTCGACTGGTGAATCGCTGCCCAGGGCAACGCGCGCGCCGAGGTCCAGCTGGGCACGGATATTGTAGGACCAGCGCACCCGTTCGCCCCATCCCCTCTCCGCAGCCAGGTAATCCGACGTGGCGTGCAGTGGCTGCATGGAGGCGACGAGCCCCAGCGAGGCCAGACGGAAGACATCACCTGGGTGAATGATTTGAACGTGTTCTATCCGATGACGCAGGTCCGTCGGCGCCTGTCCCCGGCCCGCTTCTTCCTTTCGCGCGATCTCAAAGACATCAAGGACATCGTGTACGGCCCGGTCCCCGATAGCATGGATGGAGGTGGCGAATCCGTCTGCGCTGGCGCGACTGACCAGCGCCTGCATTTCCTCACGTTCGACCACGGCGACGCCCAGGTTGTCAGGTTCGCCTTCGTAAGGCGCCAGCATGAGCGCGGTGCGCGCACCCAGCGCCCCGTCTGCGAAGATCTTTTGCGCCCCGATCCGCAGCCAGTCGTCGCCAAAGCCGCTGCGAAGTCCGCTCCGCAAGGCATGATCGAACCATTCGCAATTGATTTGCTTGGTGACGCGCAGTCCCAATTCACCCCGTTCCCGCAGAATTTGCAGGGCCTGCAAACAATCCGGCCCGTCAAAGTCATGCAAGCCGGTCAGGCCGGCAGCGAGGGCCGATTGCTGCGCCGTCGACATCAGGCCGGCCAGCTTTTCGGGGTCCGGTTTCGGGATGCGCTCACTGACCAGGTCCATCGCTGTTTCATACAACATGCCGTCCGGCTGACCCGTGGAGTCGCGGCCGACGAAACCGCCTTCCGGGTCCGGCGTATCGCTGTTCAGGCCACAGGAGCGCATGGCTGCGC
Source organism: Anaerolineae bacterium (assembly GCA_021296065.1). Taxonomy (GTDB): domain Bacteria; phylum Chloroflexota; class Anaerolineae; order Aggregatilineales; family Phototrophicaceae; genus JAGWBD01. The sequence continues at coordinate 2,162 of JAGWBD010000111.1, forward strand.
TGTTGACCCAGGCGGCATGTCCACTCTTGGCGTGCAGGTAGACCGGGTTAGCCGGCGCAACGCGATCTAGTTCCGCCGCTGTCGGGAATTGCGGTTCAGGCCAAAAGTCCTGGGACCAGCCATATCCGGTGATCCATTCACCCGCTGCGCTTGCCTGTACGCGTTCGGCAACGCGAGCCAGCGCTTCCTCTTTGGAAGGCAATTCAAAGAGATTCACTTCCTGCAATGCACAGGACGTCATGGCCCAGTGAACATGGGCATCGGTCAGGCCGGGAATGACGTACGCGCCACCCAAATCGTCGCGAGCCGTGTTCAGCCCGGCAAGCGCCAGCATGTCGTGGTCGGAACCGGCGGCAACAATGCGCTCGCCAATCAGCGCGAGCGCACTGACACGCGGAAAGTCAGGATTCTGGGTCCAGATTCTGCCGTTATGAAGGACTCGCTCTACGACGCTCATTCTTGCTCCAGTAACATCAGGGCGGCCTGCGCTTCGTCTTTCGTAGGAACGCCTTCAATCCAGGGTCGCGTGATGGTGTTGGCACCCAGCCGCGCGGCGACCCGGCAAACGCCTGCCATGTTGCTCTCCAGCTGGTTGGAACAGGCCATCACGGCCGCAGCAAATACGTCGCCTGCGCCTGTCGTATTGGTCACGGGCAACTGAGGCGTTTCATAATTGTAAGGGCGGCCATCGCGGTAACAGGTGCCACCTCGTTCAGCCCTTGTGACAAAGAGCCAGGGCACTTCGGCTGCAAAGGCCGGTTCCAGTTCCGGCGCATCGGCGACATCTTCCTCACTGAGAACAACGATGTCGATATGCCGCAGCACGTCGGCATCAAACCAGTGGCGGAATCTTACCAGGCCGTCTTCATCCCGCGACCGCAACCAGCCCTGCGGCGTAAGCATCACCGTGGCATCCGGAAAGCAGGCCGCAAGACCGTAGTCCACCTCGCCCGTCAGGGGAGCCAGGTGCACCAACGCAGTCTCGCGCCAGGCCGAAGGGACGTCGAGGGGCCCCAGCGGCGCCGCGACCGTTCGCAGAATCTGGGTGCGGTTGCCATCAGGGTCGTAGAGATTCTCGAAGGTACTTGTGTTGTCGGCGGGCACGACACAGACTTCTTGCAGACCGGGTCGCAGGTCCTCAAGCAGAGGTTCGTTTTGCGCCACGCTGGTCAACAGGCGCACCTGCAAACCCAGGGCATGTGCCGTGCGACTGGCATAAGCGGCAGTACCGCCCAACCGGCGCTCGCCTTCTGGCGTCAGGTCCGCGGTCATGTGACCGATGACCAGACAGGCAGCGCGCATTAACCTGCTGCAGGAATGATGTTGACCTTGCGCGCCTGACCCTCGCCGCTGCTCTCGGTCGTCACGTCTTCCCGTTCGCGCAGGGCCAGATGCACGATGCGCCTTTCGTAGGGCGGCATCGGCTCAAGCGCCACCGGCCGCCCCAGACTGGTGGCCTGGTCCGCCATCCGACTCGCCAGGGCATAGAGCCTGTTCATGCGCCGGGCCTTGTAGCCACCGACGTCGACGACGATGTTGGCGCGCCTCTGCAGTTCGCGGCTGGTCACCAGACGCGTGATGTATTGCAGTGAAGCCAGGGTTTCCCCCTTGCGCCCGATCAACACGCTGAGGTCGGATTCGCTAACGATGTCCAGCATCCAGGGGGGGTCTTCCTCGTCCGTTGCGTCGGCCCGACGCACCTGCACGTCAGCGCGAACGGCCATGTTTTCCAGAAGCTCGGCAAGCACGACCTTGCCAACCTCCGCATCCTCTTCGATGTCAACATCCTCAAACGTTGTCGTTTGCATGGCTGCGGCAACAGAGCTTTCACCTGCCCTTTCACTGGCAAGGCCACCGTCGTCCGGACCCTCGGATTTCGGTAGCGGGGCTTCAGTGGTGGCTGTGGTTTCTGGAGCAGTCACATGGCTATCGGCCTCGGTAGGGGAACCGGCGGTGAGCAAGCGCAGCCGGACCCGCGCGGGGCGGGAGCCAAGCCCGAACATACCGCTGGACGCTTCTTCCAGGACTTCGACCATGACGTCGTCGGGTCCTGCGCCCAGCATTTCCAATCCCCTGGACACCGCCAGTTCCACGTCGTCGCCGCTTACCTCAATTGATTCTTCCGCTTTCATTGTCTTGACCCTCATTGCCGTTTCAGGAGACTGTGCGCCGGCTGTCTCAACGCTTGCGTGACTTGACCCTGCGCTTGCCGTCACCTGCATCCCTGCGTCCACGCCGTCCGGAACCGGTCGATGCCGGTGGCTGCTGCGCGCCAGCGTCCTGGCTGTCGGCTTCACCGGCAGACCTGCGTCTCAGCAACTTGCCGAGATCGAGTTTTGATTGTCCCATCAGGCTGTACTGAATGATACCTATGACGTTGGAGATGACGAAATAGATTGACAGGCCGACGGAGAAGGAGAGGGAGAAAAAACCGAACATTAATGGCATGACGGTCGTCATCGACTGGGTCATGGCCTGGGCCTGACTGGGCCGGCCGTCCGAGCCTGAACTGGGTGGCGTAGGCGTGACCGTCAGTTTGGACTGCGCCCAGGTCGTCACCAGCACCAGTACCGGCAAGGCAAGCGCCCAGGTCGGGTTGTTGGTCGGCGGCTGGCTCAGATCCATGCCCAGCCACAGGTTCTCCAGTGGCACCAGATGGTCCAGTCCCGGCAAAAGAAAGCGTCCCGAAAGATCGAGCAACTGAAATGGCGTTGCTGCCAGAGTGAAAATGATCGCCTGATAAAGACCAATCAAAATCGGGAATTGAATTAACAGCGGGAAACAGCCGCCGAAGGGGTTGACGCCATGCTCCTTGTAGAGCGCCATTTGCTCCTGCGCCAGTTTTTCACGATCGTTCTTGTGCTTTTCCTGCAGCTTTTTGAGCTCCGGCTGCAGCTCCTGCATGCGCTTCGAGGAACGTTGTTGCTGGGCGGTCAGAGGCAGAATGGCCAGACGCACGAGCACGGTGAATACGACGATTGACAGCACCACGTTGTGACCCAGAAAAGAATAAAGCAGGGTCAGCAGAGTGATGAAAGGATTTAGGATGAGATCCCACATGTGGCCTCGTATTCTACTCGACTACGCCGGCGCCTGGCGACTGCAGGTCCAGCATTTAACGGCTGTAGGTCCAGCGTCGATCCCCGTTCTGGACTCCGAAGGCAACCAGTGCTTCCTCATTGGCCAATGTGCTCACAGCCAACAAGGCCTCCGATTCGGGCCCCGGCTCCAGCAACAACATGTCGGATACGACCTCACCCACCAGTTGCCGCGAAAAGTACACGCGTCCGTCGTTACGACCCAGCAAATAAAGGTTCTGGTCCCGACGAGCCACGATAACGTACTCCCCGCTCAGCACCGGTGCCGCCAGGAGCCGGCGTTCACTGAGCAAT
>JAGWBD010000112.1 GCA_021296065.1 Anaerolineae bacterium
AAAGAGCGCGGAGCCTGTGCCCTGCGCCCGGACGATCCCTGAATTGCGGTCAGCCTCACCGGATGCTGGCGTGCAGCGCTCCACTTGCCTCGCGGGAAGGGTAATAGAACTGCACTGCCGCTGCGAATCGTTGTGTCACGGCCCGGTACCGGTAAACGGACGCCGGCATGATAGCAAGGCGGCAGTGCGCTGTCAACAAAACTGAAACGAAATACCCTAGTCCATTTCCAGGGACTCGCGCAGCGCCGCGGCCAGCGCGCCAGTCGCCGCCGGCCCTTCTGCACCTGCACGGACCAGGGCGCTGCCGACCACAAAGCCATCCACCAAACCGTTCATTTGCCTGGCTTGCTGTGGCGTGCTGATGCCAAACCCGAGCACCAGGCGGTTATGGGTGTCAGCTCGCACGCGCGCGATAAAGTCCTGCAGGTCCTGGGGCAAGGCTTCCCGTTCTCCGGTGACACCGGTCAGTGAGACACAATAGATGAAGCCACTGGAATGCCTGTCGACAAGGCGGATGCGGCTCGCGTCACTCGTGGGCGCCAGGATGAAAACCAGTGCCATACCGGCCCGTTAACAGATGTCACAGATTTCCTGACCTTCATCCGGAGGCAGGTCGGGCACGAGCAATCCATCGGCGCCGGCTTCACGGATGTCTGCGACGAATTTTTCGACACCGTAGGCCAGCAACGGGTTGAGGTAACCCATCAACAACAGGGGCTGGTAAACGCCGCGCTCGCGCAGGGTGCGAACGGCAGCCACGCAGTCACGCACGGTCGTTCCCTGCTCAAGCGAACGCTGGGTCGCCGCCTGGATGGTGGGGCCATCCGCCAGGGGATCGCTGAAGGGAATGCCAATCTCAAAGCCATCGACACCGGCCCGGGACATGGCCACGATTGCATCCAGTGAACGCTCCAGGTCCGGATAGCCCACGGGATAGTAAGGCAAAAAGGCCGGGCGACGCTGTGCATCCGTTTGCGCAAACATGAGCTCCAGCGCACGCCGCCCCCTCACAGCGCACCCTCCAGTTGTTGAATCACGGTGTCAAGGTCCTTGTCGCCGCGCCCGGACAGATTGACCAGCATCACCGAGTCGGGCGGCATGGCAGGCGCTCGTTTGATCGCCTCGGCTACGGCGTGCGCACTTTCCAGCGCGGGAATAATGCCTTCCAGCTCGCTGAGCAACTGAAAGGCCGCCAGCGCTTCCTCATCCGTCGCCAGGGTGTAGTGGGCACGTTCTTCTGCGCGCAGCCAGGCGTGCTCCGGCCCGACTGAAGCATAGTCCAGGCCCGCCGAAATACTGTGGGTATTCATGATCTGGCCGTCCTGGTTCTGCAGTACGAAAGAGCGCGTGCCATGCAATACGCCCGGGCGCCCGAGCGACGGGTCGGCAAAGCGGGCGGCGTGCTCACCGCTGGCGATGCCATGGCCGCCCGCCTCCACACCGATGAGGTCGACCGAATCGTCATTGCGGAAAGCGTGAAAGAGGCCTATGGCGTTGCTGCCGCCACCGACGCAGGCCACGCAAACATCCGGCAATCGACCGCTCGCATCCATCAATTGCTCGCGCGCTTCCAAACCGATGACGCTCTGAAACTCCCGCACTATCAAGGGGTAGGGATGCGGCCCCAGGGCCGACCCCAGCAAATAAAAAGTGTCGCGGACGTTGGTGACCCAGTCGCGGATCGCTTCGTTGATGGCGTCCTTGAGCGTACGGCTGCCACTCTCAACCGGAATGACCTCAGCGCCCAGCAGGCGCATCCGGAAGACATTGGGCTGTTGGCGGGCAATGTCGACGCTGCCCATGTAGACATGGCAGTCCTGCCCCAGCAGCGCCGCGACCGTCGCACTGGCCACGCCGTGTTGACCGGCACCGGTCTCGGCCACGATGCGTTGCTTGCCCATGCGTTGCGCCAGCAAAGCCTGCCCCATGGCGTTGTTGATCTTGTGGGCGCCGGTATGCGCCAGGTCCTCGCGTTTGAGCCAGATACGCGCGCCTCCCAGGTGCTCACTGAGACGCGCAGCGAAGGTGAGAGGTGTGGGCCGACCGGTATAGCTGGCCTGCAACTGCGCAAAGCGCCGCAGGAAGTCCTCATCCGCCATGGCTTCCGAAAAAGCCGCTTCCAGTTCGTCCAGCGCCGGCACCAGAGTCTCGGGCACGAAACGACCGCCAAACTCTCCGAAGTAGCCGCGTGCGTCGGGCAGGGTTAATGCAGGATCGGCGTGGCGCGTCATGTTTGTTTTTCCAGTTGTGCTTTCACATCACGTTCCCCATTCAGTACCCGCCGGCAAAGCAACAGGGCGTCGGTGAACATCGCTTCATGCTGAGGGACAAAGTCTGACAGTCCAACGACACAGGGACCAGAGGGAGATTGCGCATCAAGCCTGTTCCGCTCACCCCTGAACAACTCGAGCCCTCCGTCGACGGCTATCGCCACCAAATTCGCGATCTCCGGTCGCATCACCGGGTAGGGGGCTGGCGGGCGTTCGCTCAGGTAGACGAAGGTGTCGGCGAGTTCGCGATCGACAAGACCATTCCAGCGGGCGTCAATGCGTTTTTGGCCGCAAGCCACGAGCGCCGAAAACGGCGGTGCAAAGCCCAGTTCCTCGCGCATTTCACGCAGGCCGTCTTCGGGTGTTTCGCCGGCGCTGTAGTGTCCGCCCACCGTGACCGCCAGGAAAAGCGGGAAGGTAGGTTTGTGCGCACCCCGGCGTTGGAATAGCACCTGGTCCACACCAAATTCATCGCGCCACACGACCCAGCAGTGAAACACCCGGTGCCAGTCGCCATCGCGATGGACTGCCGCGCGCTCCTTCACGCCGACGTGGCAGCCTCGCGCATCGTAAATGTCAAGCATCTCCTGCATTACAGACCCTTCGCCGCGGCAACAAAGTTGCGAACCAAGTCCGCATCTTTCACGCCCGGCGCGCTCTCGACTCCACTGGCCACGTCCACACCCCAGGGACGAAGGGCGCGGACGCGTCTTCCAACATTCTCCGCGTTCAGACCACCGGCGATCATGAGCCGGGGCACTGCCGCCGACAAGGCGCGGGCCACGTCGTCGCTGGCCTGCTCGCCACTGCCACCATAGAGTTTGGGGTGCCAGGCATCCAGCAATAGCGACGGCAGGCGCTCGTCTTCAGGTCCGCCCGGCGTGAAGAGTTGTGCCTCCCTTTGAGCGATATCGGAATTTTTCGGTCGCAGCGACTTGAAGGCAGGACTCCGCCGCAGCGCCTTCGCCCGTAACGCGTCCGGCGCTTCATCGCCACTTAGCTGGGCAGCGTCCAGTCCCACCTGTTCACCAATGTCCGCAATTCGCGATGCATCCTCATTGACGAAGACGCCTATCAATGCCGGACATCCTTCTCCAATTTCATCCCGCAAGTGGTTGGCGATTTCCTGCGCCAGCTTAGGGGTGAGACTACGCGGACTGGGCGCGTAGAAATTAAGACCCAGCATGTCCGCACCGGCGCGGGCTGCCATGAGAGCATCGCCCGCTGTGGTCACGCCACAGATCTTGACCCGGGTGTCGAGGCTCACAGCTCGGAGTTTCCGGCATCCAGAATCGCCGCGTTGGCGTCACCGCCGGCGAATCGTGAAAGAAGATCCAACAATTCTTTCAAAGCCTGTTCAATCGTGTTGAAGCTGTCGGCGTGCTGGGCTTCGCAGGTGACCAGCGCCTCTGCTGTGTCGGCCCGGGCTGCACTTTCCGCACTTTGACGCCAACACCAGCGCCGCGCAACCACAAGGTCCGTCGTATCGGCGAAAATGACTTCGCCTTCCGCCGGCTGCTGCGCCTCCCGTTCGCCAAGCCCGGTGAAACATTCGTCGCCATTGGAAAAACGAACCGTGACCGGTAAGGCCAGGTCACGTGTGTCAAAGACGGCCACCGGCATTTCATGACGAATACTGATCAGATTGCCAATATCCACCAGACGATTGATGGAAGGAATGTCACCCTGCTTCGTCAGGCGCCGCAACAGGGCCTCGACCGCGCTGCGGTATTGTGTCGGGCGTACGCCGAAGCCGGAGAAGCAGCGGCGCCAGGCGGCGATCGACGGCAATTCGCTCAAAGGCCGGTCGCCAATTCGTTCCAACGTGGCGGTTTGCTCTTGGGAATACAATTCCAGCAGGTCCGGGCTGCTGGCGCCGCCCTGCAGGTCGTGTACGTGGAGGATAGCGCCACGGGTTTGCGGGTAGCGCTCAAGTAGCGCCGCATCGTATCGGAACAGGCTCATGACAGCATCTCCCGCTTCACGCCACCAAGGCTTTGCACACTGCTCGCCAGGTCCGGCGATTTCATCAGCGTCTCGCCGACCAGAACGGCATGCGCGCCCAGTTCACCCATGTGCCGCACGTCCCGCGCGTCCGCGATTCCACTTTCGGCAACCAGCAGAGTCTCGGGAGGTACATGGCGAGCCAGTCGCGCTGTTGTTTGCAAATCGACCCTGAATGTCTTCAGGTCGCGCTTGTTGACGCCGATGACCCGAGGCTGAAGTTTGATGGCACGCTCCAGTTCGTCTTCGCTATGTACCTCAACAAGTGGGGTCATGCCCAGCGCCAATATCATGGCATGCAACCTGGCCAGTTGTGTGTCGGCCATTGCGGCTACAATCAGCAGTACGGCGTCGGCACCGCTGGCGCGCGCCGCATGCACCTGCCATTCATCCAGCACGAATTCCTTGCAGAGCAGCGGTACACTCACTGCGGAGCGCACTGCCACCAGATCATCAAGGCTGCCCTGAAAGAAGCGGGCATCGGTCAGGACGGAAATGGCGGCCGCGCCATTGGCGGCGTAGACCCTTGCCAACCTTGCCGGGTCGTAATCGTCACTCAGGCGGCCCTTGCTCGGTGACGCTTGCTTGCATTCGGCGATCAGGGCAACGGTATCCCGCCGCAGCGCTGCGGCAAAATCGCGCGCCGCCGCCTGGCCCTGGCAGGCCTCCCGCAATTGCGCCAACGGCCTTTCGCGACGGGCCTCGTCCACTTCCGTCAGTTTGTGCGCCAGTATGCGGTCCAGCACACTGCCCGTGCGTACGAATGTCGCGTTCATGCCACAAATGCCTGGCTTGTGGCGATTAATGCTTCCAGTTTGCCCAGCGCCGCGCCGCCATCTATCGTCTCGCGCGCCAGTTCGATGCCCTGTCCCAGATCCGTAACGCTTCCGGCTGCCACCAGGGCTGCGCCAGCGTTTAGCAGGACAATGTCGCGTTTGGGGCCGCGCTCACTGCCGTCCAGCAGCGCACGCAAAATCGCGGCATTGCGCGAGGAGTCGCCGCCCTTTAGCTGCGCCAGCTTCGCCCGCTGCAGGCCGAATTCCCTGGCATCAAGTTCACAGGTCTTCACTGCCCCGTCATGCCAGTGACTGACCTGACTGGGCCCGGTAGTCGTCAACTCATCCAGGCCACCTGCGCCGTTGACGACCATCGCCGAGACCGCCCCCAGCGCGCCCAGAACTTCGGCCAGCGTTTCGGTCAGTTCCGGCGCAAAGACGCCCACCAGTTGTCGCCTGGCGCCAGCAGGATTGGTAAGCGGGCCAAGGATGTTGA
>JAGWBD010000113.1 GCA_021296065.1 Anaerolineae bacterium
GGACGCTGGAAGTTCGCGTTTGCGACATCTGTACACGTCTCGATGAAGCGTTGTGTATCGATGCCCTTGTTCAGTCCATAGTGGCCTTGCTGGTAAATTTGCGCGAACAAAACTGCAGTTGGCGCGAATACCAGTCCTTGCTTATTCTCGAAAACAAATGGCGTGACGGTCGTTACGGCATTGATGGCAAATTGATCGATTTCGGCAAGGAAGAAGAAATTCCGTTGCGCTTTCTTGCAAATGAAATAGTTGAACTCATCGACCCTGTTGTGGATGAACTGGGGACCAGGCAGGACGTGGAATATGTCCAGACATTGCTGCGCAACGGCACCAGCGCCGACCGTCAACTGGCAACCTGGCGACGCTTGATGAACGAAGGCGCGACTTCCAGGGAAGCGCTGGAAAAAGTTGTCGACCAGCTGGTTTCGGAAACGACTGAAGGTGTCCTTGATCAGGAAGTCTTGCCTGACAGCTCCTGACGCAGAATGGTGTCATCGTCACTGACGGGGCAGGGGGGCAGCATGATCCGACCCGGATTGCCCCCTTGTGGATTGGCCAAAGCGTTGTAGCACATGATGAAGGCGCGCCGGTGCTGGTCCGATTCATTGGGTCCGGCCGCGTGCAACAGGTTGCAGTGAAAGAACAGGACGTCTCCGGGCGCCATTTCGAAATAAACCCTGTCAAACTGTGATTCCACCAGGGCCATGCGGTCCTCGTCAGCGCCGGTCTGTTCGCCAACCTTGCCATGAGACAGCCGGCCCAGGAGATGCCAGCCACGCAACACCTGCAGGCAGCCATTTTCCCGTGTAGCAGGGTCCAAAGCCGCGAAAGCGCTCATCAGGTGCGGAAACACGAAGCCCTGGTCATACCAGTGGCCGTAATCCTCTGGTGCCATTCCCGTTTGCCGCCGGTGTGGGCCTCCTTAAGCATGACCTTGCCATGAAAGAAGCTGATCTCCTCGCCCAGGAGTATGCGAACGTTGTTCACGATTCGCGGACAGGTGCAGGCCGCTGCCCGGATGTCGTCGCCCAACTCGCTCCAGATTGACAGACTGGCCTTGCGACCGCTGGCGTCACCTGGTTGGGAGTTGTGCCTTGCAACCCTGTCGCCACTTTCCCCCGCCTGCAACATGGCATGAACTTCGTCCGCTGAAAAATACGCCTTCAAGCATCTCGAAACCGTCTTGGTCAAATGCAGCGAGATGTTGGCGATTCAGTAACATCGGGACACCTGTGTGTTTCAGTTTCCGGCAGATACAATTCGTTCTGGATGCAAGCCTGGGGAATGTAGCATGAAACTGGATTTCAATGGGAAACGTGTGTTGGTCACTGGCGCCGGCAAGGGAATTGGCCGGGAGATCGCGCGGCATTTGTCTGCCTGCAATGCCAGTGTGCTTGCGCTTGGTCGCACGGAGGCCGATTTGATTGCCCTGCAGGACGAAATCGCCTGCGAGGCAATTTGTGTCGACCTCTCGGACGTAAGCGCAACGCGGGATGCCCTGGGAAAGGCAATTAACATTGAACTACTGGTCAACAATGCCGGTATTTCCATCCTTGAGCCTTTTCTGGATGTAAGCATTGAAGCCTTTGACGAGGTCTTTGCCGTCAATGTGCGCGGCGCGCTGGTTGTGTCGCAATTTGTTGCCCGCGAAATGATTGCCTCCGGCAAGGGTGGCGCCATTGTCAATCTCTCCAGCCTGGCGTCTTCACGTGCGTTGGCGGACCACACGTCGTATTGCGCGTCCAAGGGCGCACTGGACCAGTTGACCCGTATGATGGCGCTGGAACTGGGGCCCCATGACATTCGCGTCAACGCCGTGAATCCGACGGTTACGCTTACGCCGATGGGAGAAATGGCCTGGGGCGACCCGGCGAAGAGCGGCCCGATACTGGCGCGCATTCCGCTTGGCCGCTTCGCCCGCCCGCTGCAGGTCGCGGAGGTCGTCGCCTGGCTCCTGAGTGACGCAGCTGACATGGTGCACGGCGTCACCTTGCCGGTGGACGGCGGATTTTCCGTGGGTTGACAGACTTGTCGCAGCAAATATCAGCCTCCGGGTTGGGTCAATTGTTGATTTGTTGAAATCCCGCTGCGTGCTAAACTTGAGACGTTGTCATGCAAAAGAGGAAGGGCCCATGTTCCGTAGAATTGCCTTCGCGCTATTGATATGCACCTTGTTCGGATTACTGACCTTGCCGGTGCTCGCCCAGGACGAGATCAACTTTGGCGCAGTGCTTGACGGTCCGAAGAACGATCGCGGAAGGAGCCAGGCTCACTTTGAGGCTGGTCAATACGTCGAGGCCAACAACCAAAACGCGACCATGTTGTTCTTCGAAAGCCTGAACGAGGCAGATACACCGGAAGCCACGCTCATGGACGTGGTCACCGAAATGGTTGACAGCGGAGCAGAGGTCATTTTCACCACGTCGGCTTCCTTTGAACAGGACACCAACGCGGTTGCGGAAGCCTTCCCCGAGGTTGTTTTCATCAACATCACCGGTAGCAACGCGCTTCACGGCGATGCACCGGCCAACGTGGGCAACTTCAACACCTTGATGGAAGTGCCGCGTTTGCTGGCGGGCTGCTCCGCCGCGCTGGCTTCCGAGACAGGCAAGATCGGTTACCTCGGCGCCCTGATTGACCCTGAGACGCGCCGCCTGGCCGCTTCCTCGTACCTTGGCGCGCGTCATTGCTGGGACACCTACCGCGCAGACATGGGGATGGACCTGGAATTCACCGTGACCTGGATCGGGTTCTGGTTCCATATCCCTGGTTTCACCCTGGATCCGACCGAGGTCGCCAATGAGTTCTTTGACAATGGCGCCGACGTCGTCATCTCCGGCATCGACACCACCGAGGCCATTCAGGTGGCTGGCCGTCGGGCCAGTGAAGGCAGTCGCACCTTTGCCATTCCCTATGGCAACGTTGGCGGTTGCGACGAAGCGCCGGAAGCCTGCCTTGGCGTGGCCTATTACAACTGGGGCCCGGCTTACCTGGACGTCGTGAACAGCGTCGCGGATGGCAGTTGGGAACAGTCCTGGGAATGGCTGGCGCTGGACTGGATGGACATCAACAACCCGGATACTTCCACCAGTGGCTACCTGCGTAGTGATGGTATGCCGGAAGAGACGGCAGCCAACCTTGATGAGTTCCAGGGGGCGTTGGCTGATTACATGAGCGCCCAGGACATGGGCGTGGAGTCACTTTACCTCTGGCAGGGACCGCTGAACCTGCAGGATGGCAGCGAACTGGCTGCGGACGGGGAAGCCGTCCCCTTGCTGGACATCTGGTTCGTGCCGCAACTGCTTGAAGGCATGGTCGGCGCAAGCGAGTAACTGCCGCGATTCAACCTGGCGGGGTGTCTTCACAGGCACCCCGCTTTTTTGTGGCGCGCCGCTCTGTGTTACATTCTGATAACAAACAAGGAAGCGCTTGTTGCTGACTGAAAACGGCCATGATTGACGACCCTGTCCTGTTGAATGACTGGCACGCCGTATTGCCATTGCAGGAGCTCGAATCGAAGGGTGTCGCTGGAGTTCGCCTGCTGGGCGAGGACATCGTGATCTGGCGCGCCGGGGACAAGGTGCTGGCCTGGCAGGACCTGTGCCTGCACCGCGGCACGCGTCTTTCCCTCGGTGAGGTACAACAGGGCGAGCGCTTAATGTGCCCGTATCACGGCTGGACATACGACGCCGGGGGGCAGTGTGTTTACATGCCGGCGCACCCCGACCAGACCCCGTCACCGCGCGCGAAGGTGCGCCAGTACCATGCCAGTGTGCATTTTGAGTTTGTCTGGGTCTGCCTGGGAGAACCTCAATTTCAACTGCCCCCGTTTCCGGAGTGGGAAGATTCCAGCTTTCGCCGCATCCTGTGCGGCCCCTACCACTTCAAGGCTGCCGGGCCACGCATGGTCGAAAATTTCCTCGACGTCGCCCATTTTCCCTTTGTGCACGAAAATATCCTTGGCGTCCGTGAACGCGCCGACATCGAAGACTATGAGGTCACCACGGACGGCCAGGGCATTCGCGCCGAAAACATCCTGGTTTACCAACCCAACCCGGACGGCAGTGGCGAAGCGAAAGTCGTCAACTACACTTACGAGGTCTACCGTCCGCTGGTGGCTTACTTCCGTAAGGAGACTCTGGGCCCGCGTTTCGCCATCCTGTTGATGGTGACCCCCCAGGACCCACTGAGCAGCCTGATGTGGATGTGGATGGTGATGAACCATTCCTGGGAAACACCCGAGGAAGAACTGCGGGCCTTTCAGGACGAAATCGCTTTGCAGGACCTGCCGATTGTGGAATCGCAGCGACCGGAAATGTTGCCGCTGGACCTCCAGGCGGAATTGCACTTGCGCTCGGACCGGACTGCCATAGCGTACCGGCGTTGGCTTAACGGTCTGGGTGTTCGCTACGGAACGTCCTGACCTATGGAAATCGAACTGCGCCACATACACAAGCGTTTCGGTTCCGTGCACGCCAACAACGATATCAGTGCCGTTTTTCCGGCAGGGCGCATCACAGGGATTTTGGGGGAGAATGGCGCGGGCAAATCGACGCTGATGAAAATCCTGTCCGGCTTTCAACCGGCAGACCATGGCGACATTCTGGTAGACGGGAAGCCCGCGCATTTCGGCAGCCCCGAAGATGCCATTCAGCAAGGTATCGGAATGCTGCAGCAAGACCCGCTGGATGTCGGCGCTTTCTCGACGCTGGAGAATTTCGTTTACGGTCGTCCGGAAAAAGTGTTGCCGGACTGGCAATCCGCGCGCAGCGAACTGGAACAGAGATCAGCACAATTGGGTTTCGACCTCGAGGCCGAGGCGCCGGTCGAACGCATGAGCATCGCCTTGCGGCAGCAACTGGAGATCGTTCGTTTGCTGGCCCTTGGCGTGAACGCACTGATACTGGACGAACCAACCACGGGAATTTCTGCCGAGCAAAAGCAGATCCTTTTTGCGGCCCTGCAAGAACTGGCCCACAGGGATGGCGTCATCATCCTGCTGGTATCCCACAAACTTGAAGACGTCATCACATTGTGCGACAGGGTGGTTGTCCTGCGGGCCGGCCAACGAATTGGGGAAGAGGACATGCCGGCTCCGGGTGAAACTGATTCGGCAATGCTGGACAGAATCAAATCTCAGCTCGTGCACCTGATGTTTGGTCAGGAACTGGGGCCTCATGAACGCCAGCAGGTCAACCTGGAAAGGATTGTCCTGCAGCTGGAGAACCTGTGTCTGCGTGACCGCCGCCTGCAAATCGAAGGCCTGAATCTCTCCCTGCGCCAGGGCGAGGTTATTGGACTTGCAGGGCTGGACAACAGCGGCCAGGGTCTGACAATGCGCGCGATCTGCGGGCTTGAAACGGTTTCCAGTGGGCGAGTCTTGCTTGAAGACGAAGAAATGACCAATCGCAGGTATCGCGACTTTCTGCACAAGGGCGTCGTTTTCGGGGCTGCGGGGCGCCGGGAAGAAGGCCTCCTTGCGGGTTTGACCCGGACTGAACACCTGG
>JAGWBD010000114.1 GCA_021296065.1 Anaerolineae bacterium
ACATCATGGTCGGCCAGGAGGCGCCCCTGCGCTCCACCTGGATGGGCGCGATTTTGGGAACGGCGGGAACGAAGCGGGATATCCGGGAATCCGAGGAAGAAGGCCGTCAACTGCTGCAATTCGTTGGTTTGCAGGGGAAGGGCGACCTGATTGCGGACAACCTTTCCTATGGCGATCAGCGACGTCTGGAGATTGCGCGGGCGCTGGCAATGCGGCCACACTTGCTGCTGCTGGACGAACCAACCGCTGGCATGAACCCTCGTGAGACCGCTGAAACAACCGCTTTTATCCGGAAGCTGCGCGATGAACTGGATATCACTCTCATGTTAATTGAGCATGACATGCGTGTGGTGATGGGAATCTCCGAGCACATTACCGTCCTGGTACATGGCCGCAAAATCGCGGAAGGAGCGCCACGCGAAATCCAGAGCAATCCGGATGTAATCGAAGCCTATCTTGGCCGGGGCGCGGCAGGCAGTACGTCACCATGAGCGGGAACCCGGAGGCTGCACCGCTGCTGAAACTGGACAATGTTCATGCCAGCTACGGCAATATTCACGCTCTCAAGGGCATTTCCCTGCAGGTCACAGAAGGCGAAATTGTGACGCTAATCGGCAGCAACGGGGCCGGCAAAAGCACCACCCTGCGGTCGATATCCGGTCTGATGCGTGCGCGGGCCGGCAAGATTCTATTTCGGGGCGAAGACCTGCAGGCCATGGCAGCTCACGAACTGGTCGGTATGGGTGTGGCACTGGTGCCGGAGGGCCGACGGGTATTCGCAAGATTGAGCGTCACTGAAAACCTTGAAATGGGTGCATGGCACCGGGAGGACCGCAAGGAAATCGCAGCGGATATTGAGTACGCCTTCAATCTGTTCCCGCGCCTGGGAGAACGGAGAAATCAGCTGGCCGGCACCATGAGTGGCGGTGAGCAACAGATGTTGGCCACAGCCCGCGCGCTCATGTCGCGTCCTTCCCTGCTCCTGATGGATGAACCTTCCATGGGGTTGGCGCCGGTCCTCGTCGAAACGATTTTCGATACGATCGTGCAAATTAACAGCGAAGGGACGACCATTCTTCTTGTGGAGCAAAACGCACAGATGGCCCTTCGTGTTGCCAGCCGGGGTTATGTATTACAATCCGGCAACATTGTTTTTGATGATGACGCTGTGAGTTTGAGAGAGAACCCTGATGTGCAAAAGGCCTACCTGGGTATGGATTGAGGCTTGACCGCCCTGCCTGCAACAATATACTGGGTGCCGGTTTCGCGGCGGAGGGAAGCGGTTAATGGCCAGCAGGCGCAGCATTTCGACGGTCAAACCACAGTTCGGCAACAATCGCAGTCATTCGCTTAAGGCCACACGCCGGCAATTCAAACCCAATTACCAGAACAAACGTCTTTGGGTCCCCGAACTGGAACGTTTTGTTCGAGTCCGGGTGACCGCAAAAGAGTTGCGAACCATTGACAAAATCGGTCTGCGTGAGTTTATGGCCCGCCAGGGCCGCAAGATTGAGGAACTGGTCTGACTGGACCAGTGGTTGACAGGTCCAATCTCCCCCTGAATCTGGCCCACAACCAAAGCCCCTTGTTGCTATACTTGGTTGCATGGTAAGGCATTTCTGACTGTGGCTGGATCAACCCCTTTTCCGCAATTTGATGAGTTCGAACCGGCGAACCACAAGGAGTGGCAGGCAGCGGCCTCGGCCTTGCTTCCTGAATCGGTCAAGCTTGAATCCCTGAAATCGCGAACCAGCGAGGGTTTCGAGATCAATCCCCTGTATAGCGCGGAACACAGCGCCAGTCTGCAGCACCCGCGCTGTATTCCTTCCTTGCTCCCGCGTGTCAAGGGCAGTTCACATCCCTGGCTGATTGTTCAATCCAGTGCGCTGGCAAACCCGCAAGACATTAATCGCGAATTGCGTGAGGGCATCCGCCAGGGCAGCAATGCGGTCCAATTGTTCCCTGATTGCAGCGCATTTCATTGCCTTGCCGAATCCGGGCATGTGGTTCCACTTGATGACCAGGGAGGCAATGTCCTTCAGGTTGCAAGGGACTTCACCGTTGCGCTTGACTCTGTTCCTTTGCAAAACACGCCCCTTTTGATGCAATGCGGTCCACACAGTCTGCCCTTACCGGCAATGCTGGCGGCCGGGCCAGGCCAACAGGGTGCGGATCTCACCAAATTGCGCGGCTCGATCGGAGCGGACCCGCTGGCGTGGCTGGCGACCATGGGGACATCGCCAGCCGCCATTGATGCCCTGTACGACGAACAGGCTGCCTGGCTGCGCTGGAGTCAAGACCACGCCCCCAATATTGATGCAATTTTCCTGGACAGCTGCGTCTGGCATGAAGCCGGTGGCAACGCTGTGCAGGAAATTGCCTGCTCACTGGCGAATGCGACGGCCACCCTGCACGCCATGTTGGCCAGGGGCATTGACATCGAAGAAGTCGCTCCGCGCATGGCCCTGTCTGTGTCTTTGGGTAGCGACTTCCTCATGGAACTGGCGAAGTTGCGTGCCTTGCGCCTTGTTTGGGCACAAATGATTGAGGCCTTTGGCGGTTCACATGCCTGTCGACTACTTGCAATCCATGCGCGCACGGGCCGGCGCAACAAGTCTGCGCTGGACCCGTGGTGCAATATGCTGCGTTCCACCTTTGAGGCGCTGGCCGGCGCACTTGGCGGCTGCGACAGCCTGCTGATCGAGCCCTTTGATGCGATACTACGGGACCCGGACGATCTGGCCCGGCGCCACGCTCGCAACCAGCACCACATTTTGCAGCATGAGGTCGGCCTTGGCCGGTTGCTGGATCCAGTCGGTGGCTCCTGGACCCTTGAGACAATTACCGACTGGCTGGCACGCGAAGCCTGGGGCGCTTTTCAGGATATTGAGAGACGAGGCGGTTTGCTGTCCTGCCTGCGGGACGGCAGCATTCAACGGAAGCTGGCCGCTGTCGCGCAGCAGCGCGCCATGCGCAATGCCAGGCGCAGGGACGTGCAAGTTGGCAGCAACCAGTTTGTTGAAGACGAGCAATTCCTGGCCCCGGACCTGCCCGAACCCCGCGTCGCGACAGGTCCCAACGCTTCGCAGGAAAGGCCTTCGGCTTCGGTTACGGTGCATTCCCGAAATTCTTATCGCGATGTAACTGACTTCGATTCCCTGGTTGCTGCTGCCGAACAGGGGGCGAACCTGGCGCAACTCCTGCAAGATTTGCCTGACGTTTCTGCAGGGAAGCTGAAGGTTGCGCCGCTCGCCAGCAAACGACTCTCTGCTCCCTGGGAGGCCTTGCGGGCCAACGCAAGCAGCCACCACCGGAGGAGCGGACGCGCCGCCAGGGTCAGACTGGCGCTTTGCGGTGAAGCCGCAAGCCTGCATGCCCACGCCAGTTTTGTCAGCGATTTCTTTTGCGCCGGTGGCTTCAAATGTACTGTCGGACCTGCTCATGCCGGAGCGGAAGATGCAGCAGCGGCTGCGCTTTCCGTCGACGCAGACCTGATCGTCCTTTGTGCCGAAGATGCAAATTATCCGGCCGTCATTCCTGCCTTTTGTGATGTCATTCGAAAGCAGCGGCCGGATGCCTTGATATACCTGGCAGGGCGCCCGCCAGAGGAATCCGAGCCTGCCTGGCGTGAAGCGGGCATTGAGGCGTGCGTGCATTTGGGGGCGGATTGCCTGGGCATGAATCAGGCACTCCAGCAACGCCTGGGGCTCGCATCATGAGCATTGGACCGGATTTCACAAAAATCCCGTATCGCGCAGTCTTCACCGGGACGCCAGAATCTGAATCTGCTGCAGACGACCTGTGGCACACACCGGAAGGCATTGCCCTTCCGGGACTGTGCACGGCTTCCGACCTGCTGGACGCGAATCATCTGCAATTTACTGCCGGCATCCCGCCCTATTTGCGTGGACCCTACCCCACCATGTATGCGCAACGTCCATGGACGATTCGCCAATATGCCGGTTTTTCAACGGCCGAGGAAAGCAACGCCTTTTACCGCCGCAATCTGGCTGCCGGGCAGCGGGGCCTGTCCATCGCTTTTGACCTCGCCACCCACAGGGGCTACGATTCTGACCATCCCCGGGTGACCGGCGACGTTGGAATGGCAGGCGTCGCCATCAGTTCACTTCCCGACATGAAACGATTGCTGGACGGCATTCCCCTGGACCGCTGGTCAGTATCAATGACGATGAATGGCGCCGTCCTGCCGATCCTGGCTTTTTTCATCGCGGCGGCGGAGGAAGCGGGCATTTCGGCCAGCAAGCTAACGGGCACCATTCAAAACGATATTCTCAAGGAATACATGGTGCGCAACACCTACATTTACCCGCCTGCGCCATCAATGCGGATTATTGCTGACATCTTTGCATGGTGCGCAAAGCACATGCCTCGTTTCAACAGCATCAGTGTCTCGGGCTATCACATGCAAGAAGCCGGTGCGCCAGCAGACCTTGAACTGGCCTACACGCTTGCGGATGGCCTTGAGTATGTGCGCACAGGATTGCGGGCCGGGTTGGACATAGACGCCTTTGCGCCGCGCCTGTCATTCTTTTGGGGTATTGGCCTCAATGTATTTATGGAAACAGCCAAGTTGCGCGCAGCGCGCGTGCTTTGGGCAAAGCTGATTCACAGGTTTAATCCCAGGAACCCAAAGTCGATGGCGCTACGCGCCCATTGCCAGACATCCGGCTGGAGCCTGACCGGGCAGGACCCCTTCAACAACGTGACGCGTACCTGCATTGAGGCCCTGGCTGCGGTGCTGGGTGGTACGCAGTCACTGCACACCAACGCACTGGATGAGGCCATTGCTCTGCCGACCGACTTTTCCGCGCGCATTGCACGCAACACCCAACTGGTGTTGCAGCACGAAAGCGGCCTGACACGGGCCGTCGATCCAATGGCTGGTTCCTTCACCCTGGAGAAACTGACAAAGGATCTCTTGCAGCGCGCCTGGTCACATATTGAGGAAATCGAGTCTCTTGGGGGCATGGCAGCTGCCATTTCCGAAGGCCTGCCGCGCATGCGTATCGAGGAAGCGGCCGCCCGTCGCCAGGCTGGCATCGACTCCGGACAGGAAGTCATCGTTGGCGTAAACCGCTGGCAGCCGGAGAATGACACCAGCCTTGACATACTCGCCGTAGACAACAGCGCTGTCCGGGCTGCACAGACAAAACGACTTGAGGAACTGCGCGCCAACCGGGACGAGGCTTCGGCCCAGGCCGCACTGCAGGCCTTGACGAACTGCGCGGAGAGCGGTGATGGCAATCTTCTGGGTCTGGCGGTGGTCGCCGCCCGGGCGAGGGCATCTCTGGGAGAGATTTCCATGGCAATGGAAAAGGTCTGGGGCCGACACGAAGCGCCGGTCAGAACCGTGAGTGGCGTTTACGGTGTCGCCTGGGGCGACAGCCCGGCCATTTCAGAAACGCGAGCCCTTTGCGCCGGCTTTG
>JAGWBD010000115.1 GCA_021296065.1 Anaerolineae bacterium
GCGAAAAATGTGGTCGCTGGGGGTCACACACAGAATTGGCGTGCGGGATCGCTCGCGGGCAATCTGGCGCGTGGTGTAGCCGCTGTGAGTCGACGTCACAATGGCGCGGCAATCCAGTACGGCGGCGATACGGCTTGTGGCTTCACCGATGGCGTCGGAAATCCGCTCGCGCTCCTCATGTTCGGGATGCGCTTTTATTCGACCGGGCGACCAGCCGGAGAGCAAGGCGCGTTCCGCAATGACCGCGATGCTGGCCATCGTTTCGACTGAAATGACAGGATAACTGCCGACAGCTGTCTCATTGCTAAGCATGACGGCGTCGCTGCCATCCATGATTGCATTGTAGACGTCGCTGGCCTCGGCTCGCGTCGGTCTGGGGCTTTCCACCATGGAGTTGAGCATTTGCGTCGCGGTAATAACCGGTTTGCCAGCCTGGTTGCACAGGCGAATAATGTGTTTTTGGTGGCCGGGCACTTCTTCCGCCGGAGTTTCGACTCCCAGGTCGCCCCGCGCGACCATGATGCCATCCGATTCTGCGACGATGTCTTCGATATTTTGCAGGGCTTCCCGCTTTTCGATTTTCGCGATCAACCAGGGGTCCACCTCGCAATCTGACTCCCGGATCAGCGCGCGCAAGTCCTGCAAATCGCGTCCGCTGCGCACAAAGGACAGCGCCACAAAGTCGGCCTGTTTCTGCAGGGCAAATCTCAGGTCTACCCTGTCCTTGTCTGTGATGGCGGAAAGCGTAAGCCGGGCTGTAGGAGCGGTCACGCCCTTGCGCGAATACAGCGCTCCACCGGCAACAACGCGGCAAGTCAGGGTCTCCTCGTCCCTGGCCGTGACGTGGAATTCAAGGTTGCCGTCATCCAGCAGCAGCGGCATGCCCTGGTGGACGTCGCGCATAAATTCCGGATGGGGCAGGAGCAAAGAATGGCGGTCATTGTTCGCCAGTGATTCATTGAGGGTAAGGCGAACACTATCACCCTGATCAAGATTCAGGGGTTCCTGCGGGACCAGTCCGATGCGAATTTTCGGCCCCTGCAGGTCGCACATGATGGCGACAACCTCGTTTTCCTCACGTGCAACGCGACGAATGCGATCGATGGTCTCGCCATGGATGACGTGTTCACCGTGAGAAAAGTTGATGCGCGCCACGTTCATGCCGCCGCGGACAATGGCCCGCAGGGTCTGCTCGTCGCTGGAGGCCGGGCCAATGGTTGCTACAATCTTGGTGCGTTTCTGGTCAAGCCGGCTGCCAGGCAAGGGCTTCCTCCGGTTTACTGGCGAAATCGGGCAAGGTTGCTAAAGGCCTGCAAGCCCGGGTAAACCGCAGCCGGACCAAGCATCTCTTCAATCCGCAACAGTTGATTGTACTTGGCCACGCGGTCGGAGCGCGCCGGCGCGCCCGTCTTGATCTGGCCGGAATTCATGGCAACCGCCAGATGCGCAATGGTGGTGTCCTGGGTCTCTGCACTGCGGTGGGTTGTGACCACCGCCATCGCCTCTGTCAAACTGCCGATCTGATTGACCTTGCAGAGCAGTGAATTGGCCGCGCCTTCGCGGATGGCACGACGTACACGGTCCACGTTTGTGACCAGCAAGTCATCGCCCACAATCTGGACACGATCGCCCACGCGATCGACAAGCAGGGACCAGTGTTCCCAGTCATCTTCAGCCAATCCGTCCTCCAGGGAGATGACAGGGTAGCGATCAGTCCAGTCCTCCCAGAAACCGACCATTTCCGCTCCAGTCAGCGTTCGCCCCTCAATTTCAAGGTGATAGACACCGTCGCGGTAGAGTTCAGTGGCGGCCGGATCCAGTGCGATAAAGACGTCCTCACCAGGCCGCAGACCAGCCGCCTCAATGGCCTGCATGATGACATCCAGCGCCGCCTCATTTGAGCCAAGGGAAGGAGCGTAGCCACCTTCGTCACCGACGCTGGTGCTGTGGCCCATGTCATGCAATATGTCCCCCAGACGCTGGTAGATTTCCACGCCCATCCACAGGGCCTGCCGAAAACTGTCCGCGCCTGTCGGCATCACCATGAATTCCTGAAAGTCTGTGCTGTTGCTGGCGTGCTTGCCGCCATTCATGATGTTCATCATCGGCACAGGTAACACCTGCGCGTGCACGCCTCCAAGAAAGGCGTAAAGCGGAAGTCCGGCGGAATCAGCTGCGGCGTGGGCCAATGCCAGCGAAACACCTAGTATGGCATTTGCTCCGAGGCGAGATTTGTCTGGAGTGCCGTCCAGCTTCAGCATCGCAAGGTCCACGGCGCCTTGCTCCCGCGCATCCATGCCACAGACCAGCGACGCCAGAGGGCCATTGACCGCGGCAACGGCTTGCAACACGCCCTTGCCACCATAGCGGTCCTTGTCACCGTCACGCAATTCGAGGGCTTCATGCTCGCCGGTGGAAGCTCCACTGGGGACCATGGCGCGGCCAAAGGCGCCATCGCTCAGTGTGACCTCCACTTCCACAGTCGGGTTGCCGCGTGAATCCAGAACCTCACGCGCATGCACCCTCTCGACCTGCATCAACTTCCCTCCACCTTGTTCGCCTCGGGCGGCGACCAGTATACCCGCTTTCCGCCGAATTGCGTATCCAGGCAAATGTGATATGGTGGCGCGATAGAAACGAGTTTGCGAGTTCAGGCGGCAGCAGGCCGGCATGCGCGGCAAATCACAACGTAAGGTCTATCTGGACCACTCGGCATCCACGCCAGTTGACGAACGCGTACTGGACGCCATGATGCCCTGGTTCACCCGGAACTACGGCAACGCTTCATCCCTTCACGGGCCGGGTCGCAGGGCCGCGCAGGCCATAGAGGACGCCCGCGAAACCGTGGCGCGAACCCTGGGCTGTCAACCCAATGAAATTGTCTTCAACAGTGGTGGCACGGAAGGCGACAACCATGCCATTCGCGGTGGCGCAAGGACCATGCGTCAGGCGGGCCAGGGCGCACACCTCGTGAGCAGTCCCGTTGAACACAGCGCGGTTGGGGAAACGCTGGCCCAGCTTGCGGACCTGCAGGGCTTTACCCACACGCTGATGCCGGTTGATCGATATGGCCGCGTTTCGGCAGAGGCCTTCCGGGCCGCCTGCCGCGACGATACGGTGTTGGCAAGTGTGATGCTGGCCAACAATGAGGTCGGCAGCCTCCAGCCAGTTGCAGAGTTGGCCAGGTTCGCGCGCGAAAGAGGAATTCTGTTTCACACGGATGCGGTTCAGGCCGCCGGGCAATTGTCACTAAATGTCGCAGACCTGGGCGTGGACCTGCTCGGCATTTCCGGCCACAAATTTTACGGCCCAAAGGGCGTGGGTGCGCTGTATTGTCGCAACGGGATTGCACTTGCTTCCAACCAAACCGGCGGCAGTCATGAAGAAGGCCGTCGGGCGGGAACCCACAATACGCCGCTCATTGTCGGCCTTGCCCGGGCGCTGGAACTTGCCGGGCAGGAGCGCGAGCAAAACGTGGCACATTTCAGGCGCATGCGTGATCAGTTGATCGACCAGGTCTTGCTGCGGGTCCCTGACGCTGAACTGAGCGGACACCCGGTCGAACGCCTGCCCGGGCATGCCAGCCTTGTTCTGGATGGCGTAGACAGCAGCGCATTGCTGATGCATCTGGACATAAACGGCGTGGCTGCCAGCGGCGGCTCGGCCTGCAAGACGGGCAATCCGGAGCCTTCTGCCGTGTTGCTGGCCATGGGCTACAGCAAAAGGCAGGCGATGGGTGGATTGCGACTGACGGTGGGTCACAGCACCAGCGAAAAAGACATCGATTACGCAGTGGACGTTATTGCCAACTCAGTAGAGAAACTTCGGCGATTGGCAGTTGTGGCATGAGCGCAAGGGTGGTTGTCGCCATGAGTGGCGGCGTAGACAGTTCCGTGGCTGCTGCCTTACTCAAGCAGCAAGGCCATGACGTCATCGGCATGATGATGCGCCTGTGGGCCGAACCCTCAACAGACGGCCAGGTTCACAACCGTTGTTGCACACCCGGCCAGATGGCAGATGCGCAAAGAATCGCGAATATGCTTGATATTCCCTTTTACGTGCTGGACACGCGTGAAGTCTTTCGCCGCAAGATTGTGGACTTCTTTGTCCAAGGGCACCGTCGGGGTGTCACGCCCAACCCCTGTCTAGAATGCAATCGGCACATTCGCTTTGACTGGCTGCAGCGTCATGCCCTGGCCCTGGATGCGGACTACCTGGCGACCGGCCACCACGCCCGTATTTGTTGTGACCAGGACGGCAATTACCGTTTGTTGCGTGCGGTTGACCTGCAAAAGGACCAGAGCTACGTACTCAGCGTGATGGGTCAGCAGCAACTCGCACATGCAAAGTTTCCTGTCGGCAACTATCACAAGTCCAGGATTCGGGAAATGGCACGGGAATTCGGATTGCCGACTGCTGCCAAACAGGACAGTCAGGACCTGTGTTTTCTTGGCGATGGCGATTACCGCCGTTTTCTGCGCGAAAACGTGCCGGATCTGCCAGTGGCCGGACCGATAATGCGGCGCGATGGCACACATCTTGGACAGCACTCCGGGCTGGCCAATTACACGATTGGCCAGCGCCGCGGTCTTGGAATAAACACGACGGCGCCCATGTACGTCGGCGACATCCAGCCGGCCAAAAACGCCCTGATTGTGGCAGAACGCAAGGAACAGGGCACGCAAAGACTGGAAGCCGGGCGCTTCAACTGGGTTGCCGGTAGCCCCCCGGACAATGACTTCCTCGCCGCCGTCAGCGTCCGCTATGGCGCAGTGCCACAGCCCGCGACGATTACACCACTCGGCCCCTCCGCGGTTGGTATTGAGTTCGAACAATCGCAGGTTGGCGTGGCGCCGGGGCAGGCTGCCGTCATTTTTGCAGAACATGAGTGCCTGGGCGGTGGTGTCATTCGCTTAACCGAATAGTCTCGCCGGAAACACAGACAATTCCGAAGATCGGGTCGCCAGCACAGTGCCTGCCAACAGAAATGGCGCATAGGGCAGGGTAGAAGCCAGCGTCAACCTCCGGGTCAGCAACAGGGGCACTATCGTGGCACCGGCGCACAATACGCCCGCCAGAAGCGCCAAAACAATGGCAGGCCAGCCGGCATAGATTCCGCAAGCGCCGGCCAGCAGCGCATCCCCTGCGCCAAACGGGTCCCTGTCAGGCAGAATGGGCCGGAGCCCACCCATGCTTCGAAGGTAAAGCCTGCCGCCGGCAAATAACAGGAGGCCAGCCAGCGACCCTGCAAATCCTCCTGTCAGAGCATTTGCCAAAGTGTTTTCCTGTGCAGCCAGGGCAAGCGCCGCTATTGCCATGGCGCCCAGGGAGACAGGGAATATCCGTCGGTGCTTTATGTCAATGGCTGCAGTCAGAAGGAACAGTCCTGCAAGCGTGAGCTCCAACAGAGCGCCAGGTGAAAGGGTTGTATTGCACGGCAACTGCAGGACAGCGACGAGAAACAAGGTCAGCGCTGTAAACAGCAGACTTCGCGGCAAGCAGCGTTTCAACGTGAGATTCGCCGCGGTCAACAGTTTTTTTCGGTCCCCGCCATCTGAAAAATACAAGGCAGGCAACAGGTAGGAAAGCACTGCCACTACAACCCCAACCGCTGTTGCTGCCAGGAGGCAGATGCCGGACACGTTCTCAGGGGATGCGCGGGGCAGGTGGCAGAAGCGATATCGCCAGCCACAAGGCCAGCAGGATCGCCAACGCGGCGCTGCCCCAAATGGCGAGGTTTCGCCCTGCGCTTTCTTCTTCGGGTGCCAGGTCCTGTACAGCGTTACCAATTTGAAGGGGCACGCGCTTAACCCCGCCAGGAGCGACTTGCCAGGCAGCCAGTTCCGCCTTGCCATTGACGAAGCCAAGGATCAACTGACAGACATCGGGCCACGCGGCCGCGCGTATGTCTTCCGGTGAGGGCCGTGGCCTGCCTTCAGGATGCGTATGCCAGATGGCGCACAACTCCAGGTTGTCGCGTTCCAATGCGAAGAATGCTTTCACCAGTTGACTGGAATCCATTTCATAACGATGCATGGGGCTGGCAGCGACATTGTCAATCGCAATGAAGTGGCTTGCCTGCCCCTGTTTGCCTCCCAGCAGACCGCAGGCTTCATGGGGTGCGCAGGAGTTCGCGGCCTGCAGCAACTGCGCCACGAGATGTTGTTCCAGTCGCAGGTGCATCAACTGTCGTTTCCGGTGTCGGCTTCTCTGACAAGAAAGGTCTCGATCACCTCGTGCTGCGGCGGGTTGCGGGTTTCATAAAAAAGTGACACCGTCAGCGTGTAAAGGCCGGCCGGATCGTCCACCTCCCGCAGGTGCAAGGTGAATTCCATGTCGTTGCTCATGGTCTCGATGACGTCGAGTTCACTGACGATTCGGTCTCCCTCGTCATGCGCCACGAGAATGAGATTGGGGCGCTCATGAAAGGGCGTCAAACGCACCTTCACCCGCACTCGAATTCTGTCCGGCCAGGGCGTAGCCGTGACTTCAGTGATTTTGACGTCTTCCTTTGGGAGCGGTACCGCGTCCTGCGGCAGTATCGGAATGTCCAGAACGAATCTCCTGTCAGACTTCTTACTGAAGATCTCGCAGCGCAGCCAGCGCCTTGTCCACCTGGTCGGCCATGACCAGAAAGTGGTCGCGACTGAAGGAGGCAAAGGGAAGCACCGCAACGCCGGCGTCGGCAAGCGCTTTACTTACCGCGGCAACCAGCCCGGTGAGTTCCGGCTCCATAACCACATTGACAGTAACAAGCTTGCAGATTCCAGCGGCAAAGTCGACATCCGGAAGCCTTGAACGGAAACCCTCAACC
>JAGWBD010000116.1 GCA_021296065.1 Anaerolineae bacterium
CTGGAAAGTCCGTGAACTGGCGCTGGATGCGTTGGAGACCCTGCTTGCAGACCTGCAAGCAGAAGGCCCGCACGACAGTCAGGTCTGGCTGGTGGATAATGACTCGGGTGACGGGACGGTGGAGGCTGTCTCGCGCCGCTTCCCGCAAGTGCACATGCTTGCCAGCGATGAGAACCTGGGGTTTGCCGCCGGTAACAACCTCGCCTTGCGCAGTATGGGTTTCGGTAGTCTGAAAGGCGATGCCCTGCCCCGTGCGGTGTACCTGCTCAATCCCGACACGCAAACGCAGGCAGGAGCGACCAGCAAACTATATCAGGCCCTGTTTGCCAATAAGGGCGTCGGCCTTGTGGGTGCACAACTCAGTTACGAGGATGGCAGTTTTCAACATTCGGCCTTCAAGTTTCCGGGTCTGCGCCAGTTGTGGGCCGAATTTTTCCCCTTGCCGGGTCGCCTGATTGAAGGGACTTTCAACGGACGTTACCCCCGCAAACGCTATGCTGCCGGAAAACCCTTTCGCATCGATTTCCCGCTTGGCGCGACCATGATGCTCCGGCGCGAAGTGATCGAGACGACGGGCATGTTTGACGAAAACTTCGCTCTTTACTGTGAAGAGATTGACTGGGCCTGGCGCATACGCAAGGCTGGCTGGCAGGCCTTTTGTGTGCCGGCGGCGCGGGTCACCCACCTGGATGGACGCAGCAGCGCCCAGGCGCGTCCCGAAAGCGTCCTCAAGCTTTGGCGCAGCCGTGCGGGACTGTTTCGCAAGCATTATCCACAATGGCGCGAACATGTCGCGCGTCGCCTGATCATCAAGGGCCTGCGGCGGCGCCTGCAAAATCATGAGCGAAACCCGGAGTTGCGTGAAGTCTACCGGACCCTGATCAGTGAATTGCGATCCGGGGGAGGCCCAGGTTGAAGCAGCGGCACAGTCTGATCGCTGTTGTGCTCACTTTCAATGAGGCGCGCCACATGCGAGAATGTCTCGCATGTTTGGGTTTCGCCGACCAGGTGCTTGTGCTGGATTCTTTCAGCACGGATGGAACGCCCGAACTTGCCGAAGATGCCGGCGCGCGCGTGGAGCAGCGTCGCTTCAGAGACTATGCCGATCAACGAAATTACGCCCTGGACATTTTGCGTGACGAAACTGCCCACGTTCTGTTCGTCGATGCCGATGAACGCGTCTCTCCGGAGCTGGCATCTGAAATTCAGGGCGCATTGTCTGCCCGGCCGGACCTGCCCGGGTGGCGCATTCCGCGTCACAATTTGATTTTTGGCCGCCTGACATTGCATGCCGGCTGGTACCCGGACTATCAGACGCGGCTGCTTGGAACCGGTGTTGCGCGCTATGAACGGGATCAACCGGTACATGAACTGGTTCAACTGGATGGAGAACCCGGTACCCTGGAGCAACCCCTGTTACATTACAACTACGACTCGTTGCAGCAGTTCCTGGACAAGCAACGGGATTACAGTGAACGGGCCGCGGGGATGCGCCACGCGCGGAACGAACAGGCGTCAATACGAGACCTGCTTTCGCTTCCCCTGCATCACTTTCGCTGGCGCTTTTTCACCCTGCAAGGTTACCGCGATGGATGGCACGGGCTGCGACTGTGCGCATTAATGGCCTGGTATGAATTCCGGACCATTCGTCGCCTGCGCTCGCTCGCCCGTCAGGGCGTTATCGGTACCAGCAGGCCGTAGTCTCCTTTTCGACGCCGGTAAAGCACGTTGATGATCTGCGTTTCGGCGTTGAAAAACATGAAGAAATCCTCCTCCAGCAACTCCATTTGATCGATGGCCTCAAGTTCGGACATCGGGTTCAGTTCAACGTCCTTGCGCCGGGCGATGGGCAACCCCGACTGCTCTTCATCAGCATTCGCGAAATCGAACTGGAAATCACTTACATCCGGTATGTCCTCTGCAAGTGACAGTTCTTCGGCGCTGGCGACAAAGCGGTCCCGCCCCCTGCGCTTGCGCTTGCCCTTGAAGCGCTGAATTTGACGATACAGCTTGTCCACAGCGCCGTCGATGGCAATGCGAATCTCGCCCTCTGCTTTTTCCTCGGCGCGCAAGATGGCGCCGCGATCATGGCGGAGGGTGATCTGGGCGCTCACGCGATCGCTTCCGCGCCGTGTGTGTTCATGCGACAGATCCACCTCGACAATCCGGATGCGCGGCAGGTAGCGGTCCAGCCGGTCCAGTTTCCTGAGTGTGTATTGTTCCAGTTCATCACTGATACGGATGTTGCTGCCTTCAATCGTTACATCCATTCCGTGGTTCCTCCGCCATGATCAGCCGGTGAAACAGCTTGCGTGAGGGTCAGGCCGAAAACCGATCTGGCACCGGCTTCGGCAAGCACCAGCGCGCATTCTCCCAGAGTGGCGCCGGTCGTGTAGACGTCGTCCACCAGCAACAGATCGCGACCCTGAACCCGATCTGTCCTGGCCACAAAGGCCTTGCTGACGTTGTCCTTTCTTTGCTGGCGGGTCAAACCGACCTGGGCCCTGGTGTTGCTTGTCCGGTACAGGGCGTCGTCTGCCAGAGGGACGGCAATTTTCTGCGCAAGGGACTGGCCGATCAATTGAGTCTGGTTGTAGCCACGTTCCCTTTCGCGGGCAGGATGGAGCGGCACCGGCACCAGGAAGTCAGCCTCCCACTGCAGGCCTTCAACGAGAGTCGCAAGACGGGCGCCCAGCGGCCCGGCAAGTTGCGGAGTATTCTCGTACTTCAGGGCGAGCAGCGCCTTTCGCAAGAGGCCCTCATGATCTCCGCTGCTGGCAAACGCGGCCAGATGGCCGCATTCCCCAACCTGGCGTGCAGGGAAGGGTTGGGCATCCAGCAGGCACTGACATTCTTCGCACCAAACGGCGTCGACACGCTGGCAGCCGGCGCAGCGGGGTGGAAACAGCAATTCAAGTGCTGCGTCCAGCATTTGGCGCAACTGCTGGCTGATGAACCTGGTGCGCGGACGCCGGTCAGGGGAAGGGCCACGGGCTCTGGCCGAGTCGTAAATCGCGCAAGGCTGGTTCATAATTGGCAGTATAGTCCTCTGTTGCTATGGCTGGCAACTGACTGTGGAAGGGCAGTTGGCCAATGAAGAGGTTGGAAAGCGCCGGGCTCGCCTGGTATCGCTTTGAGAGCTGGCCACAAGTGCAACATGGGGTCTTTACCCGCAGGGGTGGCTGCAGTCCTCCGCCCTGGGAAACCCTGAATACGGGCGGAAACATTGGTGACCGGCCACAACGTGTTCGAAGCAATCATGAACGTATCTTCGACGCCCTGGAGGTAAATGAAAGGCGGGCCTGCACGGTCTGGCAGGTTCACAGCGCGGACATTGTGCTGGCGCAGGGCCCCGTGCGCGGTCGGCGCTGGCTGGCGAAAGCGGACGGCATGCTGACCGCTGAAACTGACACGCCACTGGTCATGCGTTTTGCGGATTGTGTGCCACTGTTGTTTTATGATCCCGTTCAGCTGATCATCGGGATGGCGCATGCCGGCTGGCGCGGGACCGTGGCGGACATCGCGGGCCGCATGGTGCGCCTGATGGTGGACGCTTGGGGGAGCCAGCCGCAGGAAATTCAGGCAGGCATCGGCCCTTCAATCGGCCAGAATTGCTATCAGGTGGGTGAAGAAGTGGTCGAAGCCGTTCAGCGTCGCTGCGGTACGCTAAGTGGTCTTGTTCAGCGGGATCCGACAGACGGCAGTGCCTGGCTGGACCTGTGGGCCTGCAACCGTTTGCTGCTGGAGCGCGCAGGCGTACGACAAATTGAAGTCGCCGGTCTCTGTACCGCCTGCCATCTCGACGAATTCTATTCCCATCGTGCGGAGGGTGGGCGCACCGGTCGCTTTTGCGCTGTAATTAGCTTATGAGCATTGCTGCCAATATCGAAGGCATCCGGGAGCAGATCGACGTAGCCTGCAGAGGGGTTGGACGTGATCCGTCCGGCATAACCTTGTTGGCGGTCTGCAAGCAACAACCGCCGGAGACCGTCGGCGCAGCGGTAGTAGCAGGTTTGCGACATCTTGGCGAAAATCGCGTAGAGGAAGCTGTAACGAAAATCCCGCAGGTGCAGTCATGCGTTGCAGAACCGATTGTCTGGCACATGGTAGGTCACATCCAGAGTCGCAAGGCGAGGCAGATCCCCGGACTGTTTCAGATGGTTCACGCGGTGGACCGTCTCAATCTGGCCCGACGTCTGTCCGCGTTGATGCACGAGCGGGGCGACACGCTGGATGTTCTGCTTGAAATCAACGTCAGCGGGGAGGCAAGCAAGGCTGGATTCAATGCATTTGGCTGGCAAGAGGACGCAGAATTACGTGCCCGCCTTTGGCAGGACTGCGAAACCTTGCTTGGCTTTCCCGGGTTGCGCGTGTGCGGTTTGATGACAATGGCGCCAATTGCTCCTGATATGGAAACCACACGCCCCGTATTCAGACAGTTGGCGGCACTGCGCGCTGCGCTCGCCAGGGATTTGGGTGTGCCCTTGCCGGAATTAAGTATGGGAATGACGGACGACTTTCCCGTCGCCGTTGAAGAAGGCGCGACCATTGTACGAATTGGCCGGGCCATATTTGGGCCTCGCCGGGAGAATGAAAAATGAGCTCGATTGGTGATCTGCTGGCACAGTTACTGCAAATCTATCAGCTGGTGTTGCTGGCGCGCGTTTTGCTCAGTTGGTTCCCGGACATTGACCGCAGCAACGCGATCGTCCAGTTTCTGTATGACGTCACCGAGCCCGTGCTGGAGCCGGTCCGGCGGCGTCTGCCGCGAGGGGCCACGATCGACTTTAGTCCGCTGGTGGTGTTCTTCGGATTATCCGTGTTGTCGATGATTATTCGCGCCATCTTCTAACCGGTGCTGGCGAGAACTGTGACGCCATCCCTACTCTCCTCGCCGCTTGTCCATCGGGTTCAAGCCGTGGCGGCGACAAGAATACGACCGCAGTTGGCGCAAGTGACCAGGCGTCGCCCATGTTGAACCTCACGCTCGGCCGTGATGTTTTGCGCGACACCACAGAGCGCACAACTGTTGCCCGCCATGCGGGCTACCGGCTGCCCTCCCTTGCGCGGCTTAAGGGCAGCGTATTGCCTTTGCAGCTCCGGATTGATTTGCGCCAACGCTTTCTGTCGCCGGCTTTCCAGATCCGGCAGGGACGCCACCAGGGCATCCCTCTCCTGCATCAGCTCCCGATGGGCGTTACCGCGGCGATCAATAACTTCCGCAAGGGCTTTCTGCGCATCGGCCATGCTGGATTCGGCCTCTTCCAAAGCCATCATGGTTTCAAGTGACCAGGTTTCCAGATCGCTGTTGCGTCGCGTCAAAGAGGCCACTTCAAGTTGCATATCCTGCATTTCCCTCGGGCTCGTGATTGCGCCGCTGTACAAGTTCTCCCTTGTGTTTTGAATCTTTTC
>JAGWBD010000028.1 GCA_021296065.1 Anaerolineae bacterium
ATGCTGCTGGCTTGCCTTGCCTTCACGAACGCAGCCTCCGCCCAGGTGGAGAAACCGCCAGGCTGGCCGGATGTCAGCCATGGAAACGTCGTGCCTGAAGACAAAGACGTGGTGATGCCTGACGACCGCGTCAACGAGATGACCCTGACGTTCAGGCCGCATGACTGGTCGGCTGCTCTGGACAACATGACCGAACTCTATGGAGAGCGTGGCACGCAGGGCAATGCCCGCGGTCCAGGCGGCCTGCCTTTTCCTGGCGGGTCAGGCGCCGGGCGGGAACTCTTCGCACTCCTGGACGACTTTGGCATTGGCCTGCAGACGATGATGGCGGCGACGCGTTACATGCCGGATATGGATGCCGTGGCTGCTGCAATGGGGCTCAATGATGTGCAACGCCAACAGCTGCTTGCCCTGATGCCGGAGGGCATTGAATTCCCCGGCCCCGGGCAACCTGGCGGCGGGCCCGGCCAGCCGGGACGCGGGCCGGGAGGCGGCGGGCTATCCTTCGCCGAAAACCCGGACTGTCAGCCGATTGAAGTCCGCTTCAACGGCAAGGTCTGGCCGGAAGTGGGCTTTCGCTTCAAGGGAAACTCTTCACTGGCCACGGGCTGGCGCAGCGGTCGGCAAGACCTGCCCTTCAAGCTGGACTTCGACGAATTCGAGGACCTGCATCCGGAGCTGCGCAACCAGCGCTTTTACGGGTTTAAGCAACTCGCCTTTTCCAACAATTTCCTGGACCAAAGCCTGCAGCGCGAGAAAGTCATGGCCGACATCTTTCGCTCTGCCGGCGTGCCCGCACCCGAAACTTCATTCTGGCTGGTCTGGCTGGATAGCGGCGAAGGGGATGGACCGGGGTATCTCGGTCTGTATACGGCGGTGGAATTGCCCGATGATACTCTGATCGAAACGCAATTCACGGACGACAATGGCAACATGTACAAACCGGACGGCAATGGCGCGACATTTGCTGACGGAAGTTTTGATGAAGCAAGCTTTGACAAGGAGACCAACAGGGACAGCGGCTACGGGGATGTGCTGGCGCTTTTCGACGCGCTCCACAATCCCTTGCGTGAAAGCGCCCCGCTGGCCTGGAGGGACGGGCTCGAAGAAAACCTGGACGTTGACGGTTTCCTTCGCTGGCTGGCGACCAACCAGGTGGCGCAGAACTGGGACGTCTATGGCGTATTGCCGCACAACTACTACCTGTACGCTGACGACAGCCGCGGCGTGCTGACCTGGATACCCTGGGACAACAACATGTCACTGCAGGAAAGCATTGCTGTTGCAGGATATGTCACAGCGCCACAGAACCCCCGCGCAGGGGGCCGGGGTTTCCCGGCAGAAGGATTCGGCCGTGCCAGAAGTCTGTCGCTGGAAGACGTAGGCGAGGAGTGGCCGCTCATCCGCTTCCTGCTGGATGACGAAGTCTACGCTGCCCGATACCGGCAACTGGTTGAAGAGGTGGCTGCCGGCGCTTTCTCTGTGGCACGCATGACGGCGATCTACGGGGCAAATGCCGACCTGTTGCTGGAAGCCCTGTCAGACCTTGGTGACGAGGAGGCGATGGCGGGTGTACGAGCCGGGCGCGAGGAACTCCTGGCTCACCTGGGAAGGCGGGCGCAGGCTGCTGCAGACTGGCTGGCGCTGGACGAAGCGTAGGGCGAACGCATCAGCCATCCCTGACTGAAACCACCGGATTCAACCGATAATGCGCAGTTCGCGCGGGAACGAGGTCAAGGACTCGAGGCCGTCGGCTGTGATCACCACGTTGTCCTCAATGCGAATGCCGAGAAGGTCAGGCTTGTAGAGCCCTGGCTCAATGGTGAAAACCATGCCAGGCTCCAGCGGGGCCTCGTTGCCGCGCGTGATCCAGGGCCCTTCGTGCACGTCAAGGCCGAGGCCGTGGCCGGTTCGGTGCAGGATGAACTCACCGTAACCGGCGTCCAGCAGGGTTTGTGTGACGAATTCGTCCAGATCACCGCAGGCAAGCCCGGGCCGCGCTGTTTCCCGCCCGACCGTGTTGGCATGCAGCACGGTGGCATACATGGCGCGTTCCGGCTCTCCGGCCTCTTCGATGAAGAAGGTACGGGTGATGTCAGCCGGATAGCCATCAATGACGGTGCCGAAATCGAAAATCAGGGAGTCGCCGGCCTTGAGGGGGACGTCGTCGCGGATCTTGCCATGGGGACGCGAACTGTTGTCGCCGCCCAGCACCAGGGGCTCGAAGGACAGGCCCTGGCCGCCCAGTTCGCTCATCTGATCGATGAGGTAACTGGCCACTTCGCGTTCGGTCATGCCGGCGCGCAGCCAGGTGACGGTGTTTTCCAGCGCCTGTTCCGAGATGTGGATGGCGCGGCGCAGGGCCTCAATTTCTTCCGGCTCCTTGCAGAGGCGGATGGAGGAAATCAAATCCTGGGCGTCAGTCAACGCGGCGTCCGGCGCGTTGCGGCGGATGGCCTCCGCTTCAAAGAATCGCAGGTTTTGACCTTCAATGCCGATGCGCCCGTCCAGCAGTTCCAGGTGCGCCAGCGCGCCGGCGAATGCGCCCTCATAACCGTCGGCATCGGCCCAGCGAAAGTGGTCGGCGTCGAAGCCCTTGCTGGCGAAGAAATCCGCCTCGAGGTCGGGAATGACGATGGCGGGCCGGCCCTCGCGGGGCACAAAAAGCACAATTGGGCGTTCCATGACGTGGTGAACGGCGCCGGTCAGGTAGAAAAAGCCAGGCCCGGGGATGAGGGCGGCGGCATCCAACCCGTTGTCGGCCAGAACTTGTTGCAAATGTTGCAAACGTTTTATGGAAGGCATGTCAGGAAGCCTCCTTGCGCCTGTCGGTTTCAGTCAGGATTTCGGTGACGAGGAACAATACGTCCGATGCCTTGCTGTTGATTTCACTGAATTGGGCCTGCAGGCCTTCATCGTAGAAACTGCTTTCGAAGGCCGCGCGCGTGTCCCATTCAGCGACTGTCATAAAATGCCAGGGCAGGTTGTTGGGCGTCCGCCCCTGACCGGGCAGGGGCGATTCCGTCACCAGCCCGAAATCCGCCCGTTGAACGCCAGGAAAGGTTGCCAAGGGGTCGCGACGTTCGTTCTGCCGCCGACGAAGAAAGGCCGCTTCGTCGCTGCCTGGCAGCAGGTTGTAAAACACAATGAGCCGAATCACGGATGTTGCCCTGCGACAAGGGTTTTCGGCATTGTGACACTCCCGGGCGTTAGCCCGCGGCAAACGCTTCAGGCGTAATTCGGATGGCACATCAGGACGTATTCACCCGATTGTCGGTCTCGGTCAGGATTTCAGTCACGAGGAACACGGCATCGGAAATCTTCCCGACATTCTCCGCCAGCTCTGCCTGCAGGCCTTCTTCAAAGAAACTGCTTTCGAAGGCCTCGCGCGTGTCCCATTCCGCCACCGTCATATAGCGGAAGGGCAGGGCATTGGGCGCACGTCCCTGACCGGGCAGCGGCGATTCCGTCACCTGGCCGAAGTCGGTGCGCAGGACGCCTGGCATGGATGCATTGGATTCCTGATGTTCACCCAGTCGCCAACGCAGAAACGCTTCCTCGTCGCTGCCAGGTGGAAGGTTGTAAAGCACAGTCAGTCGAATCACGGGGCCTCCATTTGTCAGAGTTTATTTGAAGGAATCAAGTGCCTGGTCAGCAAGGCAAGGTAGCAGGTGAGGCAGGCGCTACAGGCACGGCGAGTCAAGGTGTTCACTTGCGGTTGTCGGTCTCGGTCAGTATCTCGGTCACGAGAAAAACGGCGTCCGAAATGCGTTTGACATCTTCCGCGAGCACTGCCTGCCGGCCTTCATCGTAAAAACTGTGCTCGAATTCCTCACGCGTGTCGTATTCAGCGACGGTCATGAAGCGGAAGGGCAGGGCATTGGGAGCCCGTCCCTTGCCGGGCAGGGGCGATTCGCTGACCTGGCCGAAGTCGGTGCGAAGGACTGCGGGCCTGGAAGCGTTGGACTCCTGATGTTCGCCCAGGCGCCAGCGCAGAAACTCTTGCTCGTCGCTGCCGGGTGGCAGGTTGTATAGCACGGTAAGCCGAATCACGGACGCCTCCTTGTGGCGGGAATCAACGGCATCCAGCCTGACACGTTGCAGGGGATTTTGCAACGCATGCGGCCAGTGAGTAAACTTTTACCTGGTTTCAGATTGTAAGGGAGTGTTCCTGATGCACAGAAAAGTTTCGTTGACCATTATGTTGACCATCGTGCTGGCCCTGCTTATGCCGGTAGCCGCCCAGGATGGCCCCAGAATCGCCTTGTTGCTGCCGCTCAGCAACAACGAGTATGTTCGCAACGCGGCGCTCGGCGTGCAGGGCGTCATTGAGGCCGCGGGTGGCAGCATTGCGGAATTTGACGCCGGCTTCAACCTGGAAGAGCAGATCAACCAGATTGAGGACGTCATCACATCCGGCGATTTCGACGCCATCGTCCTCTACACCGTAGATGGTGTTGGCATCACCGTGGGTGTGGACATTGCGCATGAGGCTGGCCTGCCGGTCATCGCGTTGGATGCCGCCATCAACGAGGACCGCAAGACCCTGGTGCCCTACAAGAACGTGGCCGCCCAGATCGCCCGCACGGGTGATGGCGACGGTGGGCACATCGGCCAGGCAGTCGTGATGGCCTGCGCAGACGTCGACCCCTGTGAAGTGGCCTTCATGATTGGCTTCGAAGGGTTCCCGCTGGACCTGGACCGTTTCCAGGCCGTGGAAGCCATCGTCAACATGCACGACCACATTGAAATCGTGACGATGCAGGCGGCCTCCTACACCAACGAACACGGCTTTGAGGTGGCCACCGACATGCTGCAGGCCAACCCGGGCATCGACGTCATCGCCACGGTTGGCGACCAGATGACCATCGGAGCGGAGCTG
Organism: Anaerolineae bacterium; assembly: GCA_021296065.1. Taxonomy (GTDB): domain Bacteria; phylum Chloroflexota; class Anaerolineae; order Aggregatilineales; family Phototrophicaceae; genus JAGWBD01. The sequence continues at coordinate 4,883 of JAGWBD010000028.1, forward strand.
GCCGTCGAAGATGCGGGGCTTACCGGCCAGGTAGCGCTTATCGGGCAGGGCGCCAGTATCGATGGCTACAATGCCGTCAAGGAAGGGCGATTCTTCGCTACGGTGGCGAACATCCCCTTCACCAACGGCCAGATAGCGGGCCAGATGGCGTTGCAGGCGATTTCCGGTGACCTGATCGTGCGTTCGGTCAACATGTACGACCAGGCGCCGCCCTTCCCGCCCAGCGGGCCCATCATCACTGCGGACAACTACGAAGACTTTGAGCCACAGTGGTAATCACAGGACTGCAGCGACTTGACACCTTCACCGCTGGTTGAGGTACGCAACGTTTCGTTGAGCTTCGTCGCGGTTCAGGCGCTGCAGGACATCAACCTTTCCATCAACCAGGGCGGTATTCACGCCCTGGTTGGTGAGAATGGCGCCGGCAAGTCCACCCTGGGCAAGGTCATCAGCGGCATTGAACGGCCGGACACGGGCCAGTTGCTGATCAACGGGGAAGAGCGTCACTACACGCATCCCCGCGATGCCCTGCGCGACGGCATCACCACCATCACCCAGGAAATCGCGCTTCTTAACAATCAAAGTGTGCTTTACAACGTGCTGCTGGGGCAGGAAATCTGCCGCGCGGGCGTGTTGCAACGCCGCCAGATGCTGGCCGAATTCGAGCGTCTGGTTGAAATGACAGGTTTCGAGCTGGACCCTGATGAAACGGTCGGACGGCTGCACATGGCCGACCAGCGCAAGGTGGAGGTGTTGCAGGCCATTGCGCGGGACTCGCGGCTGATCATCATGGATGAACCGACCGCCATGCTGGCGGACGACGAGACTCGCGTCTTTCTCGAAATCGTGCGCAGTCTGCAGCGCAGCGGGCATACGATCATATACATATCCCACTTTCTGGAAGAAGTGCTGGCGCTGGCCGACGTGGTTACCGTGATGCGCAACGGATTCATCGTGCGTACAGCGCCTACTGCCGAAGAGACGACCCATTCACTGGTTGAGGCCATGTTGGGCCGCAGCATGCTGGAAATGTATCCGGCGCGACGGCCGGCCAAAGCGGACGCAGCGGTCGTCTTTGAAGTGCGGGGTCTGCAAGCGCCAGGCCTTGGTCAAATGGATCTGCAATTGCGAGCCGGCGAGATTACCGGTCTGGCGGGTCTGGTGGGCAGTGGCCGCAGCCGCCTCGCGTGGACATTGTTCGGGGCCCTGGAAAAAGAGGCAGGAGAAATCCTTGTTCGTGGCGAAGCTGTGCAGTTGCACTCAACAATGGATGCCATTCGCGCCGGCGTCTTCATGTTGCCGGAAAGTCGCAAGGAACAGGGTCTGCTATTGAAGCAGAGCATCCGCAACAACCTGTCGCTGCCACACATGAGCCGCATTGTGGGACGGGGCGGAATCATCAGCCAGGCGCGCGAAAAAGCGCGCATCGGGCAGTTACTTGGGATGCTGAATGTGGTCCCACCGGAACCGCGGCTGAGCGTCAACCGACTTTCAGGCGGCAACCAGCAAAAAGTATTGTTTGGCAAGTGGCTGTTTCATCAACCGACCGTTTTCATTGTCGATGAACCCACGCGCGGTGTTGATATTGGCGCCAAGAGGGCCATTTATGAACTGGTGGCGGAACTGGCTGATCAGGGTGTGGCCATTCTGCTGATTTCTTCCGAAATCGAAGAGATTGTGGGGCTGGCGCATCGCGCGCTGGTGATGCGCCTCGGCAACATCGTGGCCAGTTTCGAGGCTGAAGATGACGGACAACTGGATGAGAAAGAAATCATGCGCGCCGCCTTCGGCACGCAAGAGGCGGAAGCAGGAGGAGTGCGTACGTGACTCAAACCGTCAGCGCCGGGCGTGAGCGGTCCGCCCGGTCGATAAGCGCCTTCCTGCTCGACTATGGCATCATCATCGCTGTCTTCCTGCTCTACATCGTGCTTTCCTGGCAGTCCGAAGCGTTTTTCTCCATTCGTAACCAGCTGAACATCCTCGATCAGGCACACCAGATCGGCCTGATTGCGGTGGCGGCCACGGTCGTCATCATTGCCGGCGGCTTTGACCTGTCGACGGGCGCCATCTTCGCCATGAGCAGCGTCGTGGCTGCCATGATTGCCCGCGATCTCGGGGCGCAGGAGCAATATGCCTCGGTGGCACCCTGGCTCGGCTGGGCTGTGGGCATCGCCGTTGGCTGCCTGCTGGGCCTGCTCAATGGCGTCCTGGTGACTTTCTTCCGAATCAATACTTTTGTCGCTACCCTGTCATCGGGCATCGTCTTTCGCGGCTTTGCCCTGCTGATCACGCAGGCGGAGCAGGTGCGTGTGACGGACCGCGCCTTCCGCGAACTTGCGCGCGGAGAGATACTGGACGCGCGCCATACGGTCTACATCTGGCTGGGATTCGCGCTGGTCCTGTCCTTTGTCCTGTTCCGCACGCGCTTTGGCCGCTATATCTTTGCCGCCGGCGACAACCCCGAGGCGGCGCGGCTCTCCGGCATCAACGTTAACCTGGTGCGCACCATCACCTTCGGCATCAGCGGTCTGGCGGCCGGCATTGCCGGTGTGCTTTCCGCTTCCAAGTTTCTCAAGGCGCAGAACGACGCCGGCCAGGGGCTGGAATTGATCTCAATTGCTGCGGTGGTGATTGGCGGCACCAGCATCATGGGGGGTGAGGGCGCCGTCTGGCGCACCGTGCTGGGCGTGATGCTGTTGCGTCTGATCGAAAACGGCTTCAACCTTATGAACGTGGAGCCCTTTTACCGGGACATCTTCCAGGGCCTGATCATCCTGCTGGCGGTCGCGCTGGACGCGTTGCGGCATCGACGGAGTTGAACGGGCAGCAAACAGGGACCGCCCTGGCAGCGGTCCCCGTTGCGTGATTCAGCTATGCAGCAAGTGCTGACAGCCTCAGCGCTGGCCGGCGTTACTCAATCCAGGGTTCCGGTTTGTTGAGTTGAATGATGGTGAAGACGGCCCCGGCCGGCTCGCGGATGATGCGAAAGCGACCTGTGTCAGGTGCTTCCAGGGTTTCGTACATGGCTTCGCCGCCCAGTTCGCCTACCTTTTCGACGGCCGCATCGATGTCAGCGACGGTGAAGTAAACGCTCCAGTGTGCCGGCATGAAGTTGCCGTCCGGCATTTTCCACTCGTCGGTCATTTGCAGGATGCCGCCGTTGTAGCGGCCCCGGTTCTGGATGAGCATGTAACCGGGCGGTCCTTCCTGGACGAATTCCCAGCCGAGCAGGGCGCCGTAGAAGGCCTGGGCCGCCTCACTGTCGGGCGTGGCCAGTTCATTCCATGACATGGCGCCGGGGCAATTGACGATGCCGGCGCCAATGTGCGAACGCGGCTGCCAGAGACTGACGCTCGCGCCCGTCGGGTCCGTCAACACCAGCATGCGTCCGGAATCGAAGACGTCAAAGGGCCCCGACATCACCTTGCCGCCCAGCCCGGTGACGCGTGGCGCCATGGCGTCCACGTCTTCAACCGTGATGTAGTTGTTCCAGAAGGACGGCACGCCCGGTGGGAAACGTTCTTCATCCATCTGGAAGCCGGCGGCGACGTATTCGGCATCCAGTGAATACATGGTGTAGACCATGTTTTCGCCCATGGGCACGTCGACGAAGGACCAGCCCAACAAGCCCGTCAGAAACTGCTTGCTTTTCTCACTTTCCCTGCTGGCCAACTCGGCCCAGGAAAAAGTGCCATGCGGGTATTTCGTGACCTTGTACATTGATTGCTCCTCGATGGAGGCGTGGGTGTATGCAGTTTACAGTGATGTCAAGCGAAACGTTACCCTGTCAATTCGGCCTCTTCCTTATTGTCAGGGTCGAGCGCTTCAGGGAACAAGGTGGCGAGCAGCCAGGCGTCATCGCTGATGGCGATGCCGGCCTGCTCCTGAATGGCTTCCGGCGTCAGGTTTTCCCACCAGGATGTACTGTGCCTGGTGTAGCCGTAGTCCTCTTCCAGCCCCAGGATGACGCGGCGCAGCGCGCCCAGCCAGTAGCCGTTCTGTTCACGCGCTTCCTCAATGTTGTTGATGCGCTGCGTGCGAACGCCCTCGACTTCTTCTGCCGTCGGCCCGTTGTCGCGCAGATCGTGCAGAATTGCGAAGGCGGTGTCGCGCAGCACCTCGTACTTTTCCGGGTTGGTAAAGGCCACACCCTGCAGCACGAAGTTGCGATCGGGGATCTCGTTGACTGACGCCCTGGCGTAAGGCGAATAGGCGCCACTCAGGTCCTCGCGCAGGTCTTCGGTGAAGCGTTGGTCGACAATGTCGCCCAGCGCGATCATGTCCGCCGAGTCCTGCGCGTCACCGGTAAATTCGCCGCCGTAGGCCAGCAAAAAGATGACCTGCTCCTCAATGCCGGCGTAGACATCCTGCTCACGGATTTCATTCGGGAAAGGCAGGGTCCGGTCGACCCAGTCTTCCGTGCCGCCGCTGGCAGGGAGGTTCCCCAGATAGCGTTGCGCCAGTTCGCGGACGTCGTCATGTTCGAAACTGCCGACCAGGGCGAAGGTGAAGTCTCCGGCTTCCTGCCAGCGGGCGCGCCAGCTGTTGAAGGCTTCGGCGGAATCCAGCGCTTCCATTTCCTCAACGGTGGCCGGACGGTAACGCGGCGATGGATTGCCGTAGGTCATCAGTTCATTGATGGCGTCGGTAAGGGCGACGATCGGGTCGAGGTCGCGGTTTTTCAGGGCATCGATTTCGCGAGCGCGGGCGGCCTCAAAGGCGCCTTCATCCAGTTGCGGTTGGGTCAGGTAGAGATAGACCAGTTGGAAGAGTGTTTCCAGTTCGTCGTTGTTGGCGAAACCACCCACACGCTCATGCGTGCCGGAAAGCGAAAGGCCGGCGCTCACTGTGCGGCCACTGAGAAAGCGTTCCAGCTGGTCCTGGCTTACATTGCCGACACCGCTCTGATGCACGACACCGTTGGCAAAGGTGGCGCCCAGGTACTCCTCGTCGCTGAACACGCCGGTCCCGCCCGGGCTGAGACCCGAAAGGGAGACCTCACGCTCCGCCAGGTCAGTCGGCATGAGCAGCAAACGGACGCCGTTGGCGAAGGTCCACTCAGTCAGGGGCCATTCGGCGCCCTCAATCTCCTGCTCGGCGACGATGGCGGCGGGTTCCGGCGGCGTCTCGAGCAAGGTTTCCACCAACTCGATTTCGGTGTAGGCTGCCACTTCGCGGGTGGCGCCCAGTTCAGCAAGTAGCGCCTCCTCGTCGGGCAAGACGTCCAGTGAGCGTTCGGGCCCGAAGAGTAACAGGACCCGTTCTTCCGGCTCCAGCAGGAGTCCTGAAATTTCGTTCATCGTCTCCAGCGTCAGTTGCGGCAGCAACTCATTGACCAGTTCCAGTTCCACCTCGATGCCTGGGGAGATTTCGTCTTCAAGGAAATGCCGTCTGTATTCGCCGGCGATGGACGTATTTTCGCGGAATTCCTTCTCCTCCAGGGCGTTCTCGTAGAACTGCAGCCGGTCCGCCCTCGCATCGGCCAGTTCGCCTTCGGTGAAGCCATCGCGGCGCACCCGTTCGAGTTCGTCAAGGACGGCGGCGACGGCGTCAACCACGCCGTCCTCGATGCTGTAGACGGTGAAGCCGTGCAGGGCGACGTTGCCCAGTGTGCTACCACCAAAGGCCGAGGCCTGCAGGAATGGGGCATCCGCCTTGCGTTGCCTTTCCTGCAAACGTTCATTCAGCATGGAGTAAAAGAGGGAGTCACGCTGGAGATCGCGATAGTCACCGAGGGTCACCAGGCCGGTCCCGTCCACCTTGCGAAACAGCTGAACGGCCGTAACCGGTAATTCCGGGTCGGTGATGACGCCAACGCGGGTGTCTGAATGGCGTTCGTTGTCGAATTGCTGAGCCATCGGCGCGACCGGCGGCCTGCAGAGCGGGCGAAAGTGATCCCGAATGCGCCCTTCGGCATCGGCCACGTCGACGTCGCCGACGATAATGACTGCCATCAGTTCCGGCCGGTACCAGGTCTCGTAGAAATTGCGCAGTTCTTCCGTCGGCGCGCTTTCGACAACGCTCATGTCGCCGCCGATGATGTCACGGGTCACGTAACGCGAATCTTCACCGAAGATGACGGGCCAGGCCTCTTCGTTGATGCGGCCAGAGGCGTTCTGCTGGCGCTGACGCCACTCCTCTACGATGACGCCAACTTCCTTTTCGACCTCTACCGGGTCAAGCGTGGCGTTGACAGCCCAGTCAAGCAGCACGTCGTAGGCGGTGTCGTAAAGCTCGGGGTTGGTCGTATCGATGCTGAGTTGATAGACGGTCGCTTCATGGGAAGTGAAGGCGTTAAGGTCCGGGCCGAACTCCATGCCGTAGAGTTCGAAAAAGTCGATGAGGTCGTTGGCCGGGAAGCTCTCGGTGCCGTTGAACATCATGTGCTCAAGGAAGTGGGCCAGCCCGAGTTGCTCTTCCGTTTCCTGCAGGGCGCCAACCCGTACCGCCAGTCGCATTTCCACGCGGTCGGCCGGTTGCTCGTGATGCTGTATGTAGAAGGTCAGGCCGTTTTCCAAGACGCCGTAGTGGACATCCGGCGTGAGAGGAAGTGTGGCATCACGGTCGAAAACGTCCTGTGCTGACACACCACCGATGGCGACCAGAAGCAAAATCAAGGCGCGGGCAATTCTTCCGGAATTCAAGATGTAATCTCCCTGGGGACCACCGTATATTGGCAAAGCCTACACTATCACAGGCGCGGACATACAGTGTGAGTCTAAAATGAGCATGGATTTCAGCCAGCGGACAGGTCTGCACCCAGAGACAACAGGCAATTTACATTACAGGCCCGTTTGAGCAGGTCCGGGAGAGTAGACCGGCGACCATTTGCTGCAATTGGCTCCGGCAGCCCTGCTACCAGCCGCGCTTGCCCAGCACGACTTCTTCAGGACCGACGGCGATGCCCGACATCGGCTCGCCCAGGTCACGGCTGACGCGCAGGAGCGCGTCCGGATCCTGGAAGTGTGTCACAGCCTCGACGATAGCGCGGGCCCGTTTGGCCGGTTCGCCGCTCTTGAAGATGCCGGAACCGACAAAAACGCCGTCCACACCCAGTTGCATCATCAGGGCGGCATCGGCCGGCGTCGCGACGCCACCGGCGGCGAAGTTGACGACCGGCATGCGACCCAGTTGCGCCGTTTCCCGCACGAGGTGCAGTGGCGCGCGGATTTCCTTGGCGTAGCTGTAGAGTTCGTCTTCAACCATGCTGGTGAGCCGGCGGATCTCGCCATTGACGGCGCGCGCATGTCGTACGGCCTCAACCACGTCACCGGTGCCGGCTTCGCCCTTGGTGCGCATCATGGCGGCGCCTTCGCCGATGCGGCGCAAGGCCTCGCCCAGGTTGCGGCAACCGCAAACAAAGGGCACGCTGAACAGGTCCTTGTTGATGTGGTGCTCTTCATCAGCCGGGGTGAGCACCTCGCTCTCGTCGATATAGTCAACTCCCAGCGACTCCAGGATCTGCGCCTCGACGAAATGGCCGATGCGCACCTTGGCCATGACGGGAATCGAGACTGACTCCATAATTCGACTGATCAGACCGGGATCGCTCATGCGGGCGACGCCGCCCTGGGCGCGAATGTCGGCCGGGACGCGTTCCAGCGCCATGACGGAGCAAGCCCCGGCGTCCTCAGCGATGATGGCTTGCTCGGGCGTGACGACGTCCATGATCACACCGCCCTTGAGCATTTGCGCCAGACCCGCTTTCAGGCGGAAGCTGGCCACTTCAGATGCATCCTGCCTGTTTCCGTTGCTGACCATTTTCCGTTCCTTTCTCTGCTTGCTGCCCAGCCTACGAAGGGCGCGAGGCCAACTGTATGTCCAGTTGAGTCCAATTGGCATTAAGTGTCGCGTTTACTGGCGCGGCCGCACGTCAAATGCGCCGTCATCACGCGTGCGGTCCGGATAGAGCAGGTCAAGCGCTTCCTGCTCCAGGTCCCACAATTCCAGTTCAGCGTGTTTGCGCAACATACGTAACAGTCGCGGGTAGCCATCCAGTTGCTCGCGGGCCCAGTCACGTGAGAATGCCCCGCTACGAATATCTTCCAGCGTCAAGCCCATCAGAGTCGCCAGACGATTGTCCTGGAAGCGTTCCAGACGGCTAAACAGGCCGTACTGGCTGGTAAGCGACATGGTACGCAGGGCAGGGAACAGGCCTTCGCGTCCTGCACGGCGCATCAGGTCTTCCAGTTCGCCGGAAAGATACAGGTCAATGAAGGTGGCCTCCGGCGGGTAGCCATGATCGATCAGGACCTGGCCGGCCGTCTGGATGGCGTTTTGCAGCACCGGCAAGACGGCCTGCTGCATGAAGAGATCAAGCTCTGCCTCCAGCTCAAAACTGATTTCAATGCCGCCGGCATCGCCACGCAGGGAGCCGACCGCCCTTGCCAGTGCCAGCAGACTGCGCCAGGCGCGCCCACTGGCGTCCTGATGCACGGAGAGAAAGCAAAAGAAACCCCGCTCCGCCAGATAGCGCTCGCGCACGGCCAGACCCAGGGTCCTGGGCGCCAGCAGGGCGACGTCGACCATGGGTGGCGGCTCGATAAAGCCGAAAGCGATGTTGCTGGCGCTGGCGAAAACCAGCATGTCGCCCCGTGTCAGCCAGGGCGAAATGTCGCGCAGGAAAACAGTTTGCATCAATTCGTCCGGCAGCAGCAGGAAGATCAGGTCTGCACTGCGGACCAGGTCGGGCAGGGGGACGGGGCGGAAGCCTTCGCGGCGGGCAAGGGTCTGGCGTTCGCTGTCGCGTTCACTGAGGATAATGTCCAGGCCACTGTCGCGCAGATTGAGGGTGATGGGGCGCCCCAGGTTGCCGTAGCCGATAATCCCGACCCGGCGGCCGGCAAGGTCATCAAGGCTGGCGTCTTCCGCGCGAAATATTTTCTTCATGGCCGCAGGGGGTTGTGCATTATTTGTTTTGACCACACCTAGTATCGCGGACCTGTACGCCGAAAATCAAAACGTCGGTACAGACGCAGCGAGCGGCGGTTGTGCGCCTGGGTATTGACGGTCAGGGATGCCAGGCCGCGCGTTCTGCAGCGACGAATGACGTCGGCCAGCAGGCGGGACCCAAGGCCTCTCCCCTGATAATCCGGGTGTACGGCCAGGCGGGAGAGATGCGCCTCCGTATCGCAACGCGTGGTGATCTGAAAGGCGCGGATGGCTCCGTCCAGCTCCAGCACGGTGAAGTTGGCAGCCAGACGCAGGGCGCGGCGCAGTTCGCCGGCGGACATACGCCAGTGTGGCGGGAAGGCCGCCTCGTCCAAAACCATCAGTCGGTCAAGGTCGCAGTCTGTGGCGCGACGAATGTACCCTGCGCCGGTAAGACAGGAGGGCGCGCCGTTTAAGGGCCTGCTCAGGGAGACAACCTTTTCCTCGCAGACGAAACCGTTGGCCACCAAACAGTCTCGCAGCCAGTCCTGCCGGCTGCCCAGCAGATGGACCTCGCGCACGCCAGGCTGCCGCAGACCGCAGCTCAATTCACGCCACAGGTTATGGAATGCGTCGGGGGCGTCCAGGTCGTCGGCCAGGGCGCAAAGCCGTAGCCAACTGGAGCCCGCACAGGGCGGCGTACAGGCCAGCAGGCCGACAAGCCGATCCCCATGCCAGAGGCTGCGGGTCCATGCGGGATCCTCGCGGAACCAGTCGGAGCTGTCGCTCCAGTGCAGTCCGGTGGCAACGCGGCGACTGCTGTAGAGCAGGTGTTGTATACGCGCGGGGGAGGCAGTTTGTTCGGCAATCGGGACTTCAAATGCAAGGCTCACCGTGAACGACCCGGTTGGCCCAGGCGTTCCGCGTAGGCGCGGGCAGTGATGGCGAAAATATGGCAGCGTCGCTGATCAATGAGTCTCGTGGCGATTCGTTCATCCAGTTCATCAATCTGATTGGCTGTGGTGAACACCGTGGGCAGTTCGTTGTTGTAGCGCGAATCAATTAGCTGAAACAGTTTCTCGCGTACCCACGGTGACCCCTGGCTTGCTGACAGGCTGTCGAGAATGAGAAGGGGTGCATTGCGCACCATATGAAATCTTTGCTGAAAGCTGACTGATGAACTGATGTCGAAGGAGACCCGCAACCAGTCCATCAAATCCGGCACGGTGCTGAAAGCAACATCTGTGCCGCGTTCGTACTGGTGGCAGGCAATTGCGGCGGCCAAATGCGTCTTGCCGCAACCAAAGCCCCCGGTGAAGATCAGCCACTTGTCCGGATTGTCGGCGAAATGGTGAGCGATTTGTAGCGCAGCGGCAAGGTTTTTCCGTTCTTTGGAACTTGTGCCGGCATTTGCGTCGAAATTCTCCAGCCGCATTTCATTGGGCCAGGTGAGTTGAAGTTCCCTGGGTGGGGCAGGCGTCCTGTAGTCCGGCGCAGAAATCTCTACGTGGCGAATGATGGCTTCATCAAGCATGCGACTGCGGATGCGCCCTTCCAGGGAGTCCAGGTCGACATTGGTCGTAATGACGGTGGGAAGGTTCAGGCTGTGCCTGTGATTGAGCAACTGGTAGAGCTTCTCGCCCGCCCAGGGACTGGGGTTTTCGGCGCCCAGGTCGTCAAGAACCAGCAATCGCGCGCTGCGAATGCGATCAAATTGCTCGTCATACCCGATTTCCGAGGAAGGTCCGTAAGTGCTGCGCAAATGGTCAAGCAGGTCCGGCGCTGTGATGAACAGCACGACGTCGCCATGGGCCAGCCGTGCGTTACCAACCGCTGCCGCCAGGTGTGTCTTGCCGCTTCCTATTCGTCCGGACAAGACCAGCCAGCCCTCAGGGTCGCTGGCAAAGTCACGAGCATTTGACAGCGCTCTCTGGAGGGACACATTGTCCGGGGCACCAATGCCCTTGCGAGGGACGATGAAATTGTCGAATCTCTTGTCGGCGAAAGCCTCCAGATTGCTTAAGCGACGCAAGCGGGTCTGCCGCTCCCCGTCACTCGAAGGAGGCAGATTGGGACAGCGAAAGAGCTTGCCAAAGTCTGGGTGGTCGAAGGGGACGTCGTGACCCAGTACGCCCAGTCCGCCACAGAGGGGCAACTCGCCGCAACGCTCGCAACGCGCCTGCTCAGCTGTCGATGAATCTCGCATAGCGTCCGCTGGCAAAGCGTCGTCCGTCGTCCTGCGCAGCCCGTCCGACAAGTCCACGATCCCGTCCTTCCCGGTCCCAACGATCCAGAATGGCGCGTACGTAGCGCCAGTTGCGTTTGTTGTGCTGCACGGCCAGTTGCAGGGCTTCTTCCAGCCAGAACCAGGGAAAGCTGGTTTCTGCCTCCTTCAACTGCTCGGCGAGCATCGGCGTAATTGTACCGATGTTGGCTTCATAAAGACGGAACAGGCCCGGCCGTTCCTGCAGGTTTTCGGCCGGGTTGCGGGTGTCTCCGGGTCGCCAGTCGCCTGCCTCGAGGCGCGCCAGCAGGTCCCTGCCGCCAACGCTGTTGAGTACGTAAAGCGTCTGCGAGTCCTCACCTTCGCCGAAAGTCGCCGCCAGCAGGACGCGACGCCGGCGCGCGCGTTGCAGGGCCATCAGCAGGGTTTCGACGGGCTCCTGCGCAGGCTTTGCCCGTCGCAGGGCCAGCAGCAGGTGCTCGTTGGCTTCAAGTTCAGATTGTTGCAGATAGCGAAGCGGGGCGTCCTTTTGCGCCAGCGCGCGGCAGCAAAAGAGGATGACGTGTAACTCGCCAAGGTCATCCATCAGCGGCAGCAACTCGCTGAAAAAGCTGTCTGGCAGGGGGGTGTGCCGGCTCAGGCCATCAGGGAAACCCGGGAAGCTGCGCATCAGCCGGCGCCAAGATCAACTGGCCGTGCATTGACGTCGCGGAAACGGGTGACAGCCTTGTCAAAAAACAGGGAGACGGTGCCGGTGGGGCCATTGCGATGCTTGGCGACGATGATGTCCGCCTGGCCGGGGATTTCGGTGGCCTCGTTGTAGACCTCGTCGCGATACAGAAACATGACGATGTCGGCATCCTGCTCGATTGAGCCCGACTCGCGCAGGTCACGCAGTTGCGGCCGCTTGTCCTGGCGTTGTTCCACGGCGCGCGAAAGCTGGGCGGCGGAAAGCAGGGGGATGTTCAGGTCGCGCGCAAGTTCCTTGAGGCTGCGGCTGATAAAGCTGATCTCCTGCACGCGGTTGTTTTCGTAAGCGCCGCCGGCGTTCATCAGTTGCATGTAGTCGACGATGATGAGGTCGACGCCAGTGCGGAAGTTCATGCGCCGACACTTGGCGCGAAGTTCGAGGGGGTTAAGTGCCGGCGTGTCGTCAATGAAGATCTGCAATTCACCCAGCCGGTCCATGGCTTCCACAAGCCGTCCCTGCTCGTTGGCTGCCAGCTGACCGAGACGAAGCTTCTGCATGCTGATGCCGGTCTCCATGGAGGCCAGGCGCTGGACGATTTGCTCGCGGTCCATTTCCATGGTGAAGAAGGCCACCCTGCCGCCCTGCCGCGCTACGAAGAGCAGAACGGAAAGCAGAAAACTGGTCTTGCCCATGCCGGGCCGGCCGGCGAAGATGAGCAGGTCCGATTTCTGCATACCACCCAACAGTTGCTCGATGGCGCGGAATCCGGTCGGCAGGCCGAGCGGGGCGTCGCTGTGGCGGATGAGGTACTCGATTCGCTCGTAATACTTTTCGATGATGGTGCGAATGGGCACAAGTTCGCGCTTCTCGCGGCTTTCGATGGCCCTGAATATCGAATCTTCGGACTGTTCGATGACACTTTCCATGGTCTGCTGCTCGTCGCGGGCCGCGCCCTGAATGGTTTCTGCGGCGGCCAGCAGGCGACGGCGCAGGGCGGCGCGTTCCACGATGCGCCCGTAAACCTCGGCATGCACCGACACGGGCGTGTTATTGATCAGGCGGACCAGCGAGGCGGTGCCGTCAATGTCCTCAAGGTGCCCCAGTTGCGCCAGTTCCTCGCCGACAGTGAGGTAATCGAGGCTTTCGTTACGTTCAGTGATGCGCTGCATCGCCTCCCAGATCCAGCGATGGCGCAGCAGGAAAAAGTCGTCCTGCTGAAGGAAGGAGGCGATGTCTACCCAGACTTCCGGGTTTAGCAGAATGGCGCCGAGAACGGCCTCTTCGGCTTCGGCGCTGAAGGGGATGTTTCGTTCCTGAAAGTCCGCCGGGGAAGGATCAAACATGATGGCCTGAGTCGATCACGCTCAGGCGGGCGCTTGATCATCGTCTTCCAGGTCATCGAGGTCGAGGGTGTCAAGGAAATCTTCGAAAACGCCCAGGGTCTCCTCTTCGCCCTCTGCGCCGGATGAGTCCAACTCGTCCTCAATATCGCCTTCACGACGAATGCCGGCCTCGGTCATGACTTCTTCATCGACGTATATGGGTGAGCGGGTGCGAACGGAGAGGGCGATGGCGTCGCTGGTGCGCGAGTCGATCTCAAGCCGCCGCTCGCCGACCTCAATGACAATCAGTGCGTGAAATATGTCCTTGCGCAGGCTGCGTATGACGACGTGCAGTACGCGGCCGTCCATGCTATCGATAATGTTGCGCAGCAGGTCGTGAGTAAGGGGGCGCGGTCGTGCCTTTTCCTGCAGTTCCAGCGTGATGGCATCCGCCTCGCAGGGGCCGATCCACACAGGCAGGTAGCGGTCGCTGTCCGGGTCCAGCAGCACCACCAGGCGCTCCTGCGACATCAGGCTGACACGAATGCTGTCAATTACGACTTCAATCATTGGCGTCTGTCCGCAATTCGGTCCCGACTGGCGCGCAGCGTCGCGCATTGCGATTATACACCCATGCGCTCTTTCGGCAATCAACTGAAAAATTTCCTGAAGGGATTCCTGGCGGGTCTCCTGGCGAATCTGCCGACGGCCCTTGCGTTGCCAACGCTGCTGCTGGCATTTGCCGCATGCGCGCCAGCCATCGAGCCGGTTGTCGGCGTGCGCGGGCCGACGCGCAGCGTACGAGCCGGGCAGGAACTGGCCAACTACAGCTTTTTGGAGGCGGCCAGCTGGGACCTGTTTGACCTCCAGGGAGGAGTCGCGCGCGCCACTTTGGAGCGGAATGCGCTTGTACTGAGCGTGGACGGGGGACTGGGCTATCTTACGGCCGGCAACAATGTCAGGCATCGGGACGTACTGGTCAATGCGACGGTGCGCCAGACGGAAGGTCTGCTCGGCAATGGCTTTGGTCTGCTTTGTCGGGCGGACAAGGTGGGAAACGGTTACTGGTTCCTGCTTTCCAGTCGGGGCGAATACAGCATCCAGGTGGCCAGCGCCGCGCGCGAGGATCCCTTCCCGCTGGTGCCCTGGCGTTATCACAGCGTGATACGACAGGGACTGCAGGCCAATGACCTGCGCATTGTCTGCGCGGACAATTATCTGGCCCTGCTCATCAATGATGTCTTTGTGGCCGAAGTCTTCGATGACGAGTTTGGCGAGGGCGAGCTCGCGGTTGTGCTGGGCGCCAGCGGGCGTCGGGCCAGCGCCAGTTTCGATGACATTCGTGTACGCGCCGCGACGGTCAGCGGCAGTCGCTAGCTGCGGGGCGGGATCAAAATCTCCTGGCCAACATCAAGTCGGTCCGGGTTCGGCAACTCGTTGGCAACGATCAGGGCGCTGGTCGACAGGCCATAGGTGAGCGCGATGTCGTAAAGCGTTTCGCCGCTGGCAACAACGTGCAATCGATGTCCTTCAGGCAGGCTTGTGACGACGATGGCCGGGACCGCGGTGACGGGCAGCGGGGTCGGTTCTGCATAGCGATCCTGCAACTCCGGACAACTGGCAATAACAAGTTGCTGGCCCGGACGAATCAGGGTGTTGTTGCGTGTAAGAGAGGGATTGGCCGCGATCATGGCGTCTACGGTGGTGTCGTTCTCAAGAGCAATGTCATACAGGGTGTCGCCGCCGCGTACCGTATGGACGCACTCCGGGCTGACCTCGTCAACTGTTGGCGGCCTGGGAGTCGGCGTGTGGGTGGGCAGGGAAAAGGTGGTAAAGCCGGACCCGCCGCCCGATTGCCTGGATGGAATTTCCGGCCCACCAGGCGTGATGAAGGCCTGGCTTTCTTCATCAATCGAAGGGGTAGGCGACGCCGGTGCATCGGCCGGCGACGTCGGTGCAATCATGGTCAGGGGCAGGGATGACGTCGCCCGTAACGCGAGCGCACGATCGCTGCGCCGGGCCGGCAAGGGCGAGATTTCCGGCTCGGTGCTCCGCGGCGAACTGCCGGCTTCCTGATAGCAGCCGGCCACGGCAAGGACCAGAGACATCGCAAGCGCCCGCCACAGGAGTGCCCGCCGCATCCACGTTTCCCCGTAAAATGGCAACCACAGCATTGGCGGCAACGTTAACCTGCCGCTGATTCCTGGTCAATCCGGCGCTTCCCGTTCTGGCGACGGGCATTCGGACTCAAGACGCCAGGGAGGGTCCAGTCGCCATGCCACATAGTCCTCCTGCTGCCAGGCGAGATTGACGACGAAACCGGCTTCCTGCAGCGGCCGCAGCCAGAGTGTCAAGTCCTGCTCCGCCGGTGCGGGGAAGTAGCGGGGGCCGAATTCACGCAAGCGGACCGCGTCTCGCAGCAGCGCTGCGGGCTCCGGATACCAGGTCAGGCGCTTGTCATGCCAGACGCCCAGGTAGTAGCCGAGTTGCCATCCAAGCCAGCGGTCATAGATCACGGTGGCAACCGGTTTGGCCGCCAGCCAGGCGCCGAGCCGGTCGATGCCGGCATTTGGATCGGGTTCTCGCATCGGTTGCAGGAGCAGCAGCGCAATGACAACGGGCAGCAGGGCCAGGCGCAGGTAGTGACCCTGCAGTTTGAGACTGATTCGCAGTTTGTGGAGGCAGATGAGGAGGCCCCTGGCGCACAAGGGGAACAGGGCGGGCATTGTGAGCAGAAGGTAGCGCGCATAGAGGGGGACGGCGGGCACAACGTGTAGCAGAGAGTATGCGCCTGCGAACAGGGCCAGGGTCAGGTCCTGGCGTCCCCTTGAGCCTGACGGTGCGCCACTTGCGAATCGAAAAAAGGGCAGGGTGGCTGCCAGCAACAACAGCGCGCCGGGCCAGCCGGGCCACAGCAAGTCAGCGGCATGTACGGTCCATTGGACGAGACGGTTTGGCAACGCAGTGACCGCGGCCAGCGCACGCGGGTCGTTGTTGCTGATTGCCAGGGCATGAATGCCGATTCCAGGGCGGGCACTGTCCCATAGCAGCAACAAGGTGGCGCAGAGCGCCAGAGCGCCTCCCAGGCGCAGCAGCCGGCGCCAGGAAAACGGCGCTGACTGCGAAATCCCCCACAGGACCAGGGGCAGGGCAAGAATCGCCTGTTGTTTGCAGGCGAAGGCGATTCCCAGCGCCAGTCCGCTTCGGCCCGGCCGGTTTCGCAACGCCAGCCAGAAGGCCGCCGTCAGCGCCGTCAGCATCAGGCCATCCGTAATGGCGTTGGCCGACGAAGCGACCAGCACAGGAGAAAAGGAGGCCAGCAAAAGGGCCAGCAAAGGCAGGGCCCTGGCATGGTGCCGGTAAAGATCGCGGGTGAGCGCGAAAATCAGTGGTAGCAGCAGGATGCCTGCAAGGGCGTTTGGCAACCGGGCTGCCAGTTCTGACGGGCCGACGAAAACCTGCGCCAGGGCGTTGGCATAGAGGGCGAGGGGCGGTTTGTCGAGGGGGCCGCTGAGCCACCAGTCGCCCTTGATGGCCGCCGCCCGCGCGAATGTGCTGAAGAATGCTTCATCCGGGGCCAGCCGCTGGTCCAGTGCCAGAGCGCGCCAGCGAAGCCACGCACCGGCCAGCAACAACAGCAAGGTCAGGAGAGGCGGGCGAAAGCGCCGTCTTGTCTGCGCCTGCAGGTCCTCCATGCCTGCCCCCTGTGCCCTCTCTGGTAGACCCTAGGAAATACAAGTATACTCCTGCGGCAGTAGCGGGAGCGCGCATGGAACTCGGCGACATCAGGGCAGTGGTCTCGGACATGGATGGTGTGCTGTGGCGGGGCGATGCGCCCTTGCCCGGCCTTGTTCACTTCTTTTCCCTGTTGCAGAACAGGCAATTGCCCTGGGTGCTGGCGACCAACAACAGCAGCAAGTCCCGTCAGGATTACGTGCGCAAGCTGGCAATCATGGGCGTGCCGGATGTCCCCGTTAAAAACATCGTTACGTCCGGCACGGCGACAGCGGCCTGGTTGAAACGAGAGTATGCACCGGGCACGCGCGTGCACGTTTTTGGCGGAGACGGGCTGCGTGAAGAGCTGCGAATTGCCGGTTTCTGTGTAGCAGATGACGATGTTGCCGTCGTCGTGGCCGGCCTGAACCGGGACCTTTGTTACGAGGACCTGCATCTTGCCAGTCACCTCATCCGGCACGGCGCCTGTTTTGTCGGCACCAATCCGGACACCACCTTCCCGGCGGCCAACGGCGTCGCACCGGGCGCGGGCAGTCTGCTGGCTGCGCTGGAGGCAGCCAGCGGTGTGAAGCCAATAGTCATTGGCAAACCGCATGCCCCCATGTTTGAAGCCGCGCTGCAACTGCTGGGTTCGGATGCGGCGCACACCCTGATGATCGGTGACCGGATGAACACGGACATTCTCGGTGCGGCGCGTGTCGGAATGCGCACCGCGCTGGTCATGACCGGGATTGCCAGTCAAGATGACCTTGAGAACAGCGTTCTCAGGCCCGACTTAATCTGTGATTCGCTCCCGGCCCTGACAAAGGCCCTAGCCTCAGTTTAAATGACAATTCTCAACCGGCGCGCTTTCCTTTCTCTTTTGATTGGCGCCCCCTTGCGTTCGCGGCTGCCGACACAACTGCCCCTGCCCGCTGGCAGGCTGCAGCTGGCACACAGGCGTTTGCAGGAAATCGTGAACGGTCGCTACATTGCGCTGGATTTGCGGGCCCTTGACCGGCAGCACGGGGAACTGTTTCGCCTTCAATTAAATGCGGACCTGTTGTTGCCCGTGGCCAGTTGCTTCAAGGCTTTTGTCGTGCCCTGGTACTATCTCACCGTCCCCCAAAGTGACTGGGTCGATGGTCCGGAAAGCCCGGTCTGGGAAATGGCAGTACACAGCCGCAACTATTTCACGGCCGTGGTACTGGATCAGGTGGCTCGCAATGTGCCAGGGGAAGGCAACGCCATCGAAAAATTCAACGACTTTCTGCTTTCAACCGGTATGAGAAATGGCATCTACCTGTGGCGCGGCGGGCCCACGCGCAAATTCCTTGACAGTCGATTTAAGCCTTCGCGCTCCACCGGGCGAATGGTCCGCCTTGGTGAACGCCAGATACCGATCTACAATGTCTTTACCGCCAGAGACCTTGCCAATCGCTACGATTTTCTGACACGTGGTGGAGAATCCCGCAACAGTCCGGAGGACGAAATTGCCCTGCAGCGGGCCCGTGCGCTTCTGGGGCGCCCTGAGAAGGGCCTGCTTTCTCCGATTGAACGCGCCTACAGTCCCGGTTACATAGGCAAGCATGGCGCAATTGGGCCAAACGACATCCCTACCGGTTTCGTGCTCAATTACGCCGGCCTGGTCAAAATCGACAAAATGCAGTTCATCATCGCCTTTATGTCGGTGGCGGAATTCGAAGGGGATGCCATGTCGGCCCTGCGTGAAATTGTGCAACATGCCATTCTGCTTGAGCGGGAACTGCGCCAGGCACCGGCCACTGACATTCCGCGCGTCCGGGGTTGAGCGCCCTGCTGCGGCAAAAACGAGATCAGACCCCTTGACCG
>JAGWBD010000117.1 GCA_021296065.1 Anaerolineae bacterium
GCGAAGCCCATGGCCATGGGTGCGCCTGCTGCCGCTCCACTTGCACCAGCCAGCAGGTCTGTCATAAAGTTTCTGCGGAAATAGTGCAGCATGGCGAGCTTGATGGGCATCTTGTCGGTAGTCTACCCTGCGAGCCTGGCACTGTACATGACCCGCGCTGCAGGGATAGCGCTACAATGGCGCAGGAAGAAGAAGGATTCAGACAGGATTCCATATGCGCATTTCCAAAGTGACGCCCCTGGTTCTGGGAACGCCATGGCGCAACCTGACCTTCCTTAAGGTCGAGACCGACGAGGGATTAACCGGCGTGGGAGAGGCACGGGTCCTCAACCGCACGGATGCGGTGCTGGGTTACCTGAAGGAAGCCATTCCGCGCTACATGCTGGGAAGTGACCCCTTTCAAATTGAGCGCCTGGTGCAACGCATGTTTCGTGAAGACTACGGTCGCGCCGGGGAATTTATCATGACCGCCACGGGCCTGGTGGAACTGGCATGTTGGGATATCGTCGGCAAGGCACAGGACCTGCCCGTTTATCGCCTGTTGGGCGGCGAGGTGCGCGAGCAGATTAAGGCCTACGCCAACGGCTGGTACACAGTGGAACGGACTCCGGGAGAGTTTCACGAGGCGGCGAAGACCGTCCTCGAAAAAGGCTATCGCGCCCTAAAATTTGACCCCTTTGGCGCCGGCTGATACGAAATGGAACGCGCGGAAAAGCTGCGCGTCATCGAGCTGGTCGAAGCGGTACGCGATGCGGTGGGGCCGGACGTCGAAATCATGATTGAAATGCACGGTCGTTTCAACCCGGTTACAGCGATTGAGTTGACGCGGGAACTGGCGCGCTTCAAGCCTTCCTGGGTGGAAGAACCCGTACCGCCGGAAAACATCGCTGCGCTGCAAAAGGCCAGCCAGGCCATCGCCCCCCTGGGCATTCCCGTCGCAACGGGCGAACGAATGCACACCATGTACGAGTTTCGTGAACTGTTCGAAATGCAGGCGGCCGACATCATCCAGCCCGACATCACGCACTTTGGTGGCATCCTCAACACGAAAAAGCTGGCTGCCTGGGCCGAAAGTTATTACGTGTTGATCGCGCCCCACAACGTCGGCGGCCCTGTGTCAACGGCCGCTGCGCTTCATCTGGCGGCCTGCACGACCAACTTCAAGATCCAGGAGCATTTCAACGACTTTGGGGAAGCGTACGTGCTGGAGGCGGCGCCGGGCCTGCCAAAGGTCGTCGACGGATACTTCAGCCTGCCACAGGGACCCGGGCTGGGTGTCACGCTCGACGAGGATGTCATCGCGGCCAACCCGCGGCAAAAGGTCCATCTCAATCTGTTTGCCGAAGACTGGCACAAACGGGACGGTCAAGGCCGGATGCAGCGGTCAGGTGACGACGTTTAGCCAGCCACCGTCCACGTAATAGGTGGAGCCCACGCTGTAGCTGGCCCGCGCCGAGCACAAAAAGACAAAGAAGTCGGCGATTTCCTCCGGGCTGGCAAATCGCTTGATGGGCGCGTACTGGTCGGCGATGCCCTGCAAAAATTCCTCGGCTGTTTGCTCCATGTCCTGCGTGATAATCGTGGCAGTCTTGTACCAGTCCGGGGTCCTGACCAGACCCGGGTTGACGGTGTTGACGCGAATGTTGTGGGGGATCAGTTCATTGGCAAGGCATTTCGAAAACATCACAAGGGCTGCCTTGGTGGTGTTGTAGATGGGTTCGTAATACAAGGGCTGCGTCGCGCAAATCGAAGCATTGTTGAGGACAACGCCGCCGCCGCGTTTGATCATGCCTGGCGCCAGAGCGCGCGCCAGGCGAACTGCCGCCATGACGTGCAGGTCCCAGTAGTACTGCCAGCGATCGTCGTCCGCTTCCAGAATCGTTTCTTCACTGCCGGTTCCGGCATTGTTGATGAGGATGTCGGCACCTCCGAATTTCGATTCAATTGCGGCCACGAAGGCGCCCAGGTCTTCAGAGTTGGTGACGTCCACTGCGACATCCAGCACATTCACGCCAAAATCCGCGCTTATAGTGTTCGCCTCGGTCGCATGGCGTCGGCCCTCGCGGGCGCACAGGGCCAGATGGACGCCTTCAGCGGCCAAACCCCTGGCTATCGCCAGACCGATGCCGACGCTGCCGCCGGTGACGACCGCAACCTTGTCTTTCAGTTCGAGATCCATGGCTTGCTCCTGATCAAGACGAGTATGAAATGTCCATTGTTGCCGGGTTCACGAATGTAGCGAAGGATTGGCCGGGAGGCGAACAATGACCGGACAGATCAATGCGGAGGAATTGAAAAAATCAGGACGGGGGTTATACTTCCTGCCATGATAGAAGCGCGAACGTCAGTGTTGCCGCCGCTAAGTACAATCAAACGTCGTTTGCCCGCCGGCGAGCCCGTCAAGATCGAATGCGCCCTGGAATCCGCCTGGCGCAAGAAAGGCCTTTCCGGTAAGGCAGCGGGCAAGCGTGTTGCCATTGGCATTGGCAGTCGCGGCGTTTCCCGTATCGCGGAAATCGCGGCCTGTCTGGTGCGTCTCGTCAAGGAATCCGGAGGTCATCCCTTCATCGTTCCGGCGATCGGCAGTCATGGCGGCGCAACCGCCGCGGGCCAGCTGGAGGTTCTGGCAGGTCTCGGTGTGACAGAGGAAAGTGTCGGCTGTCCCTTGCGGGCGACCATGGATGTGGTCGTGCCCGGCAAGACGGAGCAGGGATGGCCCCTTCACCTGGACCGCCATGTTGCAGAAGCGGACGCCCTGATTGTCGCCAATCGTATAAAGGTGCATACGGATTTCCACGGGCCGCACGAGAGCGGCCTGCTCAAGATGTTGGCAATTGGACTGGGCAAGGAACGTGGCGCCGCCTGGATTCACAGATACGGCGTGCAGGGCTTGCGCGAGATGATGCCGCAAATCGCTTCGGCTCTGCTTCAACACGTCAACCTGCTGGCGGGCGTGGCAACCATTGAAGACGGCTATCACAGACCGGAAGAGCATCAGGTCTTTGGCGCGGATGACCTGGTCGCCGGCGAGCAATGCATGTTGCAGCGCTCTCGAGAGCTCATGCCACGACTGCCGGTGGATGACATCGATCTGCTCGTCATTGACCGTATGGGCAAGGAAATCAGCGGCGCCGGCATGGACACCAACATCATCGGTCGCTGGATGATGGAAGGGGAACCGGAGCCGGTAGCGCGGCGGGTCCGGGCCATCGCTGTACTGGCCCTTACTGAGGCGACTCACGGAAACGCGACCGGAATCGGGCTGGCCGATTTCATGACCCGACGTTTGTTCGACAAAATCGATTTGCCCTTGACCACATTGAAGGTCTTCCCCAGCGGCGGTCTCTTGCGTGGCAAACTGCCCCTGGTCTATGAGGATGACGAGCAGACCATCGACATGGCATTGCGCCATTTGTTTCGCAAGAATCCGGAAGATCGCGAATCCGTCCGTGTAGTTCGCATCGGCAGCACACTGGACCTGGAAACCGTACAGGTTTCGGCCAGTATTCTGCAGGATATTCAGAATGCACCCGACCTGATCTCCGCCACAGAGCCATGTAAGCCTGAATGGCATGATGGTCGCCTGACGCCACTTTGAAACGCATTGCCGGAATCGAGGGGAAAATGAAGGATTCCAGAAACGGAATTGAATTCACTGCGGCGTGCCCGTCCGGCTGCGAGCGCATGCTGGCACCCGATGCAGTCGCCTTCGTCGCCGCGCTGGCGAAGGAATTCACAGATCGGCGAAATGGCCTGCTGCAGGCGCGGCGGGAACGACAGGCAAGAATCGACGCCGGTGACAGCCTCGACTTTCTGCCGGAGACCCGCCATGTACGTGAAGGGGACTGGCAGGTCGCTTCCATTCCTGCGGATCTTCTGGACCGGCGCACGGAAATAACGGGGCCGACCGAGCGCAAGATGGTGATTAATGCGCTTAACAGTGGCGCCCGCGTTTTCATGGCAGACTTTGAAGACGCCAATTCGCCCACCTGGTCAAACATGCTGGAGGGCCAGCAAAACTTGCACGATGCGGTTCGCCGCAGCATCACTTTCACCAATCCTGATGGCCGCTTTTATCAGTTGAACGATGAAACGGCGACCTTGCTGGTCCGGCCTCGTGGCTGGCATCTTGACGAGAAACACATGCAGGTTGACGCTGTACCGGTTCCCGGCGGTCTCTTTGACTTTGGCCTGTTCTTTTTTCACAATGCGCGGGAATTGCTCGACCGCGGCAGCGGACCTTATTTCTACCTGCCCAAACTGGAAAGCCACCTTGAGGCCCGTCTCTGGAATGACGTCTTCAATTTCGCCCAGGATGCCTTGGGTATTCCCCGTGGCAGCATCCGCGCCACCGTCCTCATCGAAACCATCCAGGCGACGTTTGAGACCGAGGAGATTCTCTACGAACTGCGCGAGCACTCGGGTGGCCTGAATTGCGGTCGCTGGGACTACATTTTCAGTTATATCAAGACCTTCAGCAAGAATGCCGATTTCATCCTGCCGGACCGCGCCCAGGTGACTATGACCGTTCCCTTTATGCGTAATTACACACTAAACGTCATTCGCGTGTGCCACCGACGCGGGATTCACGCCATGGGTGGCATGGCCGCCCAGATCCCGATTCGTCACGATCCGGTTGCCAACGAACAGGCGCTGGAGAAGGTGCGACAGGACAAGTTGCGCGAGGTGCAGGACGGGCATGACGGCACCTGGGTGGCGCACCCCGGCCTAATTGCCCCGGCGCAGGACGTCTTTGACGAATTGATGCCACAGGCGAACCAGATTTGCCGCCAACGCGAAGACGTCAAGGTCACGGCAGAAGACCTGCTGACCGCCTGCGAAGGCAGCATCACGGAAGCCGGCGTCAGGCTAAACCTGCGGGTTGGCATTCAGTACCTGGAGGCCTGGCTCGGTGGCAACGGCTGCGTACCGCTGTACTCATTGATGGAAGATGCCGCAACGGCCGAAATCAGCCGGGCGCAGGTCTGGCAGTGGCTGCATCACGCTGTCCGCCTGGAAGACGGGCGCACCCTGAATCTTGCCCTGTATCAGCAACTGCTTACGGAAGAAATGGACACCATTCGTGCCGAGGTGGGTCAGGCGCGCTTCGAAGGGGGCGTGTACGGACGTGCACGCGAATTGTTTGATGACATGATTCGTGCGGACTCGATGACCCCGTTCCTCACCGAACCTGCCTACCAGGACCTGTAATCAGGCGACGTCGGTGGTTCAGGGTTTTGTCCTGTTCCGAAAAAAGAGGCGCAAGGAGCAACTGCCATGATAAGGGTGCC
>JAGWBD010000118.1 GCA_021296065.1 Anaerolineae bacterium
CGGCAGGATGAGCGCGCTGGGAGAGGTGACATGGCTGAGGCTGACGAGCTTCGTGAGCGGGCCGATGTTGGCGCAGAATTCGTCGACAAATTGCTGCGGCGATTCCAGTGGCAGGCGGACCTTGTGCACGACCATACGCGCGCCACTTTGCTCGCAGGTGAAGCGCCAGGCATTGTCTATGGCGTCGTATTCATGGTCACAGGTCAGGATTTCATCGCCTGGCTCCAGGTGTAACGAGCGCGCGACGGTATTTATGCCTGTGGTCGCGTTGGTGGTGAAGACCAGGTTCCCACCTGAAGTCTTCAGCCAGCGGGCAAGGTGGCCGCGGGTCTCGTTCAGCAGTTGCGGACTGCGATTGAACATGAAGCCGACGGGTTGCCGCTCCAGTTCCCTTTGCCAGCGCTGGTAGGCCTCGAAGACCGGGCGCGGGCAGGCGCCGAAGGAGCCGTGGTTGAAAAAAGCGACGTCGGGATCGAGCAAAAAGAGCTTCCTCAGGTCGGCGGCGTCAGGCGTTGTAAGCATCCAGGTCAATTCTCCCGCTTGACAGCGCGTCGCGAAAATGGGCGATGGTGAAGGCCACGCCCTCATCCAGCGGCGTGAAAGGCAAGGGGCCGATGGCGTCGGCGAGCGCGCGGTCGCTGGTTCCGGCCGGCAGGGCCAGGGGCGCATCCTCAAAAGTGATTCTTCCCGAAACTTCCGGAGCGGCCTTTTCGATGGCGGCAACCACTTCGCTCACGTGGGCGATCGACCCACCAAGATTGAAGGATTCTGCGCCTTTCCAGGCCGTCAGGTCAGAGGCCTGGATGAAGGTTTTCGCCACGTCATCGGCGAACTGGAAGCCATTGCGACCGCCGAATGATATGTGCCAGGGCTGCCCGGCAGCGGCGGCCAGCATGGCGCGCGTGGGCGTGGAAGTCATGCCCTGGTCACGGCCAGGGCCGTACACCGTATAGGGTCGCAGACCGATACTGTTGATGCCGTAGTCCTGGTGGTAAATCTGCGCCGTCCCCTGGTTGGCCAGCTTGAAAACGCCATACAGGTTTTTCGGCAGGAAAGGCGCATCGTTTTCGATGATGTCCCGGTCATATTCGTCGCCACTGCCATAGACAGCCGCGCTGCTGGCGTAGACGACATGGTCAATGCCCAGCGCCTTCGCCGCCTCGAAGATGTTGATCGTGCCGATGACGTTGACGCTGGCGCCCAGGGGCGGGTTGGCGCGGCAAAAGGGCACCTGCAGTGCGGCAAGGTGAATGATGCGCCGCGCGCCGCAACTGCGAAGGGCATTTTCGACCGCTTCCGTATCCGTCACGTCACCCCGGATGAAGCAAATCCTTGCGATCTCGTCCGGTTCCAGGATTAATTCGAGTCGCTTGCGGTCCGTGCCGAGGTCAAATACCGTGACCGGTACGTCCTTGCGCAAGAGATTGCGCGTCACCCAGGCGCCGATGCAACCAAGGGCGCCGGTGACGAAAGTGTGAGCGTCATTCATACAGGCAACTCGCTACAGGTCCACACGGCCAGGCGCAAGACCGACCGGCAGAAGCGCCGATCGCCCGACGCTGCTCTTAATGGCGACGTGGCCGCCGCTACCCGATGCCTGCTCCACGGCCAGCATGACCTCCAGCGCGTGCAGCGCCAGGTCGCCACTGGCGCGATGTGGCCGCCCCTGACGGAGTGCGTTGGCCATGTCCGCGACGCCAATGCCACGTTCAACGCTGTCGCTGTGGGTCAGGGGAATCTCGTTCCAGTCCTCCGCGCCGGCGCGACGCAGCAACACCGGCCCGCGAAAGGTGTTGGGGTCCGGCACGACCAGAGACCCTTGCGTGCCATAGATTTCAATGCGTGGCAGGTTGTGGGACCAGACGTCGAAACTCATGATGACGGTCGCCACCAGGCCTGCCGAGAACTCGAGCAGGGCGGCCTGGTGCGTGCTTACCTCGACGTCAATCCGTTCACCATACCTGGGCTGGCTGGTGATGGTGCGTTGCGGAAAGGTGATCCTGGTGGAACCGGTGACGCACTCCACCGGGCCCAGCAAATGCACCAGGGCAGTGATGTAATAGGGACCCATATCGAGCATGGGGCCGCCACCGGCCTGGTAGTAGAAGGCCGGGTCCGGATGCCAGCGTTCGTGCCCGTGACCGGCCATGAAGGCCGTTGCGGCAACAGGTCTGCCGATCCAGCCGTCGTCGATCAGTTTGCGGCTGGTCTGCAGGCCGCCGCCGAGAAAGGTATCCGGCGCGCAGCCGATCCGTAGCCCGCGTTCTTCTGCCGCAGCGACGATCCGCTTGCCGTCCGCCATGTCAAGTGCAAGCGGCTTCTCGCTGTACACGTGCTTGCCTGCCTCAAGCGCCGCCAGGTCCACCTCGGCATGCGCCTGCGGGATGGTCAGGTTCAGGACGATGGCAATCTCCGGGTCTTCCAGCAATTGTGCCACTGAAATGGGGCGCACGCCGTACTGTGCCCCCTTTGCCTCCGCGCGCTCCATCAGCAAATCGGCGCTGGCGACGATCTCGATATCGGCAAAGGTCGCGCAGGTCCTGAAGTACTTGTCGCAGATGTTGCCGCAACCGACAATACCGACCTTCGCAGGTGGTGTTGCGAAATTGTGCTCAGTCATCAAGTTGACCTGGTGCCAGGCCTGCCGGCAGGGGCTCCGGCCGCGACACGCCACTGCTGATTTGCTGATGTTGTCCGCTGTCGGCGGAATCGAGAATGGCGTGCATCAGGTCGAGAACGTGCCAGGCCAGGGCACCGCTGGCGCGA
The DNA here is from genome assembly GCA_021296065.1 of Anaerolineae bacterium. GTDB lineage: Bacteria > Chloroflexota > Anaerolineae > Aggregatilineales > Phototrophicaceae > JAGWBD01. The sequence continues at coordinate 2,767 of JAGWBD010000118.1, forward strand.
TGCGGCCGGCCGGACTTGAGCGAATATGCCAGGTCGGCGACTCCGACGCCGCGCAGCATGCTGGCATCGTGGGTGAGGGGCATTTCGCTCCAATCCTCTGCGTTTGCGCGCCTGACCCGTACAGGCCCCCTGAAGTGATTGGGGTCCGGGATGGAGAGCGTGCCTTCCGTGCCGAAAATCTCAATGAACGGCAGGTTGTGGTGCCAGGTGTCAAAACTGGAGATCAGGCTGGCCACGCTGCCATTGGCGAAATCCAGCACCGCCGAGACATGCGTGTCCACCTCAACGTCGATGGCGTAACCATAAAGATCCGGCGGCAGGTCCTTGTTCGTGGCGTAGCGGCGTTCGAATCCTTTTGAGGCGGAGCCGGTGACGCGTTCCACCGGCCCTATGAGGTGAATGAGCGCGGTCAGGTAATAGGGCGCCATGTCAAACAGCGGCCCGCCGCCTGGTTTGAAAAAGAAGTCGGGCGTGGGATGGTAACTGTCGGGCCCGTGGCTGGCAAAAAAGCCGCAGGCGGCCACAGGCGCGCCGATCCAGCCATCGTCCAGCAACTTGCGACTGGTCTGCAGGCCGCCGCCCAGGAAAGTATCCGGCGCGCAACCCAGGCGCAGTCCGGCGTCTGCGGCTGCCTGCAGCAATGTCTGTCCCTGGTCGCGCGTTTGTGCGAGCGGCTTTTCGTTGTGTACGTGCTTGCCCGCCGCAATGACTTGCATGGCGACGTCAAAGTGAGCGGCGGGTGGAGTCAGGTTGACCACAATCTCAATGTCCGGGTCCGCCAGCAACTGATCGACAGTCAGGGCAGCGATGCCGTGGTCGGAGGCCAGCGCTTTCGCGCGGGACATGTCCATATCAGCGCAGGCGCGCAGGTCCAGGGCCCTGAAATGCTTCAGACCCTGGCAGTAATGGTCGCTGATGTGGCCGCAGCCTATGATGCCAACATTAACCCTTTCCACGGGCGTATCCCTCCCCGGTCAACCAGGCGCAACTGTCGCGCACGGCCTGCAGCATATCCGTGGCGCAACGGTCCAGTTCGACGACGATCCAGTCCACGTCACTCACTTCAAAAATGGCCGGCCAGTCCATCGCGCCGCTGCCCACAGCGACCATGTCCGCCAGGGGGTCATCGGCCGGGCCGTCCTTGACGTGCAGCACCTGATTGCGCGCTCCCAGTTCAGTGAGGACGCTGACGACGTCCGCGCCGCCAACCTGGGCCCAGTAGGTATCGATCTGAAAGAATATGCTGTCATCCAGCTGATCCAGCATGTGGCGCCAGACCGGCTGGCCGTCGACGACCGTGTCAAACTCCCACCAGTGGTTGTGATAGCCGACCTGCATTCCGGCGCCGCCGGCGGCGGCGGCGGATCTGTTTATCAGGGTGCAATTGGCCTCGATTTTTTCTCGTGTATCCCAGGCCTCGCCCCGACCAAACCCGGCGATGATGATGCGTTGCGAGCCAATGGCGCGGGCGGCCTCGATCACTTCGCCACTGTCCTCGCCGGCCGAAATGGCGGCGTGGAAGCTGGGCACCTGCAAACCCAGTTCACGGAAGAGCTGGCCTTCGGCAAGGGCGTCGCGCTGCGGATAGCCGAAAGGCTCGACACCGGCGTAGCCGGCTGCGGCCACCGCGCGCACGACGCCTTCGAAGTCTTCGGCAAGTTCGGCGCGCAGGGAATAAAGTTGCAGGGCGACGTACGGGACTTTTCCGGACATCAATGACTCCTGATTTGATCGTGCCGGCTGTTCATGCCTGCCACTCTGACGGACTTCCGGGCAATTGGCAAAGCGCTGTCATTGTACCAGCGCACAAGCAATGAAGTCAGCGTGGAGTGGGGCCGGCTATGAAGACGGTCGGACAGGTCTGCATGAGGATGTCTCTACCAGTCCGCGACCGAACCGTCGCTGTGCCGGAGGGAGGGGTTGTCCCAGGTGCCATCGTAAATCTTGCCCGCGATGGCCTCTTCATCCAGTTCGATTCCCAGGCCTGGAGCCGTCGGCAGCGGGATGTGTCCGTCGATGATCCGGAAGGGCTCCTTCAGATAGCCCACGCCGGTCGTAAAGTGTTCCTGCACGAGGAAGTTTGGCGTGCAGGCGTCAAGTTGCAGGCTGGCGGCCAGGGCGATCGGCCCCAGCGGGCAATGCGGCGCCACGGCCGCATACCAGCACTCGGCCATGGCCGCGATCTTGCGCACTTCCAGAATGCCGCCGGCGTGCGACAGGTCTGGCTGCAGGATTGCGGCGGCCTGCTTTTCCAGGACCTCACGGAAGGCCCACCTGGTGAAGAGCCGTTCACCGGTGGCAATCGGGATACTGGTGCTGCGGGCCACGGTTGCCAGGGCGTCGACGTTCTCCGGCAACACCGGCTCTTCAATGAAGAAGGGATGCAGGGGTTCCAGCGCCTGGGCCAGGCGAATCGCCATGGCCGGGCTGACGCGGCCGTGGAAGTCGATGCCGATGTCAATTTCCGGGCCCAGCGCCTCGCGAAAGCGCGCGAAGTGGGC
>JAGWBD010000119.1 GCA_021296065.1 Anaerolineae bacterium
GGTGGCGGCGTCGGTGGTCTTGAGGACTTCCACGTTGAATCGCGCGAACAGGGCCCGCGGCCGAAATTCGGGCTGCTGCAGGCAGGCAGCGATCTCGTCATGGATGGACCGGGCGCTGTTGCTCGTCAGCTTCTCTTCCACGCCAAATACGAAGTGGAAGGAATAGTCCAGCCAGCTGCCGGTGGGCGTGCCGCGAAAGAGGTGATAGTGATCGGCGAAGCTTTGCCAGATTTTGCGCTCGTCCGTTTCAACCGCGCCGCCGTCAACGCGGGGAATGCCGAGACTTTCCAGGGCGATGCCCTGCGAGTGCAGCATGCGGAAGACATAGTGGTCGGGCGTGATGAACAGTTCGCCAGGTGACCCAAAGCGGTAGTCCGGGTCCGCGAAGAGCAGCGGGTCCACGTGACCGTGCGGGCAGATGAGCGGCAGGTCCCTGACCTGATGATAGAGACGCAGGGCCACGTCACGGTTGGCGGGCTCGAGATAGCGGTCTTCCGGCAGGAAAATCGGCGGCACACTGGAGCCTTTCCACGTTCATCGCTGACGGCAACATGATACAGCGGAAATCGCGGGAATGGCAGATTCCGATGCAGATGCTAGACTTTGCCTGACGATTCGCCGCCTGGAGATGCGATGTTCACCATCGGCGTGGATTTCGGCACTGAATCGGGGCGCGCCCTGCTGGTCGATACCCGTGACGGCCGCGAGGTTGCCAGCGCAGTTCATGACTACGCCAACGGCGTGATCGACCGCCATCTGCCCGGAAGTGACCGGCCCCTGCCGCCGGACTGGGCCCTGCAGGACCCGCAGGACTACCTGGACGTGCTGGGCGTTGCCGTCCCGGCAGTGCTGCGTGATAGCGGCGTTGCCGCAGCGGAGGTCAAGGGAATCGCCATTGACTTCACCGCCTGCACCATGCTGCCGGTGCGGGCGGACGGCACGCCGCTTTGTTTTCTGGAAGTGTGGCGAAGCGAGCCTCACGCCTGGATCAAACTGTGGAAACACCACGCCGCGCAGCCCCAGGCGGACCGCATCAATGCGGTGGCCGAGGCCCGCGGTGAGACCTGGCTGCCGCGTTACGGCGGCAAGATTTCATCGGAATGGTTTTTCAGCAAGGCGCTGCAGATTCTGGAAGAGGCGCCGGAAATCTACCGGGCGTCCGACCGACTGGTCGAGGCGGCCGACTGGGTCATCTGGCAGCTTTGCGGTGTGGAGACGCGCAATGCCTGCACCGCCGGCTACAAGGCGCTGGTGCAGGACGAGGGTTACCCGGCGCGGGACTATTTCGCCGCCCTGAACGAAGGCCTGGCGGACGTGGTTGACGTGAAGATGAGCCGCGACCTGTCGCAGTTGGGAGAGCGCGCCGGCGGCCTGAGCGAGACTGCTGCGTCGTTGACCGGCTTGCAGCCGGGCACGGCGGTGGCCGTCGCCAACGTCGACGCTCACGTCACCGTGCCGGCAGTACGGGTGACGGGGCCGGGCAGCATGGTCATTATCATGGGCACCTCCAACTGCCACATGCTGGTCAGCGAGGAACTGCGCGAAGTGCCCGGTATGTGCGGCGTGGTGCAGGGCGGCATTCTGCCCGGCTACTATGGCTATGAGGCGGGTCAGAGCGGCGTCGGGGACATCTTCGCCTGGTTTGTGGAAGAGGCAGTTCCGCCGGAATATCACGCAGCGGCGCAGGCGGCGGGTAAGGATCTGCACGAATACCTCACAGAGCAGGCCGCGCTGCAGCAGCCGGGGGAGCATGGACTGCTGGCGCTGGACTGGTGGAACGGCAATCGCTCGGTACTGGTGGATGCGGACCTGGGCGGTCTGCTGATCGGGGCGACGCTCGGGACCCGCGCACCGGACATCTACCGCGCGCTGATCGAAGCGACCGCCTTCGGAACGCGCGAGATCATCAGCGCCTTCGAGGAGTCCGGCATCCCGGTGGAGGACATCGTGGCGGCCGGGGGTCTGGCCGAGAAAAACCGTCTGCTGCTGCAGATCTACGCCGACGTCACGGGCAAGTCCATCCGGCTTTCGGGCTCTTCGCAGGGGCCGGCGCTGGGTTCCGCCATGCACGCCGCGGTGGCGGCCGGCATATACGCCAACATAGAGGAAGCGGCGGGCCCAATGGGCAAGCTACGGGATGAAGTCGTGCAGCCGATCCCGGCCCATCAGGTGGTCTATGACCAGACGTATGCCGATTACCGGCGGCTGCATGATTATTTTGGCCGGGGCGAAAATGACGTCATGAAGCGCCTGCGCCACCTGCGACATGCCGCACGGAGCGCAGGGTGAGGCTCCGGGAGTTACGGGAAGAAGTCTGCGAACTGCACGCGGAGTTGCCGCGCAACCATCTCGTCGCCTGGACCAGCGGCAATCTGAGCGCGCGCGACCCGGCCAGCGGCCTCATAGTGATCAAACCCAGCGGCTTGCGATACGAATTCTTGACGCCGGCCGGCATGGTCGTCGTGGATGAGGATGGAGCGGTCGTGGAAGGGCACTACAATCCCTCAACGGATACGGCCTCGCATTGCGCAATTTATCGCCAGATGCCACTGGTACAGGGCATCGTCCACACCCATTCGCGCCATGCGACGGCCTTTGCAGTGCTGGGCCGGTCGATTCCCTGTGTGACGACAGCCATGGCGGACGAATTTGGCGGGGAGATTCCCTGCGGCGGATTCGCCCTGATTGGTGGCGAAGCCATCGGCCACGAGGTGGTCAAGGTCCTGAAAGACAGCCGCAGTCCGGCCTGTGTGCTGCTAAACCATGGCGTCTTTGCCCTGGGCAAGTCGGCCGAAGCGGCGGTCAAGGCGGCGGTGATGACCGAGGACAACGCCGCCATTGTGTGGACGGCGCTGCAAATGGGCGCGCCGGTCCCGCTGACGCAGCCGGACGTCGACAGCCTGTACGAACGCTATCAGAACGTGTACGGGCAACCGGAAGATCGGAGTTGAGCAGATGCCTTTGAAAGTCGCGATGATCGGCGCCGGTTCGATTGGCTTTACCCGGCGACTGATGGGTGATTTGCTGGCCGTGCCGGAATTTCGGGACACGCAGTTTGCCTTCATGGACATCAACGCCCGCAACCTTTCCATGATCACGCAACTGGCGGAAAGCGACATCGCTGCCAACGGCCTGCCAGCGCAGGTTCACGCCACCACCGACCGGCGTGAGGCCATTGCGGACGCAGACTATGTCATTTGCACGATTCGCCAGGGCGGTCTGGAGGCTTTCGCGCTGGACATCGACATCCCCCTGCGTTACGGCATCGATCAATGTGTGGGGGACACGCTCTGCGCCGGCGGCATCATGTACGGCCAGCGCAGCATCCCCGCGCTGCTGGACATTTGCCGCGACATTCGCGAACTGGCCCGTCCGGACGCGCTCTTTCTCTACTACAGCAACCCCATGGCCATGAACACCTGGGCCTGCAACAAATATGGTGGCGTCAACACGATTGGTCTGTGCCACGGTGTGCAGGGCGGCCACTGGCAGATCACGCGTTGCATCGAAGGTTGGGCGCAGCGTGAGGGTCTGCTGGCCGGGGATGAAGCGTTGCACAAGGACGACGTGGAAATCATCGCCGCCGGCATCAACCACCAGACCTGGTATGTGCGGGTGCGCTGGCAGGGCCGGGACATGCTGCCCCTGCTGCCGGCGCTGTTTGAGGCGCACCCGGAGTATGCCGTCACCGAGAAGTTGCGTATCGACGTGCTGCGCCGCTTTGGTTATTACAGTACGGAGAGCAACGGGCACCTGAGCGAATACCTGCCCTGGTATCGCAAGCGCGAGAATGAGATCCCTCAGTGGATTGACCTGTCCCGCTGGATCAACGGCGAGACCGGCGGCTACCTGCGCGTTTGCAGCGAACGGCGGGACTGGTTCGAGACGGACTTTCCGACCTGGCTCGAGGAGACGCGGCCGGTATTCAGCGCGGCCAACCGCAGCGAGGAACACGGCTCATACATCATTGAGGGGCTGGAGACCGGGAGGCCCTATCGGGGTCACTTCAACGTTATCAACCAGGGTCACATCCCAAATCTGCCGAATAACTGTGTTGTGGAGATTCCGGGTTACGTGGACGGGAACGGCATCAACATGCCGGTGGTGGGCGACCTGCCGCTGGCCTGCGCGGCAACCTGCTCGGCCAGCGTGCGCGTGCAGGAGATGGCGATGGAAGCGGCGGTGCATGGCGACGTGACCCTGCTGAAGCAGGCCATGCTGCACGATCCGCTGGTCGGCGCCATCTGCAACCCGGAAGAAATCTGGCAGTTGACGGACGACATGCTGGTGGCCCAGGCGCAATGGTTGCCGAATTACGCTGACAGCATTCAGGCGGCGCGGGAACGACTGGCCACCCATGTGGAGCAAGGCACGCGCGTTGCGCTACGTGACTGGCATGGCGCGGCCCGCTTGCAGGGCCGGACGCCAGAGCAACTGGCGCAGGAACAGGTCACAGCGGCAAACGGGGGCAACCCGACCCGGTGATCGGCTTGACAGCGAGACAAATCGAACACAGGAGCGAATCATGAACGCAACGCTTCCGATGCCGCAGGCGGCGGCGACCCTGACCGAACGGCCGGTGACGCTGGGCGTTATCGTTGGCAACCGCGGCTTTTTCCCCGCTCAGTTGGCGGAGAGCGGGCGCGAACAGGTGCTGGAGGTGCTCGAGTCGGCCGGCATTCGCGCCGTCATTCCGGCGGCAGGCGATTCCAACGTGGGCGCCATCGAGTCGCTGGCCGAGGCACGGCTTTGCGCCGACGTCTTTCGTCAACATCAGGACCAGATTGACGGTGTACTGGTGACACTGCCCAATTTCGGCGACGAACGGGCCATCGCCAATACCCTGCGCTGGGCGAATCTGGATGTACCCGTGCTGATTCATGCCTTTCCCGACGACGCCACCCGCATGGGCATCGCCGATCGGCGCGACAGTTTTTGCGGCAAGATGAGCGCCTGCAACAACCTGCGTCAATATGGCATTGCCTACAGCCTGACCAGCCAGCACACGATGGACCCGTCCGGGGCGGCCTTTTGCGCCGACCTGGACCAATTCGCGGCCATTTGCCGTGTCGTGCGGGGCATGCGCACGGCTCGCCTGGGCATGATGGGCGCGCGACCTGAAGCCTTCAAGACCGTGCGTATCAGCGAGAAACTGCTGGACCAG
>JAGWBD010000120.1 GCA_021296065.1 Anaerolineae bacterium
TGGCGCCGCTGCCCGTGAGATCGAACACTATGCCTCGCTTGCTCCTGCCCTGGTTGACCTGTCCGCCGACTTTCGCCTCGATGACGCAGCCAGCTGGGAACAGTGGTACGGCGAGCCGCATCCGGCGCCGGACTGGCTGCCACGATTTGTGTATGGCCTGCCGGAACAAAACCGCGAGCAAATGCGCGGCGCCCCTTACGTCAGCGGGGTCGGTTGCAACGCCACGGCCATCAATCTCGCGCTTGCGCCGCTGGTCCGGGCCGGCTGGCTTGAACGGGCTGCCATCGAACTCAAGGTGGGTTCCTCGGAGGCCGGCATCCGGGCGACGGCGGGGTCGCATCATCCCTTGCGCAGCGGCGCCGTGCGCACCTACAGCGCAGCCGGCCATCGCCACATGGCAGAAGTTCGAATGATTTTGGGGTCTGACCTCCCAATTCACTTTTCGGTCACGGCCATCGAAATGGTTCGTGGCGTCCATCTGCTCGCGCATTGCGACCTGAACCAGGCCCGCGATGAACGGGAAGTCTGGCAACTGTATCGCGCGTCCTGCGCCGGCGAACCCTTCCTGCGCCTCGTGCGCAGCAAGTCCGGACTTCATCGTGTGCCGGAACCGCGCGTGGTGGCTGGCACCAACTATTGCGACCTCGGCTTCGAACTGGATAGCGGCGGGCGCCATCTGGTCGCCATCGCCGCCCTCGATAACCTGGGCAAGGGCGCAGCAGGCAGCGCGGTTCAAAGCATGAATCTCATGTTGGGGCTGGAGGAAACGACCGGCCTCACCTTTCCCGGCATTTATCCCTGAAGGACTGACCGTGCTCACAGACCTGCTGGTGGTCAAACTGGGTGGCGCCGAGGGAGTCGATCTGGCGTCCGGTTGTGAGGACCTGGTGGAATTCCTGCGTCGCGACCGGCGCCCGTTGGTCCTCGTGCATGGCGCCAGCGCCGAAGCAGACCGGCTTTGCAAAAAGGCAGGCCGGCCGCTTCGAACCTTGACCTCTCCTTCAGGTCACAGTTCACGGTACACGGATGCGGCAACCCGCGATCTCTTTGTGCAGGCAGCTGAAGCGGTAAACAGGGAGATCCTTGCCTGCCTGAGGCGCGGAGGAGTCGAAGCAGTCGGCCTGACTGGCGCAGACATCACAATTCGGGCGCGTCGCAAGCAGGTGCTGCGCGCGTTGGTGGAGGGACGCGTGCGCATCGTTCGCGACGATTACAGCGGGACCATAGCCACGGTTGACGGCCAGACTTTGCGGGCACATCTCCTGGCAGGACGAATTCCCGTGCTGCCCCCGCTGGCTGACAGCCCCGACGGTTTGCTCAACATTGATGGCGACCGTGCTGCCGCGGCCGTCGCTGCAGAGCTTGGCGCGGACGACCTGATCATTCTTAGCAACGTGCGCGGCCTTTATCGCAATTTTCCCGATGAGGACAGCATCGTGCCCGTCGTCGCTTCCGGCGAACGTGAGCAGGCGCTTGCCTGGGCACAGGGCCGAATGAAACGCAAGGTGCTGGCCGCCACAGAAGCGCTGGTCGGAGGCGTCGGGCGCGTCATCATCAGCGACGGGCGCGTCCGGCAGCCCGTACAGCAGGCCCTTGCCGGGGCCGGATCGGTGTTTGAGTCATGAAGGTGCCGGACCTCAATCAATCCTCGCGGCAGATTGAAACCGCACATACCTCCGGGGCTTATTTCAAACGGCCGCTGACCCTGGTCCGCGGCAGCGGCAGTCGCGTCCAGGACGATGCGGGTCGAAGTTACATTGACGCCACCAGCGGCCAGGGGGTTGCCCTGACGGGTCATGCCCATCCGGTGGTCACCGCCGCCATCGCCAGGCAGGCGGGCGAACTGGTGACGAGTCCCGAGATTTTCTTCAACGACCAGCGCGCCCGTGTTTATGAACGCCTGGCAGCCCTCACGCCAGGCGACATCGGGAAGTTCTTTCTCTGCAACAGCGGCGCGGAAGCCATGGAAGGCGCGCTCAAGGTCGCCATGTTGCTAACCGGGCGCAGCAAGGTGCTGGCCACGCGCAACGCCTTTCACGGGCGCACCATGGGCGCCCTGGCCCTGACCTGGAATCCCAAATACCGTCAACCCTTTGACGCCTGGCATTCAGGGCAGGTGCAGCACCTGGCTTTCAATGATCAGGCGGCGGCGCACGCAGCAATTGACGGTGAAACGGCCGCCGTCGTGATAGAGGTTGTGCAGGGCGAAGGCGGCGTGCATCTGGCCGACCCCGCCTGGCTGCGCAACCTGCGGCAATTGTGTGACGACAATGGCGCGCTGCTGATTGTTGACGAAATCCAGACCGGGCTGGGACGCTGCGGCAGCTGGTTTGCCTGTGAGCAGGCCGACGTTATCCCGGACGTCCTCACCCTGGGCAAGGGCCTGGCGGGCGGTGTGCCGATCGGAGCCGTCTGTTGGCGTGCTTCCCTGGGCAGCTTGTCCCCGGGCAGTCATGGCAGCACATTTGGCGGAAACCCGCTGGCCTGCGCCGCTGCCCTGGCAACCCTTGCAGTGATAGAGGACGAACAACTGCCGGAACGCGCGGCTCGACTGGGCAATTGGCTCATGTCGGAACTGGAAGGCCTGCAACACCCTTCGGTCCGGGAGGTCCGCGGACTGGGACTGCTGGTGGGCATGCAGTTGCGTGGTCGTGTAACGCCCGTGCTTAAACGCCTGCAGGACCGCGGGGTGCTGGCCCTGCCGGCCGGCTTCAATGTGTTGCGTTTGCTGCCTCCCCTGATCATCAGTGAAAGCGAATTGCAGGATGCCGTCGCCGCCATTCGCGAGTCGCTGGATGACTGAAATTTCGCACGGCGACAACGTCGAAGCCGAGCAGTTGCTGCAGGACCTGGTCGCCATTCCCGGAGTCACCGGTGAAGAAGGGCCGGCCGCGCGCCACCTGGTCGCATGGATGGCTGCCAACAATTACGACGACGCCTTTGTTGACGCCGTTGGCAACGCAGTGGGCATCAGGGGCACTGGCGACCATGATCTGGTCCTGCTCGGTCATATCGATACGTTTCCAGGTGACCTGCCAGTACGACGACAGGATCGACTGCTATACGGGCGCGGCACAGTGGACGCCAGAGGTCCCCTTTGCGCCTTTGCCGTCGCCGGGGCGCGGGCCAGTCTGCCAACCGATCTTCGCCTGGTGGTTATCGGCGCCGTTGCGGAGGAAGGCAGCAGTTGTGGCGCGCGGCACTTGCTCAATCTCTACGAACCCTGGGCCTGCATTATTGGTGAACCCTCGCGCGCGGACCGCATTACCCTGGGATACAAGGGGCGCCTGCTGGTCGAACGGAAATGGCGCGGCCGACTGGCCCACAGCGCCGGCCAAAGCCAAAGTCCGGCCGAGAATGCCGTGGCCTGGTGGTTGGCGTTGCTGGATTGGGTTGAGCAACAGAACGATTGCGTCTCAGGTCTCTTTGACAGACTGGACGTGACCTTGCAAGCCATCAACACGCAGCAAGACGGCGCCTGGCGAGAGGTCAGTCTGACAGCCGGCTTCCGTTTGCCAATGCGGACATCGCCACAACAACTGGAGGGCGACCTGCCCGCCGCGGGGAAAGATGCAAAATTGATCGCCTGGGGTCACGAACGCGCCTGGCTCAGCCCGCGAGATAACACGCTCAGCCGGGCCTTTCGCCGTGCCATTCGTCAGCATGGTGGCCAGCCGCGCTTCGTGACCAAGACTGGCACGTCAGACTTGAATCTGGTTGCGCCAGTCTGGAATTGCCCGATCGTCGCCTACGGCCCGGGCGACTCAGCATTGGACCATACCCCGGACGAACACATCGACCTGGACGAGTACCTGCATGCGATTGACATTCTGGTGACGGCTGTTGAGTCTCTCGCTCCGCAGCGGAGTTGACTTACTCCCCGACGGTCTCGCCGAACTCCACACTTGTGCCCAGACCCAGGCTTAGTGCCTCGCGATAAATCAATTGCGCGGATGCCAGGTCTTCTACGGCAAGGCCAAGTGAGTTGAAGAGCGTGATCTCGTCGTCACTGCGGCGACCCGGCGCGCTACCTAGCAGGACCTCCCCCAGTTCGGCGCGAATGTGGTCGTCGTCTATCTCGCCCTCCTGCAAGGGGATGAGGTAGTCACCGGATTCATCAAGCGCGGATTCACGGCGGTCTACGAAGTGGCAGAGCATTGCCATGGCCTCAGAGTCCAGTTCGCGAGTCGTTGCGGTGGAGGCGCCCACCGCATTGATGTGCGTACCGGGTGACAGCCAGGCGCCGCGCAGCACCGGTTCGGCAGCGGCCGTCGTCGTGCAGATGAGGTCCGCACCCGTCACGGCGGCCTGCGCGCTCTCCGTCGCCTCAACGTCCACGTCCAGTTCATCACTTGCCCACTGCACGTAGGCTTCGCGATTTTCTCCGCCACGGCTCCAGACCCGCACTCGTCGCAAGGGGCGCGCTTCCAGCATCGCCTGCAGGTGCGAGCGCGCCTGCACGCCAGTTCCCAGGATCGCAAGGTCACCGGCATCCTCCCGCGCCAGCAGCCGGGTTGCCACGCCACTGACTGCGGCGGTGCGAATGGCCGTTATCTCGGTCGCGTCCATCAGGGCCAGCGGCCGACCGAATTGCGCATCAAACAGAATCACGGCGCCCATGTGCGAATCGTAGGGCGTGCCGTGGTTGCCAGGCATCACCGTAATCACCTTGATGGCCATCGCCTCGTCCGTCAGGGCCGGCATCGCCAGCAGAATGCCGCGTTTCTCCGGTAGCCAGTTGGCGCTGCGCAGGGGGTTTTGTGCTTCTCCGCGTCCTAGCTGTTTGAGTGCGGTCTCCATTGCATCCATGCAGGATGCCATTGGCATCAACCTGCGTACCTCCGCCGCGTTAATGACCAGCAAGTCCATCGTCCCCTCCCTTACACGCCATGGGCAGAAAACTGCCCGCTCTGCCGATACTGTAACGCCTCGGCCACGTGTTCTACAGAGACAATGTCGCTGGCGGCCAGGTCGGCGATGGTGCGGCCCAGCTTGAGCACGCGATGGAGGGCGCGCGCGCCCAGCCGCATTTGCCGTACCGAGGCATCCAGAATCTGTCGCGCTTCATCATTGAGTTGACACATCTCCTGCACTTCTCCCGGACCCATGTCCGCATTGGCGAAGAGTCCGG
>JAGWBD010000121.1:0-5131 GCA_021296065.1 Anaerolineae bacterium
CAGGCGCTGGGAGGAACACTGCCCGATCCTGGCACTCTGGAAGGCACGCTGTACTTGCTGTTGCCAGCTCTGGTACTGCCTTTCGGCGTCATTTCTTCCATGATCTCCGTGCGCATGACCAACAACTGGATTCGACAGCCGCGACCGGAACTGGCCCTGCAGGCTGGCCTGAAAGGGCTAAGCAATCGCAGCGTTTTATACAACTACCTGCACATGCCCCTGCGTCACTTGCTGATATGTCCCCAGGGCGTGTTTGCCATCACCACCCGCTTCCAGAACGGCAGTTACCAGGTCGATGGAGAGCGCTGGAAAACACAGGAAAGCGCCTTTAGCCGTTTCACCAGTTTTTTCCGCCGGGACGGCATTGGTCATCCCGCTGCCGAAGCCCGGTCACAGGCAGCCCGCATGCAATCCCTGCTGCCCGAGGGGATTGAGGTGCGTCCGCTCATCGTCTTTGTCGATCCTTCCGCCAGGCTGGAGGTAAGCGACTCGCCGGTCCCTGTGCTCTTCTCAGACAGCAAGCGTGAACCCAATATTCGGGACCATTTGCGCAATATTCCCGAGCAGGAACGTCAGCCTTTGACCGTGACGCAAATTGAGGAATTCGAGGCGGCGACACTCGCCGAATAGTCATGACCCGCGCGCAATCGCTCGCGCTCCTGGTCGCCTTGTTGCTCGCAGGCTTTGCCCTGCGACTCTATCAACTGGACAGTTTTTCGTTCCGCGGTGACGAAGCCTTCACCGTGCTCAACTGGGTGGGCAGGCCCCTGGCGGAAACGCTGCAAAGCGAGATTCCTGTCAGGGACCCGCAGCCTCCGCTGGCCTTTGTTCTGTTTCGTGGCTGGGCACTGTTGTTTGGCACCGGCGAACTGGCCATGCGTCTGTTGCCGGCCCTCAGCAGCCTGGCCGGCATCGCGGGTGTGTATGCACTGGGACACCACCTGGATGGACGACATACCGGCCTTTCCGCCGCCGCGCTTGCGACAATCCATCCATTCCTGATCTGGCACGCCCAGGATGCCCGGCCCTACGCCATCTGGGTCTCAGCCAGCACCATCGCGGTTTGGCTTGCGCTCTGCGCCCTGCGGCGGCGTCGCAAGAGAGACTGGCTGCTTTACCTGCTGGCAGCCACCCTCGCCGCTTCCCTTTACTATCTGGAAATCTTTTATCTTGCTGCCTTGAATCTCTACGTCTTTTACTGCTTGCGGACCCAGGGGCGTTTGCTGCGAAGGTGGTTGATCGCGCAACTGCTGTTGGCAGTCGTTTTGGCGCCCTGGTATCTACAGGACCGGATACTGTTCAGCAGCGATTATGGTGGCACGGCCGCTGCCCTCGAGCCGCTGCAACTGCTGACCTGGCTCTTGCCTGCCCTTCAGTTTGGACGCAGTCTCCCGTCGGAATTGTCCCTGCGCAGTTCCCTGCTTGTCTTTTGTGTCCTGCTTGCCGGACTGTGGTTCATGGCCAGGCGTAACAATCGTTACACGCTTTTGGTCGGCCTCTTTGCTTTCCTGCCACCGCTGTTGTTGGGCCTTGCAGCGACATTGCTCAATGTATTTACACCACGTTATGTACTCGCCAGCGTGCCTGCCTGCCTGCTTCTCCTGACCAGCTTCGGTAGGGAACTATGGCGACGTTCCCGCTGGACCCGCGTTCTGGCAGTGGGCATTTTTGCCGCATGGATTGGTCTGATGTCGCTCAGTTTGAACAACGCCTGGTTCAACCCTGAATTTGCAAAATCGCCAGACTGGCGTGGCCTGGCACTGTACCTTGATCAGGAAACTGCTGCTGATGACGTGGTCATCCAGACGGCCGCGGACGAAGCCTTTACGCTTTACCACGCCGACCGGACGGAATTGCTGCGTTTGCCCGCCAATCCGGTGCAGGATGAATCTGAAATCCTGGAAGCGCTCCGGGCGGCCGAGGCCACTTATGACAGCCTGTGGCTGGTGGCCAGCCCACCTCCTGACTGGCCCAATCGCAATGTCGGCTTTGACTGGCTGGAAGCCAACCTGCAACTCCTGCGAGAAACCCGGATTGGCGTCCTGCCAGTGCGTCAGTACCGTCCCTGGAATGTCCACAGCCGTGAACTCGCAGGGGTGAACCTGGCATCCTTTTCGCAAATTGCCGAACTTGCCGGTGCCACGACGGGTCGAACGCCAGGCGACCTGACCGTGGAACTCGTTTGGCGGGCTACCGGGCAATCAATCGCCCCACTCAAAGGCTTCGCGCACCTGTATGACACACGTGGTCCAGAGGGCGGTTCCCCATTGTGGAGTCAGGACGACCAGTACATTCAGGACGGTCGAGTGGACTCACGTTTTTGGGAAATAGGGTCCCTGCTGCGCGATGTCTACCAGTTACCGCTGCACCAGATCCCGCAAGGCGACTATGTCCTTCATATTGGCCTGTATGACCCGGAAAGCGGCGAGCGGGTTACGACAAACAGTGGCCAGGACAGCGTGAGGGTTGCCCGGATTGCAGTGCCGGGCCTGGAGGGCGAAGGCAATTAAACATTCCAGGCTTGCAAGACGACAATGAGCAAGGGAATCAGACCGGCGACGGCTATCAGAGCAACCAATGCCAGAAGAATCGTCACCAGGTCCAGTTCGCCCGGGAAGGCACGCCTGGCACGAGGATCTTGCCGTGGCGGGTCCGGCGATGCCTGGCCCTCCCTATTGGCAGGTCGTCGCCCGCCCGGCAGCGATTCGGCACTTTCGACGGACGGCGCCAAAGCGCCTGCGCCAGCCGCAGAAGGCGCGGGTATGTGACTCCGTCCATGTTGGGGGGCTGGCGCCGCGGACGTGTAGGCACGACTGTGGTCACGCAGACTGGCAAGCACCTTCCCCAACTGGTCCGCAGTGCGGAAACGCGCCGTGGTCTCCTTTTGCATGACACGATGAACGATTTTGGAAATGTTTTCCGGAACAGCGGCGTTGACGTCGATGACATGCGGCACTCGTTTGTTAACGTGGGCTTGCGCCAGCTCCTGGGGACTGTCTCCGCCGTAGGGCAACTCTCCCGTCAACATCTCGAACATCACCACGCCAATGGAGTAAACGTCCGCTGCAGGCGTAGGCCGCAGACCCCGGGCCTGTTCTGGAGAATAATAGTGTGGGCTGCCCCAGACGACCTGTTGTTGCCGTGCGGGCAGCGTATCGCTTAACGCCTGGGCGATGCCAAAGTCCGCCACCTTCACCTTGTTGCCTGAAGTCATCAGGATGTTTTGGGACTTTACATCCGCATGCACGAATCCGGAGCGATGCGCAAAACCAATGCCCGCACAAATCTGAATGGCGAGCTCCAGTGCTTCATCGACTGGAAGCAAGCCCTTGCTGCGGATGATTTTCTTTAGATCCTGTCCTTCCACGAATTCCATGACCATGAAATGAGTATTACCGTCGCTGCCCACGTCATGCACGGTAACGATGTTGGGATGGGCCAGACGTGCCACCGAGCGGGCCTCGTTGCGAAAACGTTTTACAAATCCGGGATCGCTGGTCAGGCTGGGACGCAGCACCTTGACGGCCACCACCCGCGCCAGGCGTTGGTCCAGCGCCTTGTAAATGACGGCCATTCCACCTGAACCAAGTTGTCCCAGCAGTCTGTAGCGCTGATTCAGTATGTTTTCAGCGGATGCCATGTCCTTGCCCGGAACTGGTCTATTGCTTCAATTGACCCTGGACAGCTGGTCGGCCAGCTTCAGGGCGCTACGATCCGTCAACGCTGCGGTGAAATCTACCACTGCCCGGACGGGCTTGCCATTCGCCAGGCGTGTGCGCCAAAAGTGAGGCATGTAGTCGGGTCTCGCCAGACAGGCATTGAATATGACTTCAATGCTGTCTCTTGCGCGCCGCGCCACGGCCTGCAGTCGCTCGTGCTGGTACATGCGCTCCAGCAGAAATTCGGAGAGTTCACTTTTCATGGCGCGAAATCGTTCACTGTGAACGACCACGTCCTCGCTGTGGGACTGTACGTCCATGGATGACTCCGGGGATAGCGCTTCGAGCCGGATTGCCGTATCTGACAAAACATCCTCTATTTGCTGTCCTATCAATTCGCGGATGACCAAATGCCGAAAAGTACCAGCTTCATCGTCGTCAGGCCGCCATGCCCCGCCCTGTTCGCACAGACGCCATATCTCAAGCGATCCCAGGTCTTCCCGGTGCAACAGGCCTGACTGCAGACCATCGTCAAGGTCATGAGCCTGGTAAGCCAGGGAATCACTGATGTTGGCGACTTGCGCTTCCAGACTGCCGCGAAGCCCAGGGTCAAAACCTGTCTGCGCTGCCAGATCTCTGTCGGTTTCATGACGCATCATGCCTTCAAGCGTCTCCCAGGTGAGATTCAGGCCAGGCCAGCCCCGGTAACGGTTTTCCAGTTGGGTAACGATGCGCCATGCCTGCAAATTATGGTCAAAGCCGCCAACAGCGCTTGCCAGTCGATCGAGGACGGCTTCGCCAACATGGCCGAAGGGTGGATGACCCAGATCGTGCGCCAGACAAATTGCCTCGACGAGATCCTCGTTGACCGCAAGGGCGCGCGCCAGGGCCCTTCCGATTTGCGCTGTCTCCAGGGTGTGGGTCAGACGTGTGCGATAGTAGTCTCCGGCGTCATTGAGAAAAGCCTGGGTCTTGTATTCGAGGCGACGAAAGGCGGCTGCATGAATAATGCGGTCCCTGTCTCGCTGGAATGCCGTGCGGCGTGCAGGTTCGGCTTCCGGATGCGCCCTGCCCCGGCTGTCGGCGCCAAACAGCGCCCAGGGACCAAGAATCGCCCTTTCGACCTTTTCCAGTTGCCCACGATCCCGGATCATGGCCTCGCTCCAAAAGTCCTGCCTGGATTGTAGCCTGTCATCAGCCAACAGGGCGCCAGCCTGCGTTGCGCCAATGTGTTATACTCCGTCGCCAGGGCCGGACGGAAGGATGTCGGTCTGCGAGGCGTTGCCATGGATATTAACCAGACAGTCCGCATGATCGAATGGCTGGACGAAGAGCGCCGTCGCGACAAGGCCAGCATTGCCCGGATGGAGGAGCGTTTGTCGCTTCAGCAGGAATTGCTGGACGTCCTGCAAACGCGTCTGATCGGGATCGAAAGTGAACATTCCACGCTTCGCAGCGGGCAACCCGGCGCC
>JAGWBD010000121.1:5162-6630 GCA_021296065.1 Anaerolineae bacterium
ACTGGAGGCCGGAGAAGCCCGCCGTCGCGATGCCGAAGAAGAGGCCGTACGAAGATCAGATTTGTTGCGCCAGCAACTGGACAATCCCGTCCGTGAACTGGAAAGCAGAGTCACGGAAGTTGAGCGCAAGCAGGACAACATTCCCTCATTCCAGACCGAAAGCGACCGGGTTACCGGGGCCATGTATGAATTCGGCCAACGCGTCGACGATCTCTACCGCCGGCTGGAGGAACCGGAACGACGTCTTTCCATGCTTGAGGAGCAACGGAGGCAGGACAGTCGGACCAACAGCGCCACGGCCGCGGAACTGCCGGAAATACAACGCCAGATTGACGCCGGCCGCAACAAACTGGCGTTGGTTGAAGACCTCGTATTGCGCACAGAAGGGCAGTTACGGGAAATGGCGGCCACTGAACTGGAACGACGCGATTCGATCCAGTCTTTCATTGATTCACAGGGTATGCATTCACGCCAGCTGGAACAACTCATTGAGGCCTACAGCGCACGATTCTCCGAATACGACATAAGTATGGAGCACTTTACCCGGCGCTTCGAGACATGGGCGGAAGTCTTCAGAGAAATGAAAGCGTTGGTGGACCGCTTTGAACGCATTCAGGAACGCCTGGAATTGCGCTTCAACGAACTGATTGAAGTGCAACGAATAGCAGAAGAACGTCTGCGGCAGGACTGGGAGCGGCTTGGCGATGAGGAACAACGCCGCCGCAAACAGTTTACTCTTGCCAACGATGAAGTGTGGCGCAGCCATGACCGCGAGTTCGAGCGATTTGTCAAGGCTATCGAAAACCTGCGCGATCGCTTTCCGCCAATAGAGGATGCGATGAAACGCATCTGGATGCTGGAACGCGAACGGGTGAAGCGCCACCACGAGCACGATCTTTCCCTCTTGCAGGAATATGACCGCGAGCAAGACAGCGAGTTGCTGCCCGCCCGGGATGACGAGATTACGGGCAGCAAAGGCAAGGACCGCAACGACGCCTGAACATGCGCGTTATTGGTACCGCAGGTCACGTTGATCACGGCAAAACCACATTGGTAAGGCACCTGACGGGGATCGACACCGACAGTCTGGCGGAGGAAAAGGCGCGGGCACTGACCATCGATCTAGGATTCGCCTGGCTGACTCTGCCGAATGGCCAGCAACTGGGGATCATCGACGTTCCCGGTCACCGTGACTTCATCGAAAATATGTTGGCGGGTGTCGGGGGCATTGATGCCGCCCTGCTGGTAATTGCCGCTGATGAAGGCGCCATGCCGCAAACTCGTGAACATCTTGCGATTCTGGACCTGTTGGGCATCGATGCCGGCCTGGTCGCTCTGTCACGGGTCGATCTGGTTGACGATCCGGAGTGGCTGGAACTGATAGAGGACGATGTGCGGGAATTGCTTGCCAACACCAGTCTGGCAGATGCCCCAATCCTGCCGGTTTCCGCCACTACCGGCGCGGGCA
>JAGWBD010000029.1 GCA_021296065.1 Anaerolineae bacterium
CAACCTTGCGGCCCGGTGCTGCCATTCAAATCGATGAAGAAGTCGATAGCCGCGTGGTCGCCATGGAAGATGGCGCCGCCGGTGGCCAGTTCAAGACCGGCGTTGGCGGCCGGCGGCGTGGGGCCCAGTTCAACCTCGAAGTGCTCGTGATCCGCGCTGACCATGCCTTCATCCGCCGGCCCGACCATGCCAAAGATCTCAAAGGGCACGGTGGCCAACTCCGCGTTGTCTTCGCGCATGCCGGCGGTGAAGAAAGGCGCGCCAGGCCGCGGGTCCCAGTCGCCTGAATTGCCGTCGGACTCCGCCGTGATGACGGCGTCGTCGTAGGGGATGAAGTTGTAGTTGGGAATGTGGAAATCGAGGCTCCAGTTGCCCTCGGTGTCCAGTTGAATGACGCCGGTGCTGAGCGCGTAGGGCGCTGCGCTGACGAGCACGTCCATGGCCAGATTGCCAAAAGGTGGCCCGTAGGCCTGGTCGGCGACGCTGGCGTTGTAGCCAGGGCCGGCGAAGCGGCCGACGTCCACGACCCAGCCTTCCAGCACTGTGCCTTCCGGCAGGGTTGCGCCATTGGGGATCAGGTTGATGAAAAGGTTGGCGTAGTCGCTGTCGAAATAAGCGAAGCCCTTGACGTCACCAAGGCCCGCCTGTTCGGCAAAAGGCGTCGCGCTGAATGCCGATATTTTGGTGCCTCCGCTTTCGTGTTCCTCCTCGTCGCCGTGGGCGAGGGCGCTGCCGATCATTGACAGCAGCAGCAGGGCAACGAGTAGCAATGATACGGGCTGTTTCATGTACTTCTCCTGTCCCTCTTGCGGCGACTCCGCGTCTCCGTCTCCAGTTTGACTGCTTAAGGGGCCCGGTGCCTTGGGCAGCGAAATGCTCCCTGCCGGTGACTCCCTGACGCAAGTGTCCCTGTTGCGTCCGCTTCCTTGCTGGCATAATGCCACCCGGGTAAAGGGAAATGCAAGAGGGCCAATGGACGCGGACGACAGGTTGAAGGTATTCATCACCGGGGCCACGACGGCGCCGGGGCTGGCGATCATGCGCGGCTTTGTTGCACATGATCATACCGTGGCCGGCAACGCCGCCACCCTTGCCGAAGCGCAGCGTTTGCGCGCCAGTGGTGGTCTGCCGGTTTACATCGACGAGCATAACGCGGCTGATATGGCCGGCGCCCTGCGGATGACGGGCGCAAAGGTTCTCGTCCATGCCGCGCCCCTGGCCGCCAACAGTCTGCTGCCCGATGCCGGCCAGCTGGCGGCTGCGTTGGCCAGCCTGCAGGCCGGCACGGATACGCTGCTGGGCGCGGCGGCGCAGGTGGAAGACCCGCACCTCGTTTTCTGCAGTTACGCCTCGCTTTATGGCGATACCCAGGGAGAAGCCGTCTGCGAGGCACATGAAGCGGCCGGCGGCAGCGCACTCCATGAGGCAACCCTCGCTGCGGAGCGCAAGGTGCTTGACTCCGACGTTCCGGCCTGCATATTGCGGGCGGGTGTGCTTTACGGGCCGGAGAGCGAGAGCCTGGCGGCATTGCGCGCGTCCCTGCTTAAGGGCGGTGGCCTGCCTTCCGGCATCGGCGAAGGCCTGGCCAGCTGGCTGCATTACGAGGACCTGGCCCAGGCGGCCGTGCTGGGCGCGGAACAACGCCCGGCGGGGAGCGTCTTCAACGTCGCGGACGACCGGCCCGCGACGCGACACGAGTTTCTTGAACATTTTGCGCAACGGATGGGCCTGGCCTTGCCAGGGCCGGGTCGCCCGGGCGCCCTGTGGCGTCGCCTGCCGCTACCGGGCAGGGCCGGCGGGCAGGCCGTCACCTCCTTCGCCGTGAAT
This sequence comes from Anaerolineae bacterium, assembly GCA_021296065.1. Classification (GTDB taxonomy): domain Bacteria; phylum Chloroflexota; class Anaerolineae; order Aggregatilineales; family Phototrophicaceae; genus JAGWBD01. The sequence goes on from JAGWBD010000029.1 coordinate 1,828, forward strand.
TGCGACGCCATTCGCGGCGTGCTTGGCTGGTCACCGCAATATGCCGGGCATGACAGTGGGCTGGAGCAGACCCTGCTCACATGGCGCGCGGCAGACGCCCGTGGTTAGCACACTGCGGGCCGTCCTCTTCGACCTTGACGACACCCTGATTGACTGGAGCGGCTGGGGCGGAAACTACTACGCCCGCAACCGTGAACATATCGAGGCCGTGCTGGCCTCCCTGCCTGCCAATGGTCGGCAGCCTCCCTTTCTGGACCTGAATCAACAGCAGCTGGAAACGCTGTTGCATGAACTGCCTCATGATGGCTGGCAGGAACCGGATCTGGATGCAGTGGAACAGGACTACATCAGGCGTACCGAGCAGGCCTGGGCCGTCGGACGCAGCAATCTGCGGGCGCCGCACCTTGGCGACATTCTCGTGGAGACCCTGTCGGCGGCGGGTGTGCCGGACTCCCTGCTGCAGCGGGAAGCGCTGCTGCGGGCCGTGCCCTGGGGGATGTACCCGGGCGTCGTGTGCTTTCCGGACGCGCTGCCGGCACTGCAATTGCTGCGCGAGCATGGCATCCACCTCGGCCTGGTCACCAACGCGCATCAGCCGATGATGCTGCGCGACCGCGAACTGGAAGCCTGCGGCCTGCTGGACTTCATGCCCGACTGTCGCCTGTCCGCCGCCGACGTGGGCTGGCTGAAGCCCCACCCGCGCATCTTCCGGACGGCGCTGGAACTGTTGGACGTGGAGCCACAGGAGGCCGTCTTCGTGGGCGACAACCCGGTGGCGGACATCGCCGGTGCACAGAACGCCCGCATGCGCGCCGTCTTGCGCTCCGGCCGCCAGGACACGGCCATGCTGGCGGGGCTCATCGAGCCGGACAGCCGCATTCAGTCGCTGGACGAGTTGCCAATCCTGCTTGACGACTGGTTTCCGGGCTGGCGCTGATGGAACCGGTCGCGGCGCGTGGCCGCAACCTGGTGCTGAGCGGTTACATTGGCCCGCAACAGGCGACCATCGGACGCCGCGTCGCCGAAGCGCTGGGCCGGCCCTACATTGATATCGACACCCGTGTTGAAGAGCGCAACGATCTCACCAGCGACGAAATTCGCGCGCGCTTCGGTGAAGCGCGGCTGAAAACCCTGGAAGACGAGGTCATGGAAGAAGCCCTGCTGCAGCGCGAGGCGGTGATTCGCGTCAGCGGCTATCGTCTGGCGCAGGGCGACTGGTTGCAGCGCTTCCGTGAGACGGGACTGGTGATTTGCCTGGTGGCCAGCATCGACGCCGTACTTCACAGTCTGCATCAGGCGCTGGGCGCGCGCTATCATGAACCGGACGAAAGGGCGCTGGTGCTGGGTCAGTTGCAACGGGAGTGGGGCTTGCGCGGGCGTGCGGGTACAGTGGAACTGGATACCAGCGACCTGGAACTCGACGGCGTGGTGACAAGGGTGCTGCGGCTGCGACAACAAACGCTGGCGCGGGAGGGACAGGGATGAATGACAAGGTAGCGATCAGCATTGCACAGATGAACATCGTTCTGGGCGATCCCCAGGCCAATCTGGCGCAACTGGCGCAGATGACGGCCGACGCCGCCGGACGCGGCGCGCAACTGCTGGTTTGCCCGGAGTTGTGGTCGACCGGCTACGTGCTGGACCGCGCGCAGGAACTGGCCAGCGTCGCCGGCGAGGGGATGTTCGCCGAAGTGGCGGCCCTGGCGCGGCGTCACCGCATTCACATCCTTGGTTCGCTGCTGGAGCGTGATGGCGACTCGGTCTACAACAGCGCCGCCTGCTTCAGCGACGAAGGCGAGCTGACCGGCCTCTATCGCAAGATCCACCTCTTTCGTCTTTTCGACGAGGACGTCTGGCTGGGGCCGGGCGAAGCGCCGCTGTGCCTGGAGTTGCCCTGGGGCGGGACCGGAGTTGCAATTTGCTACGATTTGCGTTTCCCGGAATTGTTCCGTGGCTACGCAGTGGAAGGCGCGCGCCTGATCGTCCTGCCGGCCGAGTGGCCCATGGCGCGGGTCGGGCACTGGCGCACGCTGCTGCAGGCGCGCGCGATCGAAAACCAGTGCGTGGTGGTGGCCTGCAATGCCGCCGGCAAGACGGGCGACCTGGTCGTCGGCGGTCATTCCATGATCATCGACGCCTGGGGCAGCATCCTGGCCGAGGGCGGGGCCGGGCCGCAACTGCTGGGCGCAAGCGTCGACCTGGCGCAGGTGGACGAGGTGCGGCAGCGCATCCCCGTCTTTGCGGACCGCAGGCCCGACATCTATGAGCGGCAGGCGGACGCGACGTTAACGGTCAGCTGATACTGGCCCGTCCGTGGCTGCCAGGCGCTCAGGCATTCAGACTGTCGAGAATCATTGTGAGGGCGGCGTCGGCGCTGGCGCTTTTGATGTCCAGGCGTCCCCCGTCGTGGATGCGCTGCTCGCTGAGTAACAGGTCATCCGGCCCGGCAAGCGCCATCCAGGTTAACCCGACCGGTTTTTCCGCCGTGCCACCACCTGGCCCGGCGATCCCTGTGATGCTGATGGCGAAATCCGTCCCCAGCAAACGTCGGGCGCCCAGCGCCATTTCGCGCGCTGTCTCTTCGCTGACGGCCCCGTGGCGCAACAGGGTGGTCTCGCGCACCTGCAACAGGTCGCGCTTGATACGATTGTCATAGGCCACCACGCCGCCCATCACCCAGGCCGAACTGCCGGGCACGTTGGTCAGGCGATGCAGGACCAGACCACCCGTGCAGGATTCAGCGGTGCTGATGGTGCGGCCCCGGGTGCGCAGCGCTTCGCCGAGGAGCATTTCAGGTGCGGCGGAAGGGTTCATCGTTTCTGTCCGCAAGATTCTGATAACGGAAAAGGTTGCCGGAACAGTTGAAGATTCATTCCCGGATGGCCCCGGCAGGCGTAAGCCTGGTTCGGGGAGGCCGGAAAATCAGCAATCGTCACAAACGAGGGTGCCGATGCCGGACTTGCCCTTTACGGCCTGCAGCAGGTCATCGCCATCGAAGAAATTGATCACGAGGATGGGCATCTGGTTTTCCTCGCAGACGGTGAAGGCGGTCATGTCCATCACCTCCAGCTTGTCACGCAGCACCTGTTCGTAATTCAGGCGCTCAAAGCGCTGCGCGTCGGGATGAATTAGAGGATCGGCCGAGTAGATGCCATTGACCTTGGTGGCCTTGATGACAATGTCCGCGCTGATTTCGGAGGCGCGCAGGGCGGCGGCGGTGTCGGTGGTGAAATAGGGGTTGCCGAGCCCGCCGGCGAGGATGACAACGCGCGATTTCTCGAGGTGGCGAATGGCGCGCAGGCGAATGTAGGGTTCGGCGACGGCATTCATCTGGACGGCGGTCTGCACCCTTGTGCGCACGTCCCGACGCTCAAGGGCGTCCTGCAGGGCAAGCGCGTTCATGACCGTACCGACCATACCGATGTAATGGGAGGTGGGCTCGTCCATGCCACGCGCGACGCCGGTGGTGCCGCGCCACAGGTTGCCGCCGCCAATCACGACGGCAATCTGCACTCCAAGTTGATGTACTTCACGCAACTTGCAGGCAATTTCGTCGGCGCGCTCCGGATCGATGCCATGTCCGTCGCCGGCGGCGAGCGCTTCGCCGCTCAGTTTGAGGACGATGCGGCGATAGTTGCTAGCTGGCGCCATTGCCGTCCTCGCCCACGGCAAAGCGGGCAAAGCGGCGAATCTCCATACTTTCGCCAAGGAGTGCCACAGCTTCGGCAAGCGCCTCGGCCACGGTCTTCGAGTCGTCCAGCAGGAATTCCTGCTCCATCAGGACGATACCGGCGAAGAACTTGCCCATGCGGCCCTCGATGATTTTTTCAAGAATGGCCGGCGGTTTGCGGGCATTCTTTTCGTCCTCCTGCAGGATGCGCAGTTGCAGGTCTCGCTCGGCCTGGACAACGGCCTCTGGCACGTCTTCGCGGCGCACGTACTCCGGCGCCATGTTGGCGATATGCAGGGCGACGTTGCGGGCGAATTCCTGGAAGGGAGCGGCGCTGGCGACGAAATCGGTCTCACAATTGACTTCGACCATGACACCCAGTCGCTGGTTGAAGTGCTGATAGGTCTGGATCACGCCTTCGTTCATGGCGCGCCCCGCGCCCAGTTTTTTGGCCGCGCTGGCCAGGCCTTTTTCGCGCAGGAAGTCAATCGCTCCATCAAAGTCGCCGTCGCAGGCCTGCAGCGCTTTCTTGCAATCCAGCGGGCCGGCCCCGGTGACGGCGCGCAACTCCTTGACCATGGAAACGGTGATTTGGGTCATGACTGGCTCTCGTCCTTTTCTGTGGCTTCGGCCGGGGCACCCGGCTCTGGTTCTGCGGAGGTCTCTGCCGCGTCCGGGCTGTCCGCAACAGGGGTTTTATTTTCTGTTGCGGGAGTCTGTTTTTGCGTTGCGGGAGTCTCCGCCTCGAAAAGGTTGGCATCGCGCAGCTTGGCGAGGGTGGCTTCCCCGAGGAACTGCTCGTCGTCGGCCTCGTCGCCATCCCCTTCGTATTCGATGCTGACGTATTCCGGCGGGGCCGTATCGTCCGTTTCGTCTTCGTCGGCCTTGCGCATGGCCTGGCCTTCCAGCACGGCATCACTGACGGCCTTGACCAGCAGGTTGATGGCGCGCACGGCGTCGTCGTTGGCAGGGATGATGTAGTCGATCTCGTCCGGGTTGCTGTTGGTATCGACCAGGGCGATGACGGGTACCTTGAGAATGTTGGCTTCCTTGACGGCGGTCGCCTCCCGCACCGTATCGACGATGAGCAGCATTTCCGGAGGCTTCTGCATTTCGCGGATGCCACCCAGACGCAACTGCAGCTTGTCAATCTTGCGCTGCAGCATCAGCGCTTCCTTCTTGGTGAGCAGATCGAATTCGCCGGCGTCGCGACGCTTTTCGAGGTTCTTGAGCGTGTCGATACGTTCACGGATGGTGCGCCAATTGGTAAGGGTGCCACCCAGCCAGCGATGGTTGACGTAGGGCATGCCGCAACGCTCGGCCTCTCGCCGGACCGTCTCCTGGGCCTGGCGCTTGGTGCCGACGAAGAGAACGCTGCCGCCGCTGGCGACGAGGTCGCGCACCATGTCGTGAAAGCGATTAATGTTGACGATCGTCTGCTGCAGATCGATGATGTGAATGCCGTTGCGCTCGGTGAAAATCCAGGGTCTCATGCGCGGGTTCCAGGTGGAAGTCCGGTGACCGAAGTGAACCCCGGTCTCCAGCAAGGCGCGCATCGTAATGGTGGAAGGCATGGTTTGCTCCTGACTGTGTTTGGTCGATCATGCCCTTCGTCCCGCGGCACAATCCCTGACGGGACAACACCTGCCGCAGTCCGGACATGTGATATTTCCGGCAAAAGTCGCGCCTCCGCCGGAGGCGCCAGTGTAGCATGGCGACCAGGAGGGAACAAGCCGCAGTGCGCGCCCCGTCGTCAATGGCGCGTGTGGCGATAGCGACGGCGCAACTGCCAGACACTCAGGGCGGCTTCCAGCGCGATGGGCAGCCCCATCTTGGAGCTTCCCGCCACACGATCCGGAAAATGAATCGGGACTTCGGCGATACGGCAACCACGCCGGTGGGCCATGCAGATCATCTCCACCTGAAACACGTAGCCGTTGGACGTCACCTGTGCGAGACCGAGGGATTCCAGTGCCGGGCGGCGCCACAGGCGAAAGCCACCGGTGGCGTCACGCACCGGCAGGGCCAGCAACAGCCGCACGTAGACGCTGTTGGCCCACCAGCTGAGCAACTTGCGTGGCAAGCCCCAGTTTTCGTCCACACTGCCGCCTTGCACATAGCGGGAACCGATGACGACGTCCGCGTCGGCGGCCTTTTCGAGCAAGGCGGGCAAATAGCGAGGCTGGTGCGAGAAGTCGCAGTCCATCTGCACGATCAGGTCCGCGTCCGTTTGCAGGGCTGTCCTGAACCCGTCCAGAGTGGCCGGACCGTAACCCTTGCGCTGCCGGCGGTGCAACACGGAGACCTGGCCAGGATGTTGCCGGGCGAGCTCATCGGCCAGACGACCGGTACCATCCGGAGAGTTGTCGTCAGCGACCAGCACCCGCAGGTTCTCCAGTGGCAGGGCCAGGAGGGCAGCGACCATGGCGGGCAGGTTTTCCGCCTCGTTCCACGTGGGCAGGATGACGATGATTGAAGGCATGCAGGGCTCCGGATGCGCTTCATGACGCACAGTTCACGCGCGCAGAATAGAGTATGCTATATTCGCGTCCTTGACCATACCTGCGGGACCTCATGAATTACGAACTGGAACAGGCGTTGATGCTGCGCGCGCAGTTGCGGGCCGGTGGGCGCCGACTGGTACTGGGCAACGGCCATTTTGATCTGCTGCACAGCGGGCATCTGGACTATCTGGAACGCGCCCGCCGTCTCGGCGACGCGTTGATTGTCGGAGTCAATGGCGATGCCAGCAGCGCGCGTTTGAAGGGGCCCGGCCGGCCGCTGGTGCCGGCGCAGGAACGGGCGCGCCTGCTGGCGGCGCTCAAACCCGTGACGGCGGTCGTGATCTTTGAGGAAGACGTCGCCGATGGCCTGATCCGCGCGCTGCGGCCCGAGATCTACGCCAAGGGCGCGGACTATGCCCACAAACCTCTGCCGGAACGGGCCGTCGCCGAAGCCTGTGGCGCGCAGGTTGTACTGATTCCCTTGCGGCCGCAGCGCAGCAGTTCGGGGCTGATCGAGCGGATCAGGGCCTTACCCGCCGCCGACGCATCCCCTGCCGGAAGCGGATGAGCGCTTCCGCCCGCCATATCGCGGCCGCCAGTTTGCGCGAGCGCGTATACCGTCGCAATTTCATGCTGTTCACCATGGACGGCATCCTTTTTATGGTGGCGATGGGAATCATCGGGCCCACCACAGTGATTCCCGACTTTGTGCGGCGGCTGACTGATTCCGAGATTCTGATAGGGCTGTCCGGCAACCTGTTTCACGCCGGCTATGCCCTGCCGCAACTCTTTGTGGCGCGGCTCATCGTTCACAGCGCCCGCAAGAAGCGCTGGTTCGTCCTGCCCAATATCCCCACGCGCTGCATCTTGCTGGTCTTTGCGCTGCTGCTGCTTTGGCTGGCCGGCGACCATCACAGCCTCATCTTGCCCGCCTTCTTCCTGTGTTACGCCATCGCCGCCCTCGGCGATGGCCTGGTGGGAGTCCCCTGGGCGGACATGATCGGCAGCAGCCTGGACAGCCGCTGGCGTCCGCGGCTCTACGGTCTGATGTCCGGCGGGACCGCGCTGGTCATGCTGGCGGTGGTGCCGCTGGTCGCGCTGGTGCTGGGCGAACAGGGTCCGGGCTTCCCGCAGAACTATGCCCTGCTCTTCGCCGCTTCCGGAACGATATTTGCCTTGTCCATTCTGCCTGGCGTGTTTCTGCGTGAGTTGCCAGGCGCCGCGGCGCTGGACAGGGTGCCGGGCTTCACGGAATTTTTGCCGCAACTGGGTCGCCTGGTGCGCAGTGACCCGCAGTTTCGCGCCCTGTTGGTCATCCGGACGCTCACCGGCCTGTTTCTGATGGCCGCGCCTTTTTACATCGGTTACGCGACGCTGCGCCTGGGGCTTTCAAGTGAAGTTGCCGTGCCGACCCTGCTGCTGATGCAGACTCTGGGCACCACCAGCGGGGCCATGCTTTACATGTGGCTGGGAACGCGCCACAACGTGTTGTACCTGCGCCTGGCTATGCTGGCGTCGGCCTTGCTGCCCCTGTGCGCCTTGCTGGCGGCGACGGCCGGCCCGGTTGTGCTGGCCCTGGGCTTTCTCGTCTCCGGCCTGGCGACTTCCAATCTGTTTTTCGGTTTCCAGAACTGGCTGGTGGAACACGCAAAACCCGCTGACCGGCCCGCCTGCATCGGTCTGGCCAACACGACTTCGGCCGTGGTCACGCTTTTCTCGCCGGTGATTGGCGGCAGCATTGCGCGCCTGGCCGGTTTCGAGGCCCTGTTCGTCGTGTCGCTGGTGTTGGCGCTGGCCGCGCTCGGTGTGCTGCTGCGTTTCATTCGGAGGCCGCTGTCCCTGTCAGTGGCGGTCCCGGCCGGCAACTGAACTGCGATGCTCACTCCCACTCGATGGTGCCGGGTGGTTTGCTGGTGATGTCATAAACGACCCGATTTACGCCGCGCACTTCGTTGACGATGCGGCGACTCACGCGGGCCAGCAGTTCATGGTCGAGGCGCGACCAGTCGGCGGTCATGAAGTCTTCGGTGGTCACAGATCGCAGGGCAATAACCTCTTCCCAACTGCGACGGTCTCCCTGAACACCCACGCTGCGTACCGGCAACAGGACGGCGAAGGACTGGGCAGTTTCGTCGCGCAGCAGGCCGGCCGCAGCCAGTTCCTCCTGGAAAATCGCGTCGGCCGCGCGCAGGATCGCCAGGCGCGGGTTCGTCACCGGCCCCAGGCAACGAACGGCCAGGCCCGGGCCGGGAAAGGGCTGGCGCCAGACCATGCTGTCGGGCAGTCCCAGCGCCGTACCCACCTTGCGCACCTCATCCTTGAAGAGGTCACGCAGGGGCTCAATCAACTCAAACTGCATGTCCGCGGGCAAGCCGCCGACGTTGTGGTGACTCTTGATGCTGCGGGCGTCGCCGCCGCCGCCGGCGCTTTCGATCACATCCGGGTAGATGGTGCCCTGCGCCAGAAACCTCACTCCCTGTAACGCCCGGGCCTCGCGTGCAAAGCGATCGATGAACAGCGCGCCGATGGTCTTGCGTTTCTGTTCCGGTTCGGTGATCCACTGCAACGCGTTCAGGAAATCGTCCGCTGCGTCCACCGATTGCAGTTGCAGCCCCCCCTGACGCTCACGAAACAGGTTGACCACTTCCTGCGCCTCGTTGCGGCGCAACAGGCCGTTGTCGATGAAAATCGCCGTCAAATGCCCGCCGATGGCGCGCTGCAGCAGGGCGGCCGTCACGGACGAGTCGACACCGCCGCTCAGGCCAAGAATCACCTTCTGATCCCCGACCCGTTCACAAATGCGCGCGATGGTTTCGTCAATGAAGGCCTGTGGCGACCAGTCGGCCAGGCAATCGCAAATGGAGAACAGAAAATTGCGCAACAGGCGCCCGCCCTGCGGCGTATGCTCGACTTCCGGGTGGAATTGCACGCCGTAATGGCGCTGCCCGGGGTGCCCGACAATGGCATCCGAAGCATTGTCGGAGGATGCCAGCGAAGAGAAACCCACCGGCAGGGCGGCAACGTGGTCGCCATGCGACATCCACACCTGCATGGGGGAGGGCAGGCCGCACAGCAGGGGGTCGCTTGCCTGATGCCGAATGCTGGCCGGTCCGTATTCCCTGTTGCCGTCGCTCACGACCGCGCCGCCCCGGGACTGCACGAGGAGTTGCATGCCGTAGCAAATCCCCAGCAGGGGCAGGCTGCAGGTCAGAATATGGCGCGGGAGGCGGGGCGAACCGGCTTTGTAGACGCTGGCCGGGCCGCCGGAGAGCACGATACCGCGGGGCCGGAATTGCATGATTTCGCCGGCGTCCGCTTCCCGCGAATAGACAGCCGCGTAGACGCCCTGCTCACGAATGCGGCGGGCAATCAGTTGTGTGTATTGGGAGCCAAAATCCAGGATGGCAATGCCGCCGTCGCGCGGATCGCTCATGGCTGCTGGTCCGCCAGAACGATTTGGCCGTCCTGCATGCTGGTGATCACGGCAAGGGCCTCCACCTGGACATCTGCAAATCCCGAGGAGGACAGGCAGGCACGACCCTTCTCGAAGGACTTCTCGATGACCACGCCGACGCCCGCCACGGCGGCACGCGCGCTGACGACCATGCGCAACATGGCCAGGGTGGTCAACCCGCTGGCGAGAAAGTCGTCGATGATCAGCACATGCTCACCGGCGTGCAGAAACTCCGCCGCCACCATGAGCGTGACCTCGCCGCCGCGGGTATGGCTTGGGGCTGTTTCCAGAAAGACGGGGCCGGACATGGTGATAGGCTTGTGCTTGCGCGCGTAGACAACGGGCACGTTCAGCAACAGACCCGTCGCTAGGGCCGGCGCAATGCCCGAGACTTCGCAGGTCAGGATGCGGTCGACGGGCGCGGAACGAAAACGTCGCGCCATTTCCTGGCCGATGGCGCGCATCAGGCCCGGGTCGATTTGATGGTTCAGGATGTGGTCGACCTTGAGAATGCCGTGACCGAGATTCAGGCCACCGCCTTGTATCGCCTGCGCCAGTTGCTGCATGGTCGTCGCAATCCTCCTTGTCAGCGGGTGAACAGGACGGTTGTCAGTCGGGGTCAGGTCGCCGTGGGCGTGCTCCCGCCTTCTTCTTCGTAGACTTCGGCGAAGACCATTTCAAAGGAACCGGCGGGCAGGCGGCCCAGTTCCTCGCCGGCCTTCTGCCCTGCGCCGGAGGTGAGGGCGGTCTCCATTTTGGCACGGTCGTCGAAATAAAGTTCCAGTATGCGAAAGAGTTGCGTTTCGCCAACCGGGCTGCCAAGGACGTCGATCACCTGGCGGCGGCTGATGTTGGGCATCTTCTCCACCAGCGTGAAGAAGTCGTTGTAAATGTCCTCGAACTCTCCCGGCTGCTGCGGTTTGCCGAAGAGAATCATGAACTTGCTCATGAAGCTGGACATGGCGCCTCGCTTTGTTCCGGCGACGTGGGCCCCAGTATACCTGCCTGGGGGACGTGGCAGAAGCCTGTGGCTGCCGCGCTGGTATACTCGCCGAAAGTCGGGAGGTGAGCGATGCGCGCACGCAGGCCCTGGCATGAAATGGCATCGCAACTGGTGGACGTGGCGACGGGCCGCGCGCCGGCGGACATGGTCATTCGGGACGGACGCTGGGTCAACGTGCTGACCCGCGAGATTTTGCCTGGCATGGACATTGCCCTGCGTGAGGGGCGCATCGCCTGCATTGTGGCCGACGCCGACTACTGCATCGGGCCGGACACACAGGTGATTGAGGCGGCCGGCCGCTGTATGCTGCCCGGCCTGACGGATGCCCACATGCACGTGGAAAGCAGCATGTGCACGATCACGGAATTCGTGCGCGCCGTGTTGCCGCGCGGCACCACGGCCATCTTCGCCGACCCGCATGAAATCGCCAATGTCTTCGGCCTGGAGGGCGTGCGCATGATGGTCGAGGAAGCCGCGGCCATGCCGATCAACGTGTTCATTCAGATGCCTTCCTGCGTGCCTTCCGCGCCGGGCCTGGAGAACGCCGGCGCAGAGATCACGGCGGAGGACGTGGCGCAGGCCATCCACTGGCCGGGCATCATCGGCCTGGGCGAGGTGATGAATTTCCCGGCGGTGGCCGCCAACGACGCGGTCATGCGCGACATGATCGCCGCCACGATGGACAGCGGCAAGACGGTGGGCGGGCATTTCGCCAGCCCCGTGATGGAACGCGATTTTCACGGCTATCTGGCGGCCGGACCGGAGGATGACCACGAGACCATGCGGGAAAGCGAGGCGATCGAGCGCGCGCGTCGCGGTCAGCGCCCGATGTTCCGCTACGGCTCCGCCTGGCACGACGTGGCCGCGCAGATCACGGCCATCAGCGACAGGGGGCTGGACCCGCAGCAATTCATTCTCTGCACCGATGACGTGCACGCCGCTACCCTGGTGCAGGAAGGCCACATGGACCGCGTGTTGCGCCACGCCATCGACGAAGGTTGCGATCCTCTGGTGGCGCTGCAGTTGATGACCATCAACACGGCCCGTCACTTCGGCGTGGACCGCGACCTGGGTTGTCTGGCGCCGGGGCGCTATGCGGACATTGTGCTGGCCGACAGCCTGGAAGACTTCCGCGCCGACCTGGTCATCGTCAACGGCGAGCTGGCCGCGCAGGATGGCGAACTGCTGCTGGAGCTGCCGCCCTGGCAACATGATCAACGCTTTCGCCAGTCCCTGCATCTGGCGCGTGAGCTGGCAGCGGCGGATTTCGAATTGCGGGTGGCGCAGGCGAGTGGCGAGGTCTGTGCCAATGTCATCGGCGTAGTGGAGAACCAGGCGCCTACCGCGCATTTGCAACGCCAGTTGCCGGTCGTCAGCCACGTGGTGCAGCCGGACCGGGTCAACGACGTGCTGCGCGCGGCGCTGGTGGAGCGCCACCGGGCCACGGGTGAAGTGGTCAACGGTTTCGTGAGCGGCTTTGGCTTCAACGTGCCCTGCGCCGTGGCCAGCACGGTGGCGCACGACAGCCATCATTTGCTGGTGGTGGGCAGCGATGAAAGGGACATGGCGCTGGCGGTCAACACCCTGGCGCGGGTTGGTGGCGGCGTGGCCGTCGTGCGGGAGGGCGAGGTGGCGGCCCTCGTCGAACTGCCGATCGCCGGGCTGATGTCGGACCAACGGGCGGAGGTCGTGGCGCAGCAGTCGGCGGGTATGCTGGCGGCCATGCGCGCTTGCGGCTGCCGGATGGAAAACGGCTTCATGCAACTGGCGCTGCTGGCGCTGGTGGTCATCCCCGAGTTGCGACTGTCGGACATGGGCCTGGTGGACGTGACGCGTTTTGAACGCGTGCCGGTGATTGAGACATGACCTTGCGCCGGGCGTCTGGCGCCGGCCTGCTCTGCATCCTGTTGCTCGCCGCGCTGGCGCTGGACCTGGCCAACCAGGGCCTCGCCTGGCGCACGATCCATGCCCTGACCGGTGAAGAACGACCGCTGTCGCAGTTGCGCGGCATGGTCGAACTGGCCGGCAACCTGATCCGGGTTCAACTCGATACCAGGCCTTCCATGCCGATCGCGCACACGCAGGTGTCGCCTTACGGCATCAACGTCTTTCTCGAACAGGAGGTCGAGCCGGCGAAGCGGGCGCGCAGCCTGGAAATGGTGGCCGAAGCCGGCTTTCGCTGGATCCGGCAGCAGTTCCCCTGGGAGGACATCGAGATTCACGGGCGCGGCGATTTCGAGGACCGCCGCAACCTGGACATTACCGGCGCCATCTCCGCCTGGGACAAATACGACCAGATCGTGGCGCTGGCGCAGCAGCAGGAACTGGACATCCTCGCGCGCCTGGACAACCCGCCGGCCTGGTCGCGCGCGGACGCCGGCGCCGGCGACCAGGCGCCGCCCGATGACCTTGCCGATTTCGAGAATTACGTTCGGGCCGTCGCCGAACGCTACCGCGGGCGCATCCGCTACTGGCAAGTGTGGAACGAACCCAACATCTACCCCGAGTGGGGCAATCGCGACGTCGACCCGCAGGCCTACACCCAATTGCTTTGTCGCGCCCATGCCGCGTTGAAGAGGGCTGACCCGGCCAACGTGGTGGTCAGTGGCGCGTTGGCGCCCACCGTCGCCATGAGCGGTCGCAACCTGAACGACTACGTGTTTCTGGAGCGGATGTACGCGGCCGGCGCCGCGGACTGCTTCGACGTCATGGCGGCGCAGGGCTACGGTTTCAACAGCGGCCCGCAGGACCGGCGCATGCGTCCGACCAGTTTCAACTTTGCGCACAACCTGTACATTCGCGACCTGATGGTGGCGCATGGTGACGCCCACAAGCCGATCTGGCTCACCGAGGTCGCCTGGAACCCGATCGACGCAGTGGACGTCCCGCCGGACGTGAGTGGGCGCGCCAACTACGGCATCGTGACGCAGGCGCAGGCGGCGCGTTACCTGCCGGGCGCCTGGCGACGCGCGCAGGAAGAATGGCCGTGGACGGGCGTCCTCTTCTACTGGTTCCTGAAGCGACCAGGGGACAGCGAACGTAACCAGAGCTGGTACTACTTCCGCATGCTGGAGCCGGACTTCACGCCGCTGCCGGTCTACGAAAGCGCGCGCAGTTTCATCGCCAATGAAGTGCCGACCCTGTATCCTGGCGTGCATCAGGCCGAGTCGCGGGAGATTGAGGCCGTTGACCCGCAGTTGCGGGCGCAGCCTGACGCGCAATTTGGCGAGATGCTGGTAGCCGGAGAACTGTCCTTCCGTGCGCACGGCACCCAGGTGTGGGCGCGCCTGTTGCGCGACGGGGCATGGGAGCAGGTGCTGCTGGCGCAATCGGCGCTGACGCAAACGCATGAGATTGAGCTGTCCGCCGGGGCGGGGGAAGGACTGCGGGTGGACAGCATCAGGGTCAGCGACCGCGCCTGGGCGACGCTGTTTGGCCCCTTGGCGGCGCTCCTGAGCGGCGCAGGGATGCTGCTGTGGGTCCTTTTCGACGCCCTGAGGCAAAGGCGGCGATGAGCCGCCCCGTCAGGCGCTGGCTGGCGCCCCTGCTGGTCCTGCTGCTGGCGACGGTGCTGCGGCTGCATGCCATCGGCGTCCAGTCGCTGTGGAGCGATGAAGGCAACAGCGTGGTACAGGCGGGGCGTAGCCTGGCGGACATCGCCGTGCACGCCGCACGCGACATTCATCCGCCCGGCTATTACTGGTTGCTGCACGTATGGGTACGCCTGACGGGCCACAGCGAATTTGCCCTGCGCCTGTTTTCCGCGCTGGTCAGCGTGCTCGGGGCCGCCTGCACACTGGCGGCAGGTCGCGCCCTGTTTGGCTACACGGCCGGTCTGGCGGCTGCCCTGCTGCTGGCCCTGAACGGTTTCAGCATCTGGTACGCGCAGGAGGCGCGCATGTACTCGCTGCTGGCCCTGTGGGGCGCGGCGGCCGCGCTGGTCCTGACGGCGCTGCTCCTGCGGCCGCGGCGCAAGCGCATGGTGGCCCTGGCGCTGGTTAACGCCGCGGGCCTGTGGACGCACTACGCCTGGCCCTTTGTGTTGCTGGCGCAGGGTGGGGTGACGCTGCTGTGGCTGGCAAATGGAGGACTGCGCGACTCGCCAGCCCGTCAACGAGTGCTGGCATTCGCCGCAGCCATGGGCGGCGCCCTGTTGCTGTTTCTGCCCTGGCTGGGGACGGCGCTGGAGCGGGTCTCCGCCTGGCCCGCGACCGGCGCCGCGCTTGCCGGCGGGATGGCGTTGCAAAGGCTTTTCCCGCTTCTGGCCGTGGGCCCTTCCTTCGACAGTCTGACGCCTGACTGGCAGACCTACGCAGCGATTGCAGCCCTGCTGCTCATCCTGGCAGGCAGCGCGCCGACGCCGCGGGCGCTTTGGCGCAGCGTGCTGCCCCTGGTCTGGACGCTGGCACCCTGCGTCGCGTTTCTGGCGCTGGGTCTGTACCGCGAGCCGAACCTCAAGTTTCTTTTGCCGGCCCAGGCGGGATTCGCGCTGTGGGCCGGGCGCGGCTTCGCCTGGCTGTGGAGCTGCCCCAGGCTGCTGTTGCGCGGCCTGGCGCTGGCGGCCGGGGCAACGCTGGTGACGGCCATGGCGCTGTCGCTGGGTCCGCTGGGCCATGAAGCGGCATACCAACGGGCGGACTATCGCGGTCTGGTTGCCGACATCAGCGCCGGCCTGACGCATGAAGATCTCATCGTGCTCAACGCGCCCAACCAGGTGGAAGTGTTCCGCTATTATTATCAGGGCGACGCGGCGGTCTTGCCCATGCCACCGGGGACGGGGCCCGTTGACGAAGCGTCCTTGCGGCGGCTGCGCGAAAGCGTCGTGCGGGCGCGCAGGGTCTTCGCGCTTTACTGGGGCGAGAGAGAACGCGATCCACAAGGCATCGTGGAGCGCACACTGGTCGAAGTGTCGCACGTCGCCGACAGCCGCTGGTACGGTGACGTGCGTCTGGTGGCCTACAGCGTCCCGCGATCCCTTGCGGTCGTTGAGGAGCCGGAAGCGCGTTTCGGCGACCACATTGTATTGCTGCGGCACGCGCGCAACGCAGGGCAACTTGCGCCGGGCGCCGTGCTGCAGGCGCAACTGGACTGGCGCACCGACGCGGCCCTCGACACGCGCTACAAGGTCTTTTTGCAGCTGCTGGACGCCGGTGGCGTTCTGGTCGCCCAGCACGACAGTGAACCTGGCGGCGGTCTGGCGCCGACGAATACCTGGATGCCAAACGAGACCGTCACAGACCGGCGTGCATTAATAATGCCTGAACGCCTGCCGGTGGGCCGCTACACTCTGATCGTTGGGCTGTATACTGAAAATAATCCGGGACAGCGTTTGCCGGTTGGCGACGCGGACCACCAGGTGGTTGGAAGTCTGGAGATCACGGGGGAGAATGGCTGATGCGAGTACTGATCGCAGGCGGAAGTGGCTTGATCGGACGCGCGCTGGCGAACTCCCTGGCCGCGGACGACCATGATGTGACTGTACTCAGTCGAAGCCCGGCGCTGGCGCGGGGTCTGGGCCCGCGGGTGCAGGTGGAAGGCTGGGACGCCCGCACGGCGGCGGGCTGGGGCGGCCAGGTGAACGGGGTCGACGCGATTGTCAACCTTGCCGGCGCCAGCATCGCCGGCGAGGGCTTTCTGCCGGCCCGCTGGACGGCGGAGCGCAAGGAACTCATTCGCGACAGCCGCGTCAATGCCGGCGCGGCCATATGCGAGGCAATCAACCAGGCGGAGAAGAAACCCTCCGTCCTGGTGCAGGCGTCGGCGGTCGGTTACTACGGCACGCACAGCGCCGACGTCGACATCACCGAGGAGTCGCCGGCCGGCAGCGACTGGCTGGCGCGAGTCTGCCTTGACTGGGAAGCTTCCACGGCTTCGGTTGAGGCCATGGGCGTGCGCCGCGCCATCATCCGTACGGGCATCGTGCTGAGTTTTGAGGGCGGCGCGCTGCAGCGGATGGCCTTGCCATTCCACATGTACGCGGGCGGACCGCTGGGCAATGGACGCCAGCCCTTCCCCTGGATTCACCCGGCCGATCAGGTGGGCGCGATTCGCCATTTGCTGCGGCACAGCGGAGCGGCCGGGCCCTTCAACCTGTCTGCGCCATCGCCCCTGACCAACGGGCAGTTCAGCCGGGAACTGGGCGTGGTGTTGAGACGGCCGTCCCTGTTGCCGGTGCCCGGTTTACTTTTCCGCGCCCTGTTTGGCGAAGTGGCGATGGTGGTGCTGGAAGGGCAGTGGGCCTTGCCCCAACGACTGCTGGAACTGGGTTACACTTTCCGCTTTCGCGAGGCTGGCCCCGCGCTGGCCAATCTGGCGCAGGAGCCTGGCTAGCGGTCGAGCGCCGCCAACATTTCCTCGACGCGGCTGTACTTGAGGCGCGGCCGGCCGAGGGCCTCACCGCGCTCCTGTTCCAGGGCGTCCAGCGTTTGCCAGTCCGCAAAACTGACGGGCCGCAGCCCACGCTCTTCCAGCAGGTCGTCGATGGCGCCGGGCGCCGGGCTCGCCGGCTGCCACAGTCGGCCGGCCGCAAGGTCTTCCAGCAGCATTGTGACCGTCTCGACCGAGTCAGGCTTGTTGGTGCCGATGACGCCGCTGGGTCCACGTTTGATCCAGCCCACGACATAGAGGCCAGGCAGGGAATCCGCGCCGTCCTGCTCTCGCAGCACGCGACCTTTTTCGTTGGGGATAATTCCCCAGGGCTCGTAAAAGGGGATGTCGGGCAGGGGCACGCCGCGGTAGCCGACCGAGCGGAAAACGAGGCCGACGGGGATGGTCTCGTAAATGTCGGTGGCGCGCGCACTCAGGTAACCGTTGTCGCGCAGTTTCAATTCGTTGCGCACCAGACGCATGGCCTCGACACGGCCATTGCCCAGGATTTCGACGGGGGATGTCAGGAAGCGCATGATGATGCGGCAGCGTTTACCCTGGGGTTCCTGAAGCGAATAAGCGCCCAGAATCTCAACGTTGCGGGTGGCGGTCCGACTTTCGCCGCTTTCTACGTAGGCGCGGCTGTGCGGGTCCAGTTCCACTTCTTCCGGGGTGACGATGACTTCCGCGTCTTCCAGCTCGCCCAGTTCACGGATTTCGGGGTTGGTGAAGGCTGACTGGGCCGGGCCGCGCCGCCCCAGCACATAGACGTTGCGAACCTTGCTGCATGCCAGCGCATCCAGCGCATAGTCGGCGATGTCGGTCTGCTGCAACTCGGCCTGCGTACGGGCGAGGATGCGCACCACGTCCATGGCAACGTTGCCGAGGCCGATGACGGCCACGTCCGTGGTGGAGAGGTCGAAAGAACGGTCGCGGTAGTCCGGGTGGGCGTTGTACCAGGCGACGAATTCGGTGGCGGCATGGCTGCCGGGCAAGTCCTCGCCGGGGATTCCCAGTTCGCGGTCGGTCTGGGCGCCGACGGCGAAGATCGCCGCGTGATAGTGGGCCTGCAAGTCCGCCAGGTGGATGTCGCTGCCATAGGTAATGTTGCCGAAAAAGCGGAAGCCTTCCATTGACGCGGTGCGGTCATAGACGCGCGTGACGGACTTGATCTTCTGGTGATCTGGCGCGACGCCGCCACGGACCAGGCCGTAGGGCGTGGGCAGGCGTTCAAACATGTCTATGGCCACCTGCAGTTCACGTTCACGTTGCAGACGTTCGGCGGCATAGAAGCCCGAGGGACCCGACCCGATGATGGCCACGCGCAGCGGATTTTCCGCACTTCCTGGTGTCATGCCTGTCTCCATTAGCCCTGCAGGGGCAGCAGCACGCGCTTGTGAAAGTCGGTGAGCGGAACCAGCGCGCCACTCTCGTCGATCGTCAAGGTGTCCTCGAGTCGCAGGCCAAAACCGCGTTCCGGGTAGTAAAGGCCGGGCTCGATGCTGATAACGTTGCCGACCTGAAGGCAATCGTCGCTGGTGTGCGAGAGCGAAGGGCGTTCATGGATGGCCATACCGAGGCCGTGCCCCAGGCTATGCACGTAGCCGACCTCGCTGCCGGGCTCGCTGCGCGGCGTGGGGTACCCTGCGCCCTCGAAGAAATCCAGCACCGCTTCCTGCAATTCACGGGCCGGCTGGCCCGGTTCGTCCCAGGCGTCCAGCGCCACCTGAAAGGCGCGCGACACGGTTTCATAAATGTCGGCGATTTCGTCGGGCAGGTGGCCTGGGCACCAGGTCCGTGTGACATCATGGTGGTAACCGCCGCCGTGTTCGCGCGGGAACAGATCGAAGACCAGGGTCTGGCCGCAGCGCAGCGGCTGATCATCCTGGCCCCGGCTGTGCGGAAAGCCGGCGTCGCGCCCCTGGGCAAGGATCATGCCGGTGTCTTCCAGATCGTAATCCAGCAGGGTGCGTCGCACGAAGCGGCGCAGGGCGCCGATGGTCAAGGCATCGCCCTGCGCATCGCAGACGATGTCATCCACTGCCCGGTGACTGGCGATGAAATCCCAGGTGGCGCGCAGCGTCGCGTTGGTCCCGGCGGCGACGCGGCGAATGCGCTGCATTTCGGCGGCATCGCGCGTCATGGCCGCCTCGTCAAGAAGCGTCATGCCACGCTCGCCGCAAAAGTCGTAGCCCTCCAGGTTGCCTAGTTCGGGCAGGAGCTCGATGAACCTGTGGACGGCCGCCGTGCCGTAAATCCCGATTCGGCCCGGGGGCACCTGCAGGCGTTGCAGGGCGCGTTGCCACATGCCGACCTGCGTGCTATCGCGATCGCCGTCGTTTTCCTCCAGCAGTTGCGCCCAGCCCAGGTCGTACCAGCTGATGGCCTGCAAGCCGCTGTCGCGCGCCTCTTCGATTTCCATGGGGTTGACGACCAGCACCGGCGCGGCGCCGCGTCGTTTGATCACGAGACCGCCGGTGATGCGGGCGCCATTGGACAGATAGTCGCGCCCGGCGCTGTAGAGTTCATCGCCCACGACGACAATGGCCTGCAGTTCGCGCGCGGCCATCAATGGGTCCAGGTCCGATTTCATGGCCCTGCCTGCTTGCGAAGCAACGGCGTCCAGTCTATAGTTTTTGCTTGCGCTTGCCAACCAAAAGACGGTCAGCAACAGGCAGCGCCGGCCGTCGCGGACGGCGCATCGACCTGTGAAGACGGAACAGAGACGAGGGCTGCCCACATGCGATTCAGCGCGATCCTGTTGCTGGCGCTGCTGGCGTTGACGCCCCCCGGCCTTGTGCTGGCCCAGACCGCCACGTTAAACGGGCTGAACCTTGCCGAGCCTCTTGCCCAGACGGGCTGCAACACGTCCGGCACTGTGTTCACGACCCTCAATTTGCAGAAGTGGCATGCCTATACCTTCTTCTGGGTGGGGACGCAGATGGCCCCGGCGGACCTGTCGCTCAGGTTTTGTGACAACAATGGCGACGTGCTGGCTGACCAGGGCGATGACGCCATTATTCTGCGTGGGAGCCTCGCGCTGAACCATGAGGTCGACGGCTTTCTTGCGCTGGAGGACCTGAGCGGGGTGACGGTCCGTCTGAATTCAGCGGAGACGCTGCAGCCCGGCGATTACGTGTTGCGTCACTGGACCTTTGAGAGCAGCGTCGGGGAGCGGGACTATCCCTTCCCAGCCGGTTACACGCTGGTCACCGCCTGTGGCAACGAGACCAACGATCGCAACGGGGTGGCTGTCAATCTGCAACGGAACCGTGCCTATGAATTTGCCGGCAATGAATTTGTCAGCCAGTTGGCCATTTGCGAACAGTTGGGCCAGAGCTACATAGTCCCCCTCACTCACACCAACGCTTTGCGGCAGAGCGATGAAACGGTTCACGTCTTTCATGTGCGGACATCCGCTGACCAAAATGCAGCCAATGCAACAAATGCATTTTTTACGCTGACCACCTACGCACCGGGTGACGTGCACTATCCTGGCATGGAAGAGGACACAACGCCCCCGCCGGAAGCGCCGACCGAATCGGTCGTTGACGACGAGCATTTCGCCACGCTGGGCTCCATGGCGCAGCTGCATTACGTCGTGTTGCCCGATGGCATCCATGCTGTGGACGTATACGCTGTCAGCGACGAAGGCAGGGGCGACCAGATTCTGCGGGTGGACCAGGTGCAGGTGGACGGCGTCAGTTCGGGGCTGGTGCTTGCGACCGGCGAGGTTCGTCTGGACGTGTCCGTTTCCTCTGCGGACTTCGTTACCTTTGCCTTGGGCCCGGATGTCGATGGTCGTGTGTACTATCTCGAAATGGACGAGGG
>JAGWBD010000122.1 GCA_021296065.1 Anaerolineae bacterium
TTCGTCGGGAGCTGCCAGCGATTCCTTGACGTGAATGAGCCAGAGATAACGTAGCAGACAATAGAGCACGATAGGAATGGTGATCAGCGCGCTGTTGGTGTTGGCCACGCGGATGGTCTCCGCCTCTGTCGCATAGAGCAGGTAGGCAATGAACGTGCTGGTCAACACGAATCGCAACATGTCATTCAGCAGGGCCATGTTGTAGTGTCGAAAAGTAACACGTAAATCTGCGGCTTGCCCGCCCAGCAACAGAAATTCCTGGCGGCGCTTGGCAATTGCCAAAAACAGTGCAAGCAAAGCGCTGCAAATGTAAAGCCAGGGAGAAAAATTGCTGACCTGAACAATGACTACTCCGGCCAGCACGCGCAACACAAAGCCTGCTGTGATGCTTAACATGTCAATGAGCACAAGATCGCGCAGCCAGCGCACATAGAGCAACTGCAGCACCAGATAGGCGACAAATACCGGCGTCAAACGTGAATTGAGCAGGAAAGAGCCAAATACTGCGGCGCTTGCCAACAGCAGGGCCACCTGGCGAGTCTGGTCTGTTGTAATCTCACCTGACGCCAGGGGCCTCAAATGCTTGACAGGGTGTCTGCGGTCCGATTCCAGGTCCTCCAGGTCGTTGAGCAGATAAATGCTGCTTGCAACCATGCACAGCAGTACAAAGGCGACGACCACCTCCAGCAGAAGGTCCGCCTGCATCAACTTCCCGTCGAAAACCAGGCCCGCAAAGATGAGCAGGTTTTTGCTCCATTGTCCGGGCCGCATTCCGCGCCAGAAGGACTTGACTGTGCCCATGGGATTCCGTCAGTCGGTCACCAGGCCGCAAGTATAGCGTAGTGCATTTCCCGTCCGCGTTTCGCCAAATTCACTTCTTTCTGGCGAGTCCAGGGATTCCCCTGAAGTCAGTTCCTGTATAATGAGCGGGTACATAACCTGCAGCATTTGAGGTGGCATGCTGGAATTCCTCGTAGAGAACAACGCCCTCGCGACTCTCGTGGCCTTCGTCCTTGTGTTGATCCCCGCCATTTTCATCCATGAAGGCGGGCACTTTCTTGCGGCAAGGGCTGCAGGCATCACAATTCTCGAATTCGGGATTGGCTTTCCACCGCGAGCTTGCATCCTCGCGCGGCGTGGCGCCACGATCTATACGCTCAACTGGCTGCCCATCGGAGGCTTCGTACGGCCGCTTGGCGAATCTTTCGTTCACCCGCAAGGTGACGGAGCCCTCGATGCGGATCGTCGTCGATTAACACTTGAATTGACCGAGGCCGGCACGTCACCGGGCCGCTTGCTCGCTTTGAATGAGGCCAGGCCGCTGGCCCGTATCCTGTTTATGGCATCCGGTTCGGCCGCAAATATGTTGACTGCCTTGCTGCTTTTTGTGCTGGTCGGCTTGTCCGGCATCCCCACTCTGGTCGGGGGAAGCGCGGGCATCGTTGCTGTCCCGCAGCAAGGCGAGAGCCTCTGGCAAGACTTGCGAAATGCCGAATACATAACTCAATTGGAAGGTGAGTATTTCGCAAGCACTTCGGATTTGCTGACGCGTTTCCAGAATCGTGCAGGTGAAACACTGACTCTGACCGTGACCGGGGATGGAGAAGAACGTGAAGTCCCTGTTGCGGTGCCTGATCTGGCGCAAGGCAGTCAGGTGTATGTCGTGCAAGTGGCGCCGGCATCGCCGGCTGAAGAAGCGGGCCTTTTGCCGGACGACAGAATTGTCGGTCTCAATGGACGAACGCTCTCACAGTTTTCAGAATTGCAAGACCACTTGCAAACAAATGGTGGTGAGGAGCTGGTTCTTGCGGTCGAGCGCGGTGAGGGACGATTTGAGGTGAGCCTGACGCCACGGCTCAATCCGCCGGAAGGGCAGGGCGCAATAGGCATCGGCATTGTACCTGCATGGATTCTCAACGGTCTCGTCCTGGTGGATGGTGGCTGGCAGGAAGGCATTGTCCGCCTGTCCCTGCCGGAAGCCCTCGGATTCAGTCTTGAGCAGTTCCACTTGTTCATTCGTACCCTCGTAAACTTGCCCGGCCAGTTGCTGTCCGGTTCATTGCGGCCGGAAGAGACCAGGCTGATGAGCCCGCTGGCGATTAGTCAGGTGGGCGGACGTTTTTTGCAGGACAGCATTGCCGAAAACCAGCCTTACATGATTCTCAGTTTTGTCGCCCTGATCAGCATCGCCCTGGGTATAACCAACCTGTTGCCCTTGCCGGCACTCGATGGCGGGCGCATCCTGTTTGTGCTTATTGAGTTGATAAACGGGCGTCCGGTTTCCCCGGAACGCGAGGGCATGGTGCATCTGTTTGGAATGGTGCTCCTGCTTTCGCTGATGGCCGTCACTGTCGTCAATGATTTGCTGAATCCCGTTACTGCTTTGCTACCCTGAAGGAGCAACAGGGATGAATGGTGATATTGGACCAGTCAAAGACACTGCATCTGGCCAGCAGCCCGACATTGTAGAGACTCTCAATGCCTTGCAGCACTGGGATGGCGGTGTACCGGATACAGACATTTTCTATGGGCTGTCGGACATGGACGAGCACCGAGTGGAACGCTTTGTCCCGGTCTGGCAGGAACTTCCGCCCGCACGTCGCGCCGGTCTGTTGCACCACTTGACGGAGGCCAGTGAAAGCAACGTCGATTTGAATTACCGGGCACCGGGCATGCTGGCGCTGGAGGACCCGGTGGCGGCTGTGCGGAAAGCGGCCATCGAGCTCCTGTGGGAGGACGAAACAAGAGAATTGCTGCAAAAGTTGCTGCTCCTGACACAGATGGACCAGGCCTTGTCCGTTCGCAGTGAGGCTGCCGGTGCACTTGGACGCTTCGCGTTGGCCGCTGAGCTCGGCAAACTTGACAGAGTCCAAGGCGCCGCAGTGAAGGAAGCGCTGATTGACCTTTGGCAAAATCGCAGGGAAGACTTCGAGTTGAGGAGGCGAGCACTTGAGTCGCTCGCCAACTCCAGTGACGTCGTAGTTCCAGAAGCAATCGAAGAGGCATGGCAAAGTGAAGATGTTGACCTCCGGGCCAGCGCCCTTTATGCCATGGGTCGTAGCTGCGACCAGCGGTGGGAAGAGATCGTTTTGGATGCCTTGAGAACCGATGACCCGGCTATGCGCTATGAGGCCGTGCGGGCCAGTGGTGAACTGGAAATAATTGCGGCCGTGCCCGTACTGGGTGAAATGCTGGAGGACCAGGACGTCGAAATCTGTGAAGCCGCGATTCAGGCATTGGGTGAAATTGGAGGGTCGCGCGCGTTGTCGCTGCTAGAAAAACTGGCGACTGTGGCGGAGGATGATTCTGACGAGAACAGGCTGGAAGCCGTAGAGGAAGCGCTCGAGAACGCAAGTTCGGCAAATCTGGATCTGAATTTTGGGTTAGAGAATTAATGTAATCAGGCTGAGCCCAGCAAGGCCTGTAACTTCAACGCGAGATTCATGTTGCCCTGTATTTTGAGCCGACCGCTCATAAATGCTTGCAAGGGGTTAAGTTCGCCGTCATCCAGAGCTGCCCAGTCGTCCGCCAGAGCAAGAACCGGCATTCCCGGATGCGCGGCCGGTCCTGACCCTCTGAGGACTTCGCCTTCTCCCACTTTAACCCAGTACAGGCCGCCACTGTCGCCGTCGAGGTCAAATTGAATGGTGGCGTTTAGATCGTCCGTCATCGCCGGATCCAGATTTTTGGCGATGTCCTCAAAAATTTGCGCAATCTCCTGTTTGCTCGCCATCTAAACCTCCTGCGCTTACACTCCGTCAATATATCACCGATGGCGGGATTGGTATACTCTGAAACCAGGCAGAAAAATGGCGGAGCGAACGATGCGAACTACGACGATGACAATTGCTTTTGGTCTGCTTCTGCTACTGGTTGCCGCCGTGTCCGGACAGGATTTGACCGCTGGCCAAATCGCCTGGCTGGATGAAAATTACAACGTGTGGCGCTACGACGTTACGCGAGGGCTGCACGTCCAGTTGACAAGCGACGCCTCGGAATTCCGCCGTCACTTATGGCCTACATGGTCTTCTGACGGACGGCTTGCATGGTTTAGCCATGAAATAGTCGATAGCGAACTGATGCTGGAAGCATGGATTCAGCATGAGGCAGGCGGGCCGGCAAGCCTGCGTTACCAGGGCGGCGAAGCATTCAACTACGCTTACTGGTCTCCAGGCGACTGCGGCGACGAGCGGGAGTGCCGCATGCTGGCCCTGTTGTTGAGCAGCAATGCACAGGGCATGTTCGTGGAATTGGTCAGGGATGCGCCGACGTCGGTCGGAAGCAGTATCCGATTGCGGGGAGGCCCGCCCTTTTATTTCAGCTGGAGTCCGGACGGTGGTCGTCTGTTGCTGCAACGCAACAACCGGCGATATGACATTTACGACGTCCTGCAAGATCAGATTCAGGCCACGCTTGCTGCCATGCCTGGCAGGATCCAGGCACCGCAATGGTCTCCCGTCGATGATCGTTTGTTGCTGGGAGTGCGTCAACCCGATGGCCGTAGCGCCCTCGTCGTGCAGGACGCGGAGGACAGCCTGGTGCTGGCTGAAAACCTGCCTGGGGCAGTGGCCTTCAACTGGTCTCCGGAGGGGAAGCGAGTCGCCTGGCGTGAGCAAACCGTCGAAGGTTATGGACCGCTTGTTATCTCGGACGCCGCCAGCGGTGAACGACTTACTGGCAGTCTAACTGAAGGAGTACTGGCTTTTGTATGGGCCCCTGACGGAAAGCGGGTTGCCTGGCTGGAATTCGACCTCGCCGGGCGCAACCTCAGCGCTTCCCGCGGTAACAATTTGTTGGCCCAGGCCGGGCCAGCGTATCCCGGATTGCGCTGGCGCCTGCTGGATCTGGAGAGTGGTGGCACCCAGGCCGGCCCTCCATTTTTCCCGACTCAGGAAATGCTCTACTACATCAGTTATTTCGACCAGTTCGCGCAGAGTCATCGCCTCTGGTCACCGGATGGCCGCCAGCTCGTCTACGGTGAGTTGCGCCCCGGCGGCCCTTTGGTGCAACTGCTTGACACCGATCGAATGGGAGAGGGGCCTACAACCCTGGCTTCGGGGTGGATCGGCATCTGGGACTTTGGC
>JAGWBD010000123.1:0-555 GCA_021296065.1 Anaerolineae bacterium
CGACGCAGCGCTTGGCGAATGGACCTATGACGGCAAGCTTTACGGCCTGACCAATGACCGGGGCGCCTTCCACTGCTACTTCAACGTGGACCTCTTTGAGGAAGCGGGCATCACGCCGCCGGCCTCCACGGACATGTGGACCTGGGATGACCTGCGCGAGTGGGCGAAGGCATTGACCAAGACCGACGGCGACCAGATCGTGCAATATGGCTATGGCTCCGGTTCGAACTGGGCCTACGATCTTTTGCCCGGCCTTGCCGGTCAGATGGCCTTCAACGATGACGTGACTGCATCGCTGCTGGACAATGAAGACACCATTGCCTTACTCGACCTCTACCAGAAGATGATGCATGAGGACGGCTCGACGGTAGCGCCGGGTTCCTTGCAGACGGGCGCCAACGAGCTGTTCCTGGCCGGGCAACTGGGCATCCTGCTTGATGGCACGTGGCAGGCCGGCTATTTCCGCTTCAAGAGCGACGAGGTCAACTTCACCTGGGACGTCGGCCTGCCGCCGGGCGTGGCGGGCGCGGAGAATTACTTCATCCCGAATTTCAC
>JAGWBD010000123.1:561-5625 GCA_021296065.1 Anaerolineae bacterium
CCGGACCGGGACGCCAGCTGGGAAGTTATGATAGCCTATGCCTCCCCCGAATTCGCCACCGACGTCATGTTTGTTTCGCTCTCGTCCCCACCGGTGCGCAAGAGTGCGCTCGAACAGGCCGGCTTCGACCAGTGGCCGGACAACCAGCCGCAGGGCATGACGCGCGAGTTCATGAGTGCCTTGCTGGGCAACGGCTTTTCCCGCCAGGAGATCGGCCATCTCTTCAGCAGTGAGGTGAACGCCGCGCTTGCCAAGATCGATCTGATTTACTCGAACGAAGGCAGCGCTGAAGATGTTCTGACAGAAGTTGCTGCCGAGTTGACCGCAGCGCTTGGCGGCTGAACCCGAGTGCCTGCAAGTACCCCCGTGTCCGTCCGGCAGGGCGGGCGCGGGGAATGGCTGAATCGCGGAGGACTGATGGCAAGCACTGCTGCGGAGAGCGGCGGAGGGCTGGTAGCTAGGGTAAGGGCCCGGTTGCCGGTAACCAATCGCCGTGACAACATCGCGGGCTGGCTCTTCATCTCGCCGGTCCTCTTGTGGATACTGGTTTTTACCGCCTACCCCTTAATCTCTTCCCTTTATCTCAGCTTCCGGGAATGGGACCCGCTATTCACTGACGAATATGTCGGCCTGCCCAATTACGCCGAGTTAATGGAAGACAGAATCTTTCTCACGGCATACCGCAACGCCCTGGTCTACGCCGCCATCACGATCCCGCTCGGCCTGGTCTGGGGCATGTCGGTGGCCCTGGCCGTCCAGCACATCCGGGGCCGCGCCTTTTTTCGCGCGCTGTATTTTTTGCCCACCGTCACGTCCAGCGTGGCGATCGCAATCGTCTGGAGTTTTGCCTACCAGCAGGACTACGGCCTGGTAAACAGCCTGCTGCGCTATGTCAACGTGCAAGGGCCAAACTGGCTGGGTCACACCCAATGGGCACTGCTTTCCATTTCGCTCGTGGTGGTCTGGGCCGGCACAGGATTCTGGATGATCGTGTTTCTGGCCGGCCTGCTGGACATTCCGCCGGAATACTACGACGCAGCGAAAGTGGACGGCGCCACCGGTTGGCAGAGCCTCTGGCGCATCACCCTGCCGCTCATGTCGCCGACCATTTTTTATTACATCACCAATGCCCTGATCACGGTCTGGGTGCAGTTTGAAATCCCCTTCGTGATGACAGGCGGTGGCCCGGCCAACGCCACGCTGATGCCGGCGCTGCACTTGTACCGGGAGGCCTGGGACCGGTTGAAGATGGGCTATGCCTCGGCCATGGCCTGGGTAATGGCCCTCATTATTTTCATCATTACCGCCCTGCACTTTGGCCTGTCACGCCGATGGGTGAACTATGACCGCTGAACGAATGGCATCCACGCAATACAAATTGCCCACTCTGGCTGAAGCGAGGCGGCAAGTTTTCGCCACAATAAAATACGCCCTGGTGGTCGCGGGTGGCATCGGCACGGCGCTGCCCTTCATCTGGATGGTGCTTAGCTCCTTCAAGACCAACGCCGACATCGGTCGCATCCCGATGCACTGGTTCCCGGCGGAGTGGGTGCCGCAGAATTACGCGAAGGTC
This sequence comes from Anaerolineae bacterium, assembly GCA_021296065.1. Taxonomy (GTDB): domain Bacteria; phylum Chloroflexota; class Anaerolineae; order Aggregatilineales; family Phototrophicaceae; genus JAGWBD01. The sequence continues at coordinate 2,135 of JAGWBD010000123.1, forward strand.
TTTGAGATCATGCCTTTCGCGCGCTTCTACCTGAACAGCATCATCGTCGGCGTGTTGACGACCCTCGGTGCCTTGTTGATTTGTTCCCTGGCGGCCTATGCCTTCGCGCGCATCCGCTTCTTCGGGCGCGACATCATGTTCATGCTCATCCTGACGACGATCATGATCCCCTGGTGGGTCACGCTGATTCCGGCCTATCTGGTCATTCGTCAACTGGGGTGGTTGAACACCTATCAGGGTCTGGCCGTTCCCGGCATGCTTAACATCATGGGCATTTTCCTGTTGCGGCAATTTTTCCGCACGATCCCGCCGGACATTGAGGACGCGGCCTTTGTCGATGGCGCCAATCGCCTGCAAATCTACGCGCGCATCGTCCTGCCCATGGCCAAGCCGGCCCTGCTGACCGTGGGGCTGATGACGCTGATGGGCAGCTGGAACAGCCTGGTCTGGCCGCTGGTCATTTCACAGCACGAATCGATGCAGACCTTGCCATTGGGCCTGGCGGTTCTGGCCAATCTGGCGGGCTGGGTCCGTCACGAAACGGGCGCCCTGCTGGCCGCCACCTTCCTCTCGATTTTGCCAATTGTGATCATCTACATGTTCTTGCAGCAGTACTTCATCCGCGGCCTGGCGCTCAGCGGACTGAAGTAGGGCAGGGCAACAATTCAGGCTGTCCCGACGAATTCCAGAGTGCTGCTGCCGGCCTGGTCGAGGTCGCTGTAGGCGCCGCGCAAATCCGGGTCGACGAGCGCGGCCGCCAGTTGATACATGGCCTCGTCGGTCATCTGCTGCAATCGCTCTCGCGAGGGGCGGCGGGCCCCTTCTGTGCGAAAGCGGAAAGGACGTCCGAAACGAAGGTGGATGTCCGGGCGCTGCAGACGAAACCATTTGCGGTTCCAGCCGCGCGCGCCGGAGATGGCGCAGGGCAGAATGACGGCGTCCGCTTTGGTTGCGATCCAGGCCAGGCCTTCTTTCGGCCGCGCCAGACCGCCCTGGCGCTGACGCGTGCCTTCGGGAGCAATGAGAATGCACTGGCCGTCGCGCAGCAACTCAATTGAAGTCGACAGCGCCTGACGGTCTATTTCGCCACGGCGAACCGTGTAACAATCCCACCACCAGACGGCGAGGCGCCCGAGGAAGAACTGGGTATTCTCAATCTTGGTCATGGGAATGACGAAGCGATTGATGGTGGTGGCCATGATCAGGCCGGGATCAAGCCCACTGGTGTGATTGATCATCATGATCAGCGGACCGCTGGCAGGCATGTTTTCCTGGCCGCTGACTGTCAAACGATTGAAGTTGAACGCGACCATCCGGATGACGGCGCGAAATACGTGACGCCGCCAACGTAGCCAGAGGCTGTCCTGACGCTGCAGGTATAGCAGTCTTTCCGCCCGTGCGCTCACGAGCGAAATTTCCTGCCTGGGGTCCTCTTCCTTGCCGTCGGACGGCGGAAGTCGCGGCGCCGTCGCGGCGGCCTTCGCTGTCCGCGGGGCGGTCGCGGCTGTTGGCTGCGTCTCAATGCGCTGTCCGGCGTCTTCAGTTGCGTCAGTTCTTTCGCATCGAGTTCACGCCACTGACCTGGTTTCAAATCCCCCAGGCCAAGGCGGCCAATGTGCGTGCGCTTCAGATGTCGCACCGGATGGCCCAGAGCGTTGGCAACCCGGCGGATCTGGCGTTTGCGGCCTTCGGCCATGATGATTTCGACAACGGCCAGACCCTGACTGTTCCTGACGACCTTGACAACGCAGGGGGCGGTCCTGCTTTCCTCTTCCGGCAACCAGACGCCCCGCTCCCACTTGCGCAAGGCGTCGCCGTCCGGCAGACCGTAGAGCGTGGCACGGTAGCTGCGCGTATGCTGGAAACGCGGGTGCGTCAGCCGGTGGGTCAATTCACCATCGTTGGTCAGCACCACAAGTCCCTGGCTGTCGGCATCCAGGCGCCCAATCAGGAAAAGGTGACCAGGTCGTTTGACCAGATCGCGCACTGTGGCACGATCATCTCCCTTGTGGCGCGCTGTGCTGGAAAGCACGTTAAGAGGTTTGTTAAGTGCGATGTAGATCTGTTTGGGCGGGCGCAGATGAAGGGGCTCGCCATCCAGCGTGATATTGTCACTGTCTGGGTCCGCTTTTGCGCCCAGTTCCGCGATTTCACCGTTTACGCTTATGCGTCCCTGGCGAATGAATTCCTCACAGGCGCGCCGGGAACCGAAGCCGCCCTGTGACAAAAGTTTTTGCAAACGTTGCTGCACATTGTTCTCCTGCTGCCGACACTCAGGTCCGCTGCCAAAAGGACTTGCCTGTTACTGGCGGTCCGGCTCGTCAAGACTTATGCGGGCCAGAGATTCATAGACACTCACGATGGCGCTGTTGTCCTGCTCGCGATTGCCCTGTTCCAGCATGGCCGTATAGAGCTGATGGATAACCGAGGATACGGGCAAGGGCACACCGTAGGTTCGGGCTGTATCCAGTACGATTCCCAGGTCCTTGTGTTGCATATAGGCCTTGAAGCCCGGCCCACGATTCCCGGCAAAAAGACGCGGCGGCTTGACATCCAGCGTCCACATTTGGGCGGCACCGCCCTTGATGGCCTCCACCACCCGTTGCGGGTCAACGCCGGATTTCTGCGCCGTAATCAGGGCTTCGGCGAGAGAGGCCATTTGCGCGCCCACAATGATCTGGTTGCATACCTTGGCGATCTGACCGCCGCCACTGTCGCCAACCAGGACCCAGGCCTTGCCGGTGGCTTCGAAGAGCGGGACCGAGCGATCAAAGGCTTCCTGCGGCCCGCCCACCATGATGGTCAGGGTCCCGTCGCGCGCGCCAACGTCGCCGCCACTGACCGGCGCATCGAGGGCATGGACGTCTTTTTCCGCAAGGCGCCCGGCCAACATGCGCGCCGTTTCCGGTTTAATGGTGCTGTTGTCAATAAAGACTGTCCCTGACTGAGCCCCTTCAAGTATGCCGTCGGGGCCCAGCACGACCTGCTCGACGTCCGGCGAGTCCGGCAGGTTGGTACAAACAAATTCCACCTGTCTTGCGACTTCAGCCGGCGAGCGGGCGGCGACGGCACCTTCAGCGGCAAGCGCATCGACGATGACGCGACTACGATTGTGGACGACCAGTTCATGGCCGGCCTTCATCAGGTTGCGCGCCATGGCTGCGCCCATGATGCCCAGCCCAATATATCCGATTTTCGCCATCCGGCGCTCCTTGTCCTGTGCTTTCAGTCCTTGCGGGTCACGCGAAACTGTAGCGGAATTCCCAGCATTAGACGAGTCTGGGCCTGAAGCGTGGGCAAAGCCACAAAGATGAGGGCCAGAACGAGCATCAGGGGGAAACTGACCAGGGTCAGCAGACGTTCCTTCAGCGTTTGTGGTCGATCGGGCGGTCTGGGCGGTCGCATGCTGACATCCTGGGCCCACAGCACGATACACAGTACAGAGACCAGCAGGAAGCTCAGTTGCAATGCCAGTAAGATCGGGCTTCGGA
>JAGWBD010000124.1:0-5047 GCA_021296065.1 Anaerolineae bacterium
CAGCGATCCCTTGCGGCCCCGCAAACTTCTGCTGCATCGGCGTGAAATCAGGCAAATCACGTCGCAGTTACGGGAACGGGGCATGGCGGCCGTACCGACGAACCTGTATCTGGATCACGGCCTGGCCAAACTGGAAATCGCGCTGGCACGTGGCAAGCGCCAGTACGACAAGCGAAGGGCCATCGCGCAGCGCGACAGCCAAAGGCAGATTGAGCGGGCACTTCATCAACGCGGCTAACATCAAAATGTGATTGGCGGCGAATGTTTACTGCTGATAAGTGTCCTTATCATACAATACAATCATGATGTGAATGCCTTACGCCAAATCAAAAGGTTCGCTCGCAGACCAGTGTGAAATGATGTCAATCCCGCCAGCCAACGCATGCCACCCCGGGGAGCACAATGACCTCACATTTCCGGTTTGTCAGATGGTGAAGGCGGCAAACAGGTATCCCTGATGCAACATCGGCAACGAGGACGGACCGGACGGCGTCTGCTGCTGGCAGTGTTCCTGCTGTTTGTTCTTGTCTCAATAGTGGCCGCAACAAGTGTGGGGATCGTGTATGTATTTCGCACTGTCCTGTTGCCTGGTCAACAGCAACGCATCATCGATCAGTTGCCTTTCATGCGGGCTTTGATGGTCCCCACACCCCCTGGCGGGACGCTACCCACGGCCGTTCCTGTGGATGGCGCCCCCTCCGCTTTCGACTTGCTGGCTGAACTGGCGCTGCCGGAGGCCACGGTGACCAAAGAACCGGAGTTCAGGACACCGGAAACGACAGCCACTTCCACTGTCGTCGTCGTGGCGACCGCCAGCCCTGCTCCCACTTCAACTCCAACGCCTTCACCGTCCCCGACGGCGGCGCCACCTCTGCTGGTCACGCAAGTGACGGAGAGTAGCGTTCCGGCGACTGTGCGATTGACAGGATTCAGCCACATCACCCAAACCTGGAACAATTGCGGCCCGGCCAACCTGGCGATGGCCCTGAGCTATTTCGGCTGGAACCGCGGTCAGATTGTCATTGCCGATCGTCTGAAGCCACATCGGGAAGACAAGAACGTCAGCCCGCAGGAAATGGTGGCCTTCGTCAACGAAGCGACCGAAGTCAAGGCTGTCACCCGTATGGGCGGAAACATCAACGTGTTAAAGCAGTTGCTGGCAGCCGACATGCCAGTCGTCGTGGAAACCGGCTTTACGCCCGAAGGATACGACTGGCTGGGTCATTACCAGACCCTCGTCGCCTATGACGACGCTTCCGGTACGTTTTGGCTCTATGACAGTTTCCTGGGAGATGGCCAAAATTCTGCCGGAATGACCGAGAGCTATAAGGAACTGGATGACAACTGGCGGCCCTTCAACCGCAGTTTCATCGTCTTGTATCTACCGGAACAGGAAGGCACCTTGCGCCGGATACTTGGAGATCTGGTGACGCCTGCCGGAGCTGCAGAAGTAGCCCTGGAGACCGCTCGTTTCGAAGCGCAGGCGGACCGGAGAAACGCCTTTGCCTGGTTCAACATGGGCACCTCGCTGGCAGTTTTGGGACGGCCCACAGAGGCAGCAACCGCCTTTGACCAGGCGCGACGCATCGGAACATTGCCCTGGCGCATGACCTGGTACCAGTTCGGTCCCTTTGAAGCCTACTTTCGTGCCGGACGTCTTGACGACGTACAGGCACTGGTCAGTGTCAACATGGGCAATGGCGCGCGTTTTGTCGAGGAGACCTGGTTCTGGCAGGGTCGTGTGATGCAGCAACGTGGTGATCTCCAGGGTGCCCGCAACGCATATACGCAGGCGCTTCAGCTCAATCGTTTTTACGAAGAGGCGCGCGCGGCGCTCGCGGCGTTGTGATTTGGTTGCCAAACAGGTAAGGGATTCTCCCGAAGGCCACCGCCGCAGACTCGCGCGTTCCACCCTTCTGGTAATAACGGCCTTTGCCGGCGCAAAGCTCATCAGTCTGGTCCAGACCGTTGTTATTTCCCAAGTGTTTGGACTCAGCAGCGACTACGATGCCTATGTCGCAGCCAACGGTTTGCCGGAACTGATTTACACCCTGATTGCCGGTGGTGCCATGGCGCACGCCTTCATTCCGGTTTTTGGCGGCCTGCTGGCCCGGGGGGACAGGTCCGGCGCATGGCGAACCGCGTCCCTTGTCATCAACTCCGTCTTCCTGATGACCTTGTTGCTGAGCCTGCTGACCTTTCTGGGCGCGCCCTGGCTGACGGCCAACCTGGTAGCGCCAGGTTTCGATGCCGACGCACAGGACCGGACGGTCGTTCTGATGCGGATTCTGCTGCTGACGACCCTGATTTTCTCAGTCAGCGGGCTTTGCATGGGCATTTTGCAAAGCCACAATCACTTTCTCCTGCCGGCTCTGGCGCCGGTGCTTTATGACGTGGGTATTCTGTTTGGCGTCCTGTTTCTGATTCCCTCAATGGGCATCTACGGAATCGCCTGGGGAGCAGTTCTGGGAGCCCTCCTGCATCTGGGCATACAGCTGCCGGGTTTAATACACTTTCGGGCGCGCTGGCGGCCCCTGGTCGACACTGCGGACCCGAATCTTCGCAGGATACTGCGATTGATGTTGCCGCGCATTGCCGGACTGGGTGTCTTCAGCCTCAACTTTCTGGTGATGAACAACATCGCCTCCAGGTTGGGAGAGGGTTCGGTCAGCGCCCTGAGCTGGGGCTGGCGTGTGATGCAGATTCCGCAAACGCTGATCGGATCGGCAATGGGCACGGTGATCTTCCCCACGTTGGCAGCCCTCAGCGAACTGGGAGACGACAGTGGCAAACGCGACTTCATGGCCGGTGCACTCCGCTTCATTCTGGTGGCCAGTATCCCTGCCGCCGTCGGTCTGATCTTGCTGGGGCAACCAATCGTTGCCCTGCTGGAACGCGGCAATTTCGATGCCTCGGCCTCTTCACTTGTCACGTCAACAATGCGATTCTTCGCGCTGGGTCTGGTTGTTCATTCGGTACTTGAAGTTGTCGCACGCAGCTACTATGCGGACAAGGATACGGTCACGCCGCTGTGGGCGGCCCTGGGCGGGGCGACCATCAATCTTGCCGGCGCTTTCCTGTTCAGCGGCGTATTGCTGCTTGAGGGCAACGGAAATCCCGATGGACTCTTTGTCCTTTTTCCGCTTCAGGATCTTGATCTGGGAGTGGCCGGTCTGGCCCTTGCCAATTCGCTGGGAACGGCATTTGAAGTTGCGGTGCTGCTCTGGATATTGCGCCGGCGCTGGCGGGGCATACAGGAAAATGCGCTGGCAGAGACCTTACTCAGGTCGGCAGCTGCGAGTCTCTTGATGGGGCTGGCAATCGTGGTGTCATCACCCCTGCTCTCCCTGTTGCCCCTGCCCGCCGGCGTTGTTGGCGATGCCCTGCAAGTCCTGTTGCAGGTACTGATCGGCGCGCTGGTGTTTCTCGTGAGTGCATTGTTGTTGGGGATGTCTGAAATTCGTCTTCTGTGGCAGATTTGCTGGCAAAGACGACAGTCGAACGGAGAACCAGGTGGCGCCTGAAATCCTGACCTTGACTTTGGGCTCGTTTGCGACCAACGCCTACGTCATCGGTAGTCATGCAAGCGGCGAGGCGATCGTTATCGACCCGGTAGACGATGCGGAACGCTTGCTTGGGGCAGCGGCAGCTGCTGGCTGGAAAATAACCCGGATTCTGGTGACGCATGGCCATCTCGATCATGTCCTGGCCGTGGCAGACCTGGTGAAACTCACGTCAGCGCCCCTGTACATTCACCACGCCTCGCCGCGTCTTCAGGAAGAACGCATTCAGGACCCCGTCCTGCAGCAACTGTTCCCCGCCCTGCCCGTGCCAGACCGCCTGCTTAAGGACGCCGGTGAATCCTGCGGGCTGCCCGGAATCGAATTGCGTTCGATCCATACACCCGGGCATGCGCCCGATCACGTTGCCTACTATCAGCCGCAAAGCGCCGTCCTCTTCGGTGGCGATTGTCTGTTTGCCGGCAGCATCGGCCGAACGGACTTCCCCAATGCGGACCTGGGCACGCTCATGCATTCCATCACCCAAAAGTTGTTTGCCTTGCCTGATGAGACGCGCGTCTTGCCGGGTCACATGAGTCCCACGACCATTGGCACGGAACGGCGAAACAACCCCTTTGTGCTGGACTATCTGAGAACACTTGATACTTCGGACGGCTCCCTGGCGTGATTCGTCTCGCCAGGCTGCTCGTTACGTTTAACACGCCGATCCTGCTGGTCCTGGCGAACACCTTGATCGTCATGACGCCGCTGTGGCTGGCAGCCGCCTATAACCGGCCCGGTTTCCCACCGGACAGCTACGGGTTCTCCAGGTCGGAGCGCATCGAACTGGCGACTCGCGTAACCAACTGGCTGGGAAGTGACGAAGGGCTGGTTGCCCTGAGTAACCTGCGCCTGCCCGACGGCCAGGAAATGTTTAACGGCAGAGAGTTGAGGCATTTGTGGGACGTAAAACTGCTGGCGGGCCAGGCATACCGGTTGGCAATTCTGGCCCTGGCATTGTTTGCAGCGGGCTTTGAAATTTGTCGCAGGAACTGTGCGTTGCACGTCGCGCTGCAACGCGGCGCACAGCTTACCCTGATTCTGCTGATCGCAATCGTGGTGCTTGCCGTCGCAAGCTGGGATCAGGCTTTCACCGAATTTCATCGTCTGTTATTTGCCAGTGGTACCTGCTACTTCGCATATTCGGACACCTTGATCCGACTGTTCCCTGAACAATTCTGGTTTGATGCCCTGCTCTTTCTGGCCGGTCTGACTGCCGCGCAGGCTCTTGCCCTCAATTTACTGGCGAACCCGTCCCCGCCTCGCTGGAAGACGCTGCGCCACCTGCTATACTGGCGCCGCAGGGATTCCGGAGCCTCAAATCTTGAACAAGCAAAGCGTCCGTGACGTCTCGCTGACAGGAAAACGTGTGCTGATGCGGGTTGATTTCAACGTCCCGCTGCGTGATGGTGTCGTCAGCAACGACGCGCGCATCCGCGCCGCAATCCCAACCCTGCGATACGTGTAGGAACAAGGGCCGAAAGCGC
>JAGWBD010000124.1:5276-7588 GCA_021296065.1 Anaerolineae bacterium
TTTGTCAACGATGCCTTTGGCGCGGCCCATCGTGCCCATGCCTCAACCGTCGGTGCCGCCCAAATCTTGCCTGCTGTGGGCGGACTGTTGATGGAGCGCGAGCTCGATTACCTGGCCACTGCGCTTCAAGCCCCGCGACGCCCTTTCATTGCCATCCTGGGCGGCGCCAAGGTCTCGGACAAGATTCGCGTCATCGAAGCCTTGCTGAAAAAGGTGGATCGTTTGCTCATCGGCGGCGGCATGGCAAACACCTTTTTCCGCGCGCAAGGTCTGGAGACCGGCGCCTCGCTGGTGGAAGAAGACGACGTGAAGGTTGCCGCCAACCTGCTGCAAGGGCATGCTGACAGAATCCTGTTGCCAGGCGACGCGGTCCTGGGCGATTCCTTTTCCGAAAAGGCGAACAAAAGATGTATAGCGCTCGATGAAGGCGTTCCCCCGGGCTGGGCGATTTACGACATAGGTCCTGGAACCGTGCAGCAATTTGCCGAGGCATTGAAAGAAGCCCGCACAGTGGTCTGGAACGGGCCGATGGGCGTGTTTGAACTGGCGCCCTTCGCCAGGGGCAGCAATGAAATCGCGGCTCTTGTGGCCCAAGCCACCGCGTCTGGCGCCACCAGTATCATAGGCGGTGGAGATTCAGCCGCCGCCGTGGAAGCAGCAGGCTTTGCCTCGTCCGTCAGCCACATATCCACCGGCGGAGGCGCCAGTCTGGAGATGCTCGAGGGCCGGATTTTGCCGGGCGTCGAAGCGTTGGATGAACGAAAGACCCTTGATTGACCTGCGAAAACTGCGTGAATTGGAGTCCTGATGCGCATTCCCGTTATTGCCGGCAACTGGAAGATGCACAAGTCGGTCGCAGAATCTGCGGCCTTTGCCCGTGAATTGCTGCCGTCCATTGCAGAATTTGATGGCGTGGAGCGTATCGTCGCTCCAACCTTTCTTGCCCTGACGGCCGTGGCCGAAGCGCTGCGCGGCAGCAGCGTCGGAGTCAGTGCACAAGACGCTCACTTTGAGCCACAGGGCGCCTATACCTCCCAGGTCTCGGCCGCCATGCTGGGCGGGATAGCCTCATACGCCATCATCGGCCATTCCGAGTGTCGGGCCTGGCTGGGTGAAACGGACGAGCGCGTCAATCTCAAGGTGCGGGCAGCGTTGACCTGTGAATTAACTCCAATCGTGGCTGTTGGCGAGAATCTGCGGCAGAACGAGGCGGGGGCGACCAATGACGGCATAAGCGCTCAGGTCCGTGCAGCATTACAATTCGTGGAGCCCGCCGGCATGAGCCGTGTCATTCTGGCCTATGAGCCGGTCTGGGCGATAGGGACCGGCCGCAACGCGAGCGCGACCATTGTCGGCGACGTCATTGGCGGCTGCATTAGAAAAACGCTTGCCGGGCTATACGGGGACAAAATCGCCCGACAGGTCCGGGTTTTGTATGGCGGCAGCGTCAAACCCGACAACATGGCGCAATACATGTCGGAAGAGGCAATAGACGGAGCGCTGGTCGGCGGTGCCTCGCTAAACGTCGAGGACTTCTCTGCCCTGGTTGGGATCGCTGCCCGGGAAAAACCAGTCCGCAGCAAAGCGTAGCTTCCAGGCTGCAGCGCCAGATGGTACGGCGCTGGCCAATGTCATTGCGAAAGGTCCTTCAGGTACCAAACTGGCGGTCACCGGCGTCGCCCAGTCCCGGCATGATGTATCCCATTTCGTTTAGTTCCCTGTCCACAGCCGCAACGTGAATTGGCACCTCGGGATGTGCAGTTCTCAGCCGTTCCACACCTTCAGGAGCGGCAATCAGACCCATGTACTTTATCCGACGAACGCCCCAGCGTTTTAGAATGTCAATGGTGGCCACAGCCGAGCCGCCCGTGGCCAGCATGGGGTCCAGCACAATACAGACGTTTACCGTAGGCTCAGTGGGTAATTTGTTGTAATACTCAACGGGTCGCAGGGTCTCTTCGTCCCGATACAGGCCAATGTGCCAGACCTGAACACTGGGCAACAACTCCATCACCCCATCGACCAGGCCCAGTCCAGCGCGCAGGACGGGCACCAGACCAATGGTCTCGCGGCAACTTCCGCCTTCGGCGATGCCCAGCGGCGTTTCAACCTGGTTTGCTGTCAGATTCAGGTCCCTGGTTACTTCATAAGACATTAGAAGTGCCAGTTCCCTCTCCAGGGCGCGGAAAGAGCGATGGTCAGTCTGAACCGAACGCATTTGAGTCAATTTGTGAATGGCGAGCGGATGATTGGAAACGTGGAGTCTGGCCATGGCACTGCCCTTCGTTGCGCTTGCGGGTGAACCAGGCCCC
>JAGWBD010000125.1 GCA_021296065.1 Anaerolineae bacterium
GGCCTGGGCAGCGGCGGTCCGGAATGCAAACCCCTCCTGAACGTGGGACAAGTCGATCGTGTACCGGCCCCAACGCTGACACCCACGTTGTCTCCGACATTTTCCGGCAGGGAAACGGCTACACCCACACCGACCTGGATGGCGCCGCGCATCGTTGCGCCTGCCCAAGACAGCGTCCTGCCAGGGACCGCCGTTCGTCTCCATTGGCTGAGTGTCGGAATTCTGCCGCCTGGTGAAGTCTATCTGGTACAGATATCGGACGAAAACAGCGTGGTGCATAATGCCGTTACGCGAGACACGTCACTCCTGCTTCCGGAATCAATGGTGCCGGGGGGCGGAGTACCTGTTGACCTGACCTGGACCGTAAGCGTCGCCCGTGCCGACGATAACGACGTGTACCGCATTGTCAGTGGTTACCCATCGCCAAATCGCTTCCGCTGGAACAGCCGCTAGGCAAGCCTCACGTCCCCTGGTGGCGGCCAAACTCCCGTGCCAGTTGACCGGCGGACATGTGCAACAGGGTGGGGCGCCCATGTGGACAGGTTAGGGGAGACTTTGTGCGTTCAAGTTGGCGCACCAGGCCTTGCATTTGCTCGCGGCTCAGAACGGTGCCGGCCCGGACAGCCGCCTGCTTGCAGACCCGGCGCATCAGACGCCGCTCCAAAGTGTCTTCCCCCGGGTTGAGGCCTTTCTCAAGTTCTTCAATTACGCCGCGCACAACTTCGCGAGGTTCAATTGTAGCCAGCATGGCGGGAATGCTGCGGATGAGGAAGGTCTTGGGTCCGAAGGGCTCCAGTTCCAGACCAATGGCGCGCAATTGCTCCTGACGGGTGACGATCAGGCTGGCCTCGCTGGCAGGCAGGTCCAGGGTCTCGCCGGCCAGAGTCAACTGGGTCATTGACTCTTCGCGTTCCCTTTGCTCGAGGAATTGCTCGTACAGGATGCGTTCATGGGCTGCTTGCTGGTCAATCAGGTACATACCTGCTGGCCCTTCGGCGACGATGAAACTGGCGCCGACCTGTCCAATGACTCGCAGCATGGGAAGTGACCGGGGTCTTTGCGGCGCGGCTGGAAGATCCGTTACATCTGCGTCGGGCCCGTGGTCGCTGGCAAACATGGGTTGACGTACGGCAGTTTCCATGTCTTGCCAGGCACCAGACAGCGTGTCATTGTCCGGGGCCCCGTGAATGATTGGGTTCCTGGCAAGACTGACTGATGTGCCCTCAGCCTCCAGCAAAGTCGTGCGTACGGCCCGTTGCAAGGCGCCAAAGACCTCCCGCGGCCGCTGGAAACGCACCTCGGCCTTGGCAGGATGGACATTGACGTCCAGTTGATCAGGCGGCAGGTTGATCATGAGCACAGCGATCGGAAACCGTCCTTTCATCAACAGGGTGTGGTAGGCCTGAATGACAGCGAAGCTGAGGCTCGCATCCTGCACGTGACGCCCGTTGACAAAGAGCAGAATGCGGGAACGATCGCTGCGATGCAGCGCCGGTGCGGAGACGAAACCGCCAACCTGTATGGAATCTGCGCTTTTGACCGGCGTCCTGACCCGCAGCATTTCCCGGGCAACGTCCCGCCCCAGAACAGCAGCCATGGCCTCGGCAAGATTGCCATTGCCGCTGCTGCGGAAATTTTCCTGATCGTCCAGGGTCAAAGTGAAACGCACCTGCGGCCGGACAAGCGCATAGCGGCTGACCAGCAAGGTGATCTGACGTCTTTCCGTTAGTGGCGTCCTGAGAAATTTCTGGCGAGCAGGAACGTTGTGAAAGAGATTTTCAACCGTCACCCAGGTACCGGGAGTGGAACCGTGGCTGCCACGTTCCACAATCTCGCCATCTTCAAACAGCAGAGTACAACCAGTCTGTTCATCCCGGGAGCGGGAACGAATGCGCAGGCGGCTAACGGCGGCAATGCTGGCCAGCGCCTCGCCCCGAAAGCCGAGAGTCTGAATTTGGCTCAGGTCATCGACAGACCACAACTTGCTGGTTGCGTGCCGCTGGAAGGCAAGTTCCAGGTCGGCAGCCGGAATGCCCTGGCCGTCGTCACTGACCTCGACCAGGCGGTGGCCACCAGCCTCCACGCGGATGTCAATGCGGCTGGCCTGGGCGTCCAGCGCGTTGTCAATCAGTTCACGCACAACCGAAGCCGGGCGTTCTACAACTTCGCCGGCCGCAATTCGTGCAATAACGTCGTCTTCGAGGACGCGAATGGTCATGGATTCTTTTGCTGGTCGCCGCCTGGACCAGTATAGCATGAGGCCTCAGTCACGAAGACTGGCCAGGCGCGCGTCCACGATTTTCAGGCTTGCCTGCAACTCATCCTGATTGTCACGTTCCCGCTGGACCACTGCTTCGGGCGCGCGGGCCAAGAATTGCTCGTTGCTCAACATTCCCTGTGAACGCTGCAGGCGTTGCCGCAACTGGCCCCGTTCCTTTTCCAGACGCCGGCGTTCCGCGTCGACGTCGATCAAATCTGCCAGGGGAAGAAAAACGGCGCTGTCGTTGACCACGACTGTGGCACAGTCTTGCGGTTCCAAATCATCTGCGGCAAGCAGTGTCAGGGCCTCGATTCGACACAGGCGACCGAACATGGCCCGGAGTTCATCTATTTGGTTGGCGGCAAGTCCCGGCCGCAGTTGTGCGGAAATCGTCCGGCCATGGGGAACATTGTATTCCGAGCGGGCATTGCGTACGCCGCGAACCAGCTCGACAAGAGTTTCCATGATTGCTTCCGCGTCCAGGTCCTGCAGCTTTTTGTCCGGCTGCGGCCAGGGCGCCATCATGATCGTCTCGCCTTCATGGGGCAAATGCTGCCAAATCTCTTCGGTCACGAAAGGCATGAAGGGATGCAAAAGGCGGATGCCCGTTTCCAGTACGTGGACGAGAGTCTGCAAGGTCCGTTGACGCGCCCCGACGTCATCGCCATGCAGGGCGATCTTGCTGATTTCGATATACCAGTCGGCGAATTCACGCCAGAGGAAATCATGGATCTGTCGCCCGGCCTCGCCATAGAGATAGCTGTCAAACTGGCGATTGGTATTGCGCACCAGCGTGTCGAGGCGTGACAGCATCCAGCGGGAATACAAGTCATGTGGGCTGCCGTCGTGTTGCAAATGAGTCTCATGGCCGGCCAGGTTCAGTTTGACAAAACTGGCCATCTGCCAGAGCTTGTTGACGAAGCGCCAGTTGCCTTCGATGCGCTTGACGTCGACGTTGACGTCGTTGCCGGGGGTGCCGCTGGTCACGAGCGTGAAGCGCAGGGGGTCGGCGCCGTAGCGGTCCATGTATTCCAGGGGGTCAATGGAATTGTCGAGGGTCTTGCTGATCTTGCGGCCCAGGCCATCACGCACCATGCCGTGCAAATAGACCGTGCGAAAGGGGACCTCACCCGTGAACCACAGTCCCAGCATGATCATGCGCGCGACCCAGAAAAACAGAATGTCGTAGCCCGTCTCCATCATGGTGGTCGGATAAAAACGCTGCAGGTCCGCCGTTTCCTGCGGCCAGCCGAGGGTGCTGAATGGCCACAGTCCGCTACTGAACCAGGTATCAAGAACATCTTCTTCCGCCGTCCAGCCATCGCCGGATGGCGCGTCCCTGCCGACGTGGATTTCACCGTAGGGCCCGTACCACGCGGGAATGCGATGGCCCCACCACAGTTGGCGGCTCAGGCACCAGTCCTCAATGTTTTCCAGCCAGTGGTAATAGACCCGCGTGAAGCGTTCCGGCACGATGCGAATGCGGCCGTCGCGCACCGCCTGCAGGGCCCCTTGCGCCAGGGGCTTGACCTTCAGAAACCACTGCACGCTGACCATTGGCTCAATGACTTCACCACCGCGCTGACTGCGCGGCACGCTGTGTCGAATGTCCTCGACCTTGATGGTCAGGCCGGCTGCCTCCATGTCCGACCACATCTTTTCGCGGCAAAGGAAGCGGTCCAGACCGGCGTAGGGGCCGGCGTTTTCATTCATGCTGGCGTCGCGATTCATGACGTTGAGAACTGACAGACCATGTCGCTCACCAATGTCAAAATCGTTCGGGTCATGACCTGGCGTGACTTTCAGGGCGCCGCTGCCTTTTTCGCGATCAACCTGCGAATCGGCAATCACCGGGATTTCCCGATTCAGCATCGGCACCAGAGCCCTGCGTCCCACCAGATGGCGGTAGCGTTCATCGTCAGGATGGACGGCGACAGCGGTGTCGCCCAGTATGGTTTCCGGCCGCGTGGTGGCCACAGGAATGTGACCGCCGTCCTTCAGGGGATAGCGGAACAGATACATCTTGCCCGGCTCTTCCGCGTGATCCACCTCCAGGTCCGAAACCGCCGTTTGCATGCCGCGGCTCCAGTTCACGAGTCGGGGCCCACGATAAACCAGCCCTTGTTCATACTATGCGATGAATACGTCGCGCACTGCGCCTGAAAGTGCTTCATCAAGTGTGAAGCGCTCGCGTTCCCAGTCACAGCTGGCGCCCATTCGCCGCAACTGGTGCAGGATTTCTCCACCGTAGCGCTCTTTCCATGCCCAGGTGCGCTCCAGGAATGCCTCACGACCCACTTCGTCTTTGCTGCGACCCTCTTCCGCAAACATGCGTTCAATCTGCAACTGTGTCGCAATGCCGGCATGGTCCGATCCTGGTAGCCACAGCGCGGCCTTGCCCTGCATGCGCGCGTGGCGAATCATCAAATCTTCGATGCTGACAAACAGCGCGTGTCCGATATGCAGGGCCCCCGTCACATTGGGCGGGGGAATGCTGATCACGAAGGGTTCCGCATCCTCGGGCGCGGCTTCTGGACGGAACCAGCCATTTTGCTCCCACCAGTCGTAGAGCCGCCCTTCGGCAGTAGCGAAGTCAAAGGTTGTGGGCATGGTCATGAAATTGCGCTCCTTAAACTAAAGGCCCTCTCGCCCAGACTAGCACGAAAGGGTTCGCCTTCCGCGGTACCACCTTGCTTCCCCGCCGGGGTAACGGACGTCCCCGGCCCCGGCTAACCTCGCAGCTTATGGTTCACCGAAGCAACTCACGGGCGACAGTTAGTCAGGTTTGCGGGCGGACTCGCAGCCGCTGATCCGCATTCTCTGACGCAAGTGCCTGACCGACTCTCCCGGTCACAGTTGTTGCTTCGATGTTAACGGGTCAGAGCCCTGGCGTCAACGGCTCTGTTCAGACTGGAGGAAAGACCGGATATGGTTCGTCAACATATAAACTGCGGTCTCGTTGAAACCTCCGCGCGGCACAATGATGTCGGCATGATGCTTGTTGGGCACCACGTACTGCAGGTGCATGGGGCGGACTGTCTTGAGGTATTGCTCCATGACGGATTCCATGGTCCTGCCGCGTTCCTCGATATCGCGGCGCAGGCGCCGCAAGACACGGACGTCCGAAGCCGTATCGATAAAGATGCGGAGGTCCAGCAGTTCCAGCAATTCCTGCTCGGCAAGAATCAAAATGCCCTCCAGCAAAATGACCGGCCGGGGGTCGATTCGTTTGGTTTGGGGCAGGCGGCGGTGTTCGCGAAAATCGTAGCGTGGGATGTCGGTCGGCTTGCCGGCGCGCAGGTCCCTGAGATTGGCCACCAGCAAATGGGTGTCCAGCGAAGCGGGATGGTCGAAATTGCGAATGCGCCTTTCATGCAGCGGAATGTGATTGAGATCGCGATAGTAAAGGTCGTGCGCCAGCCATACAACGTGTTCCGCGCCAACCTGCCTGATGACGGCGTTGGCAAAAGTGGTCTTGCCGGAGCCGGTGCCGCCGGCAATGCCAATGACAAGAGGTTTGTTTCCAGTCATTGTCGTCCCCTTAAGGCAAATGCCCACAAGCGTGGGCACTTGAGCCACCCGAGGGATTCGAACCCTCAACCTCACGCTTACGAAGCGCGTGCTCTGCCATTGAGCCAGGGTGGCAACGCAAAAAGTATAGCCAATCAGGCAGGGACCGGCAAGCGTCAGTGCCGGAAGTGGCGTACGCCGGTGAAGACCATGGCAATGTCGCCTTCATTGGCCGCGGCGATGACTTCGGCATCGCGCACCGAGCCCCCTGGTTGAATGACCGCAGTGATTCCTGCGTTGATCGCAGCCTCTATGCCATCTGCGAAGGGGAAGAAGGCGTCAGAAGCAAGGGCCGCTCCCGCCGCCCGCTTGCCAGCCTTGCTGACCGCCAGTTTGACGGCATCCACGCGGCTGGGCAGCCCGCCGCCCACGCCTGCCACGGCAAGGGGATGGGCGATGACGATGGCGTTTGAAGGCACGTGTTGAACGGCGCGCCAGGCATAAGCCAGGGCCTGTTGCTCGCCTGCGTCCGGCTCGCGGTCAGTCACTGTACGCCACCCTGAGCCAGCGGGGTCGCCCCGGTCCGCGCCCTGCAACAACAACCCTCCGGCCACGCTGCGCTGCTGCCAGGCGTCGCCGCCTGACGACGTGGCGAGACGGAGCAGGCGACAATTCCTGCGTTTGGCTCCCAGCAGGTCAAGAGAATCCTCGTCAAAGTCCGGTGCGACGATGGCCTCGACAAAGACCTTGCCCAGCGCCTCAACAAAGGCGGCGTCTACACGACGATTGGATGCCAGCACGCCGCCAAAAGACGACAGGGGATCGGCCGCCAGCGCCTGTTGACAGGCCTCCGCCAGCTCTTCATCGCTGGCCAGCCCTATGGGTGACAGGTGTTTGACGACGGCCACGGTCGGCAATGGAAAATCCTGCACCGCGCGGGCGGCGGCGTCGAGATCCAGATAATTGTTGTAGGAAAGTTGCCTTTGCCCGCCGAGCAATTCTCCACCCAGGGGGCCGGCACCCGGAGTCTGGCTGTACCAGGCGGCTGCCTGATGAGGATTTTCCCCGTAGCGCAGGACTTCTGACCTGTAAAGAGTCTGTGTCAGCAAGGCAGGAGTTGCGCAATTCTGTGCCGAAGACTGGCCTTCCTGCAGGAGACGGGCATGGATGGCAGCATCGTAGGCCTGCGTCAGTTCAAAGACTTTGGTTGCCAGCTAGCGGCGGGTTGCCAGATCGATTTTCTTCCGTTCTTGCAGGGCCCTCTCGAGCTAGGCGTAGTCCGCCGGATCTCACAGGGTCGTCACGCGGCCAAAGTTCTTTGCGGCAGCCCGCAACAGCGCCACACCGCCAATGTCAATTTGATCGACGGCGTCCTCCAGCGACGCGTCATCCCGCGCGCTCACTTCACGGAAGGGATAAAGGTTGCAAACCACAACGTCGATCGGCATGAAACCGAAATGCTCCAGCTCCGACAGATCGGCTGTAGAGTCCCGCGCCAGAATGCCCGCGTGCAAGGCGGGGTGCAGGGTCTTGACGCGACCACCCAGCAACTCCTTTTGGCCGGTCAGGGCTTCGACCGGAGTTACCGGAAGCCTTGCATTGGACAATGTTCGGGCGCTACCTCCGCTGGCAATCATCTCATAGCCGGCGGCGACGAGGGCCCGGGCCAGTTTAATCAGTCCGCTTTTGTCGGAAACACTCAGCAAGGCACGTGGCAATTTGACCTCCCTGTTTGCGGCGGCTGCAGTATAGCCCGTTTTGCCGACTGGAGGCAGTGTGCTTCCGGATGCAGGGTTGCCGTTGGCAGTTCGAGACTGTTCAGGTACAATCGCCGCGCGGCAGGCAGGAAAGGGACACAATATGCACATTCTCG
>JAGWBD010000004.1 GCA_021296065.1 Anaerolineae bacterium
TTCGTTAGCCGCGACCCACTCGACAGCAGACGCATTCTCGAACCGGGACGTATCGGAAGAAGTGATGACAAAGGCGCCGGTTTCCACTGAATTCACAACGTCCGAGTCGAGAGCCAACACCGGCGACTCTGGGACAGGAAGCGGTGTTTTCGGCTCCGGCGTCTCCGCGGGGTCCGGCGTGGTATCGGCATTCTGAGCCCATACCTGGCCCGCTGTTGCCAGACACAACACAAGGATCGCACTCAGGACGAATTGGCGCGTATCAGTGTTCAAGAGTGCTCTTCCCAACGTTAATAACGTTATCCGAGTGGACGTTAGCATACGTCATACTAAGGAAGTTTACCAGCACAATATGACTGATCCACCCACAGTATCGTCAGTATGTTACCGACTTACGAAGGCGATGCTAACAGAGAAAGGAGCGGATACATCAGCATGATCTCACACTGTACCCTTACCCCACCATGTCGCAAACTGCCCTTTTGTGTGAAATGCGCCGGTATCCGTCACTCCGCTGCATTCTGGAACCCGTCGGGCCCCTGCCGGCGTTGCTTGCAAGATCGGGCAGACTGTGTTACAGTCCGGCGCAAGTAGCGAAATCGTTTTCGGATTGTCCTGTGCCCACCTCGCTTACGGATATCGCGCGGCAGCTGGAACTCTCGCCCTCCACCGTCTCCAAGGCCCTCAACGGCTATCGCGACGTGTCCAGCGATACCCGCGAACTGGTCCTGCGCGCCGCCCTCGAACTCGGTTATCAGCCCAGCAGCGCCGCGCGCGACCTGCCTCGCGGCCGCACCGACCGCATCGGCCTCTTTCTCAACACCGCCCTCGAATACGTCGTCGATTACCTTTCCGGCATCATCCCTGGCGCGGTCCGCTGCTCGCAGGCCTGCGGCAAACGCCTGCTTATCTACACCCTGACCGACAATGACCCCGACCAGTTGCTGCAGGTCTGCCGCGCCGGAGAAATTGACGGCGTCATCCTCTTCTCCACCCATTACGACAGCCACACCATCGAGACCCTGCTGGAAGACAATTTCCCCTTCGTCGTCATGGGCCGTCACATCCCGGATGAACGCGTCTCCTGCGTCGTGCCCGACTATTACGACGGCACCCGCCAGATCATGGACCATCTGCTGGGCCAGGGGCATCGACGCATCGCCTTTATGACGCGTCCCGAACTGACCACGGCCAACGAGGCCCGTCTCCAGGGTTACCTTGATGCGTTGGCTGCCGCTGACCTCGCCAGCGACGGGCAACTCATCGTCGAGACTCGCCTTGAAGCCGACAGCGGCGTCGCGCCAACCCGCCAGTTGCTGGTTCTGGCGTCGCCGCCCACTGCCATCGTCGCCGCCCATGACCTGGTGGCCGTGGACGTCATCAATACCCTGCAGGCCGCCGGCCTGCGCGTGCCGCAGGACGTGGCCGTCACCGGTTTCGACGGCCTGCGCGCGGGCTTCCGAACCCTGCCGCACATCAGCACCGTTCAACAACCGCTGGAGCGCATCGGCGAACGCGTCGTTGAACTGGTCAACCGTCAATTGAACGACCCGGCCGCCCTGCCCGTGCAGGAGACTCTGCCGGTGCAACTGGTGTTGCGCGGTTCCGCGTGACCACGCCGAAAGAAGGAGTACCCATGAGCGAAAGCGAAAAGCCGTCATCCAGCATTACCCTGCAGGACAAGGTCGATATCCAGAACCTGCGCGATGCCAACGGTCGACCGCGCCAGGGGATGCAGGGCTTTGACCCGCGCTTCGAGGATTTCGTGGACTACATCATCGGCATCACGCACGAAATCTGGGAAGAAAAGTCCATCGGCAAGCTGTACGACTACTACGCCAACACCATCCGCCTGCACAGCTCGGACGGCACGCAATACGGCCGCGACGCGGTCTTTACCTCCACCCTCGGCACCCTCGCCGCCTACCCCGACCGCCGTCTCTATGGCGACGAGGTCATCTGGGACGGCGATGACGAACAGGGCTACTACTCCTCGCATCGCCTTGTGCATGAAGGCAGCAACCGCGGCTGGTCGCTCTACGGGCCGCCGACCAACAACCGCGTGCGCTACTACGCCATCGCCGACTGCTTTTGCCGCCGCAACATGGTGGTCGAGGAATGGCTGGTGCGCGACGAACTGACCCTTGTGCACCAGCTGGGCCTGGATCCCCTCAAGACGGCGCGCGCCATGGCCCGGGCCGAGCCCCCACAGCAGCATGCCGCCGATATCGAGCGCGGCACCGGCCAGTTGCCGCCGCCCGCCCTGCCGGAGCCCCAGGGGCCCTTCGACGCCGCCGATTTCGCCCGCCGCGCCCTGCACGAAGTCTGGAACTGGCGCTTGCTCAACAAGGTGCGCGACTACCATGCGGAGACCCTGCGCGCCGAGGGGCCTTCACTGCGGCGCATGCACGGCCACAACGAATACCAGGGTTTCGCGCTGGCGCTGCTGGCGCCCTTCCCGGATTTGGCCTTCACCATCGAGCGCAGCACCTGCTGCGGCGACGGCGAGAAGGGCTGGCGCGTGGCCCTGCGCTGGCGTATGCAGGGCACGCATACCGGCTTCGGCAACTACGGCGAGCCCACCGGCCAGCGCATCAACATTCTGGGCATCTCTCACATGTTCATTCAGGACGAGCGCATTCAGCAGGAATGGATGCTTTTCGACGAATTCGCGTTGCTCAAGCAAATTCACCGCCCGCAGGACCCAGGGAGTTAAGGGAGTGACCCTCTCCGTATTGACCCATTCGTTCAGATTGCAAAAGGAGAAGACATGAACCACAAGAAGTTGTTTGTCCTTGCACTGCTGGCCCTTTGCACGGGCCTCTTCGGCATGCCCGGCGTTCTTGCACAGGAAGCCGGCGCCTGCAACGTTGAGGCGCCCATGGAAGCCGTTGAGCTCAACGCCCTCGGCTGGAGCTTCCCGATCCTCGATTTCTACTACAGCGAAATCGAGGCCTGCGACGAGGTCGAGAACGTCGACATCAACGTCAATCTGCTGGCCTCCGAGGACGTCCAGGAGCAGGTCAATCTTGCCCTCTCGGCCGGCGGCGATTCGCCCTATGACATCCTCAGCGGCGCCAACGGCCAGGTGGCCGACTGGGGCGGCAAGGGCTGGCTGATGCCCCTCAACGACCTCATCGACAAGTATCGCGACCAGTACGACCTCGACGACATCCCGGCTGCGAACTGGGAAGTCGGCGCGATCGACGGCAACATCTACGGTGTGCCCATCATCGCCAACACCCTGCATCTCTTCTATCGCAGCGACGTGCTGGGCGACATGGGGATGGAACCCCCCGAGACCTACGCCGACGTCATCGCGCTCTGCGATGCCATTGGCCTTGACAACATGGACTGGGACGCGCCCTTTGGCATGGACCTTTCCCGCCCCCGCGGCTGGGAGCTGGAATTCTTCATGGTGCTGGGTGGCCTCGGTGGCAGCTACATCGGTGAAGGCAGCACGCCGGCCTTCAACGGCCCGGAGGGCGTGCAGGCCGTCGAGATCATGCTGGATTACTACAACAGCTGCCTCGGCGAGGCGGCTTCCTCCATGAGCAACAACAACATGGAGACCGGCATGCATCAGGGTACGCTGCCCATCGTCAAGCTCTGGGCCAGCCGCGCCGCCGGCATGAGCAACCCGGACAACACCGATCTCACGGACGTCATCGAGTTTGCGCCCGCGCCGCGCGTCGTTGAGGGCGGCCCGCGCGCCGGCTCCGCCTGGCTGGACTTCTTCTTCATTCCGGCCAACACCACCAACGACCCGGACCTCATCTTCCGCATCATCATGGAAGCTGTCGACGCCGCCTCGCAGCAGCAGGCCGCCACACTGGGCATCCCCACGCGCAGTTCAGCGGCCGATTTCGGCGGCAAGTACCTGCCGGCCGCCAGCGGCACCCTGGCCGAGAGCGTCGGCAACTACTCCAAGAACCCGGCCAATGACATCGCCGTGGCCAAGCTGAGCGAGTTCCTGCCTCTCACTGCCACCGGCGAGATGAGCCCGCAGGAAGCGCTTGACGCCGCTGCGGACGCCTACACCGAGGAAGCGACCGCCCAGGGTTACATCGAGAGCTAGTCGCAACCCTTACCGTACGGGTGGGGCTTGGGCGCCACCCCGTCCTCACGCCGCCGGCCAGAGGAAGAAAACCATGGAACGTCGGGTTTTTCTGGGCTTCGCCGGTCCCAGCATCGTGGTCATGACCCTGTTGATGGTCCTGCCGCTGGCCATGGCCATCTGGCTGGGCATGCATTTCATTACCTTCGACAACGTGCTGGAACCGCAATGGGTCGGCCTGCGAAACTTCGCCGCCGCCCTCGGTGACCAGCGCTTCTGGCAGTCATTCGGCTTCACCGCGCTCTACATCGGCGTGGTCGTGCCTTCATGGATCGTCATCGGTTTCGTGGTCGCCGTGCTGCTGGACCAGGTGACCGGCTTCGCGCGCGGCCTGTATCTCTCCATCTTTTTATTGCGTTTCATCATCGTGCCCATCGTCGGCACCATCATGTTCCGCCAACTGTTTGAACCCTCCGGCCTGTTGCGCTGGCTGTATCAGGAACTGCTCAACGAACGATTTCGTTACACCGAGCAAACGGTGAAGTCGCTGATCCTCTTCCACGGCATCTGGTACGTCACGCCTTTCACCCTCGTGGTCTATTTCGCCGGCCTGCAGACCCTGCCACAGGACCTGATTGAGGCCGCCGGCATCGATGGCGCCAGTCGCCTGCAAAAAATTCGCCATATCGTCATTCCGCACGTGCGCTCGCTCACATTGTTTATCCTGCTCTTCAGCATCATGGATTCCTACCGCGTCTTCGACAGCGTCTTTGTCCTGACCGGGCTGAATCCGCTTTACAAGGCCAACACCATCATGACCTATACCTACCAGACGGCGACCCAGCTTGAACGTCTGGGCAGGGCCAACGCCATGGCCGTGCTCACCATCATCGGCATCATGGTGGTGCTCATTCCCAATCTCTACCTGTCCTGGAAAGAACAGATCGCGGAGCGCTGACGATGGACCCCGTGACCAACCGTCCAGGCCGCCTGCTGATCCACCTGGCCCTGATTCTTTTCGCCGTCTACAGCGTGGTGCCCTTCCTGTGGACGGCCCTGCAGTCCATCAAGAAGCTGCGCGACGCCAGTTCGCGCACACCGAAATTCCTGTTCACGCCCACGCTGGAAAATTACGAGGAACTCTGGCTGCGCTCCACACCGGACAATCCGGAATCGCTGGCTTTCTTCCTGTTGCTGGCCTTCCTGCTGCTGATCTGCCTGCTGATCTTCGCGCAGCACATCCCCCTGCGCCGTGACCTGGTCTATGGCGCCGCCATTCTCGGTCTGGTCGTGCTGCTGTGGCTGATTCCGCAGTTGCTCGATACCGCCAGCTTTTACGATTACTTCATCAACACCCTCATCGTCACGACCGGCACCATCGTGGTTTCCATCGGCATTGGCTGCCTGGCGGGCTATGGCCTGGCCCGCTACGCCGGGATGCTGGGCGTCATCGTACTGATCGCGGCGCTGGCCTTCCGCGCCCTGCCGCGCCTCGCCTACGTCCTGCCCTACTACTGGATCGGCAGCGCGCTCAATCTCATCGACTCCCACATCCTCGTCATCATCACCCTGGTGGCCGTCAACCAGCCCTTCACCATCTGGATGCTGCGCAGTTTCTTCATGGAGATTCCGAAGGACCTGGAGGAGTCGGCCATGGTGGATGGCGCCGGTCGCCTCGTCGCCTTTCTGCGCGTCATCATCCCGGTCATGTGGCCCGGCATCGTCGCCACCGCGCTCTTCACCCTGTTGCTGGCCTACAACGAGTTCCTGCTGGTGCGCATCCTGACCCAGACCAACTGGACCCTGCCGGTGGCCATCTCGCGCTTCACCGGCGGTGAAGACCCGCGCCACCTGACTCTGGCGGCCGCGGCCTCAGTGTCGGCCACCATTCCCATCGTGATCGTGATCCTCTTTTTCCAGAAGCAACTGGTCAAGGGCCTGGCGGCCGGCGCGGTGAAAGGCTAGCGTCAACGTGGCGGACTCACTGGCGCAGGCCAAACAACTGGTCCGGGATTTCGCCCTGGCGCGCGAAAACGGCCCCGCTGCGCGAAAGAACCTGGACCGCTTTCTGGCGCCGGACCTGGAATGGCAGGGCATTCAGCCCCTGCGCCGGCTGGAGGGCCGCGACGCCTTCCGCGAGCGCTTGCTGCAGCCCCTCTACCACGCCTTTCCAGACTGGCGCCGCCGTCCCTACCTCTTCCTCGGCGGTGAATTTGAAGGCAAAGTCTGGGTCGCCGCCATGGGCGACGCCATCGGCAGCTTCGTCAACGAATGGGCCCTGGCGCCCGACCTCGTCATTCCGCCCACGGGCTTCAGCCTGCGCACCCGTTACGGTGAGTTCTGCCGCGTGGAGTGCGGGCGCATCGTCGAGATACGTTACCTGATGGACCTGCCCGCCTTGCTGTTGCAGACCGGCATCGAGCTCATCCCGCCCGGCGCCGCGCACGAGGTCTGGCCGCCTGGTCCGGCCACCGGCGACGGCCTGCGCCATGCCGAACGCGATCCCGCCGAATCCGCCAGGACCCTGGCGTTGGTCGAGGCGATGATCTTCGGCGGCCTCAACAAGTACGATGGCGAAGACCCCGACAGCCAGGACCTGGTGCAGTACTGGCACCCGCAGATGACCTGGCACGGGCCGCGCGGCGCCGGTTCCTCGCTCAACCTCGACGAGTTTCGCCACCTCGCCCAGGCGCCTTTCCTGCGCATGACGTCGGACCGTAAAGGCGTCGGCCATCGCGCGCGCATCGCCGAGGGTCACTACGCCGCCTCCACCGGCTGGCCCGCCTCGGTCGGCACCATGACCGGCGACTTTCTCGACTGGCCGGCCAGCGGCCGCGAGATGCGCCTGAACGTCATGGACTTCTGGCGCCGCGAGGGGGACATGCTGCGCGAGGACTGGGTGCTCATCGATTTCATCGACGCGGCCGCCCAGGCCGGCGTCGACGTCTGGCAGAAGGCCGGCTTGCGGTGAAGGCCGCTGCCAATCGCGTTCCCGACCTGCGGGCAGTGCTTCCTGTTGAAGGTCGCCGGAGCCTGGCAGGCGGCAACAACTGGAGATCGTCTTGATTCAAGACAAGAGGGATGGGGCCAGACAGGTCGTGGAGGACCTGTGGCGCGCATGGCTGCGCGAAGCTCTTGCCGCGGCTGCCCTGGTCCCTCATTCGCATCCCGACCTGCGCCTGCAGGCCTTCCACCCGGTGAACGGGTTGCAGGGGCTTGAAGCAGTCACACGCGATTTTTGCGCGCCGCTGCGCCAGGCCTTCCCGGACCTGTTGCGCCGCCCCTACATCAGCATTGCCGGCCAGCATGCGGGAGCCACCTGGGTCGCCAGCAGCGGCGATTTCATCGGCAGTTTCATGAAGGACTGGCTCGGCATCCCTGCCAGTGGCCGCAGCGTGCACATACGCTTCGGCGAATTCTCCCGCGTCGAGGACGGCAAGGTGCGCGAGATCATGCTGCTGCTCGATCTCGTCAGCCTGCTGCGTCAGTGCGGTCGCGAGCCTTTGCCGCCGGAAACTGGCGACACCCGCTGGATCCCCGGCCCGCGCGCGGGCGACGGTCTGCGCCAGACGAAGGCCGACCCGGCCGACTCCGCGCGCAGCCTTGAACTGGTGCTGGCCATGATCGACGCCCTTAACGACTACGACGGCGAAAACCTGTGCAGTATGGGCATGACCCGCTTCTGGACGGAGGACATGCACTGGTATGGCCCGGCCGGCATCGGCTCGACGATCGCGCTGGCCGGCTTCGAGCAGCACCACCAGGTCCCTTTCCTGCGCGCCTTCCCGGATCGCGTCGGCGGCACGCAAGACACCGTCTGGATCGCCGAGGGCCCCTACGTCGCCTGCGCCGGTTTTCCGGTGCTGCACATGCGCCACCTCGGCCCGTATCTGGGTCACCCCGCTACCGGCCGTCAGGTCACCATGCGCGGCATCGACTGGTGGCGCCGCGAGGGCGATCGCCTGGCGGAGAACTGGGTCTTCGTCGACCTGCCGCACTTTTTTAACCAACTCGGCGTCGACCTGCGCAAGCGCGATGAGACGGCGGGAGACGCGGTCAGGGGTTAATCGACAGGAGGGGCGTCATGGGCGAAGCGGAACGCCGCAACAATCAGCTGGTCGATGACATGTACGACGGCCTCAACGAGAATCGCAACGGCAACATGGGCGACTACTGGTTCGGGGACATGGTCTGGTACGGTCCTGCCGGCATTGGCACCAAACGGGGCCTGCAGGCGTTTGAACTGGACTACCGCAAGGACTTCATCCATTCCTTCCCCGACAAGGTCGGCAGGGACGTCATCCGCCTCGCCCAGGGCGACTGGGTCGCCGGCACCGGCTACCAGACCGCCACTTTCGCCCGCGACTGGCTGGGCATCCCCGCCACGGGTCAGCAGATCAAAATGCGCTACATGGACTTCTGGCGCGTGGAAGAGCGCGACGGCGAGCACAAGCTGGTCGAGAACCACGTGCTGATCGACATCCTCGGCGTGCTGGAGCAGGCCGGCTACGACCTGGGCAAGGTGCTGCGCTTCGTCGGCTCCAGACCGCCGGAATTCTTTGAGCAGCAGGACGAAGAGGCCGCTGGCTGATGTCGACCGCCTTCACGCCCGTCGACCAGGGCCGCAACCTCGCCAACAAGCGCCGCGTCCAGGCCGCCTGGCGTGACCTGACGCTGGCGCCCCTGGCCCAGCTGAAAGAGGTCCTCGCCGCGGTTTACAGCGAGGACGCCGACTTCCATGGCACGCACCCGGTCAACGACCTGACTGGCCGCGACGCCATCCGCCACGGCTTTCTGGAGCCGCTGCGTCACGCCCTGCCCGACCTCGAGCGGCGCGAGGGCATCCTCGCCGGCGGCGTCTACCAGGGCCGCCAGTTGGTCGCCTGTTACGGACACTACCTCGGCACCTTCGCGGAGGACTGGTTCGACATCCCCGCCACGCAGCAGATCCTGACCCTGCGCTTCTGCGAGGCACACGAACTGGTCGACGGCAGGATCAGCCGCAGTTACGTCTTCATCGACTACCTCGACGTCATGCGCCAGGCCGGTTACTGGCCGCTGGCCCCTTCGCTGGGGCGCGAGGGCGTCTGGCAGCACCCCATGACCAACGACGGCGTTCTGCTCACGCCGCAGGACGAGGCGAGGTCGCGCCGCAGCCTCGACCACGTCATGGCCATGCAGACCGCCATGGGCTGGTACGGCGGCGGCGCGCCAACGCGCGCCAACCTCGACGACATGCAGCAGCGGCGCTTCTGGCACCCCTGGATGCTATGGTACGGGCCGGCAGGCATCGGCAGCACGCGCGGCCTGGCCAACTACGAGCAGTATCACCAGGTCCCCTTCCTCGTCGCCTTCCCGGACCGCGGCAAGCTGCAGGGCAAGGGCTACAGCGGCCACTTCATCCGCATCGGCGACGGCGACTACGCGGTCACCGGCGGCTGGGGGCATTTGCTGGCCACGCACAGCGGCGTCGACTGGCTCGGCCTGGCGCCGACCAACAAGGTCGTCAACATGCGCGTGATGGACTTCTACCGCTGCGACACAGACGAGGCCGGCGTGACGACCCTGCGCGAAAACTGGGTGCCGATCGACATCCCGCATCTGCTGCTGCAAATGGGCGTGGACGTCTTCGGGCGCATGCGTCACCAGTTCCGCCAGAGCGGCGCCAGCAGCGCCAGCGACTTCCTGCTGCGCGACCTGAGCTGAGCGCTTTGCGCGAATGCCGGCGTTACGACCAACCCGTCATCGCAGGCGGCAGCGCGGCGAAACCTGTGGCACACTAGGTGTTCCGGCGGCGCTGAAGGATGCGTTGACGGTCTGTCCATGCCACGGGAAGGTGACGAGATGAAGATCAGCGACATTGAACTGCGACAGTACCGTTGGGAGCGGGGCAGGCCCATCCGCAACGGCAAACACGTCTACACCCATAGCGGGCTGAATCTGATTTGCGTCCATACGGATGCGGGCGTCACCGGTATCGGCTGGGCCCACAAGCCGCACACGACCGGCATGGCCACAGTGATGCGGGGCTTGCTGGAGCATTTCAAACCGCTGGTGATCGGCCAGGACCCCTTCGATTACCGGCGCATCTGGGAGACCTTGTGGGAACCCAAACTGGTCGGGCGGCGCGGCATCACGACGCGCTTCATCAGCGGTCTGGACATCGCTCTCTGGGACCTGATGGGCAAGGCGACCGGAAAATCGGTCCACAAGCTTCTCGGCGGCTTTCGCGATCGCGTGCCCGCCTACATCGCTGGCGGCTATTACGAAGAGGGCAAGGGACTCGCCGGCCTGGCCGCGGAAATGGAGGAGAACCTGGCGCTCGGCGCCAAAGCCGTCAAAATTAAAATCGGCGGCGTCTCGATCAACGAAGACGTCGAGCGCGTTCGCGTCGCGCGCGAGACGATCGGCGACGAGGTCAAGCTGATGGTGGACGCCAACTGCGCCTACAGCGTGCGCGAGGCGATCAACATCGCCCGCAAGATGGAACCTTATGACGTCTTCTGGTTTGAGGAACCGATCGCGCCCGACGACTACCGCGGGCACGGCAAACTGGCAGCGGCCACCGCGATCCCGATCGCAACCGGCGAAAACGAATACACGCGTTACGGATTCCGTGACCTGATCGCCGCCGACGCCGCGGCGATATTCAACGCGGACGCGGAAATTCTCGGCGGCATTACGGAATTCATGAACGTCGCCGCCCTGGCGGCCACCCATGATTTGCAAATCGCGCCCCATGGCGACCAGGAGGTCCATCTGCATCTGGTCGGCGCCATCCCCAATGGCCTCATCGTCGAGTTCTATCGGGAGACCGTCGATACCAACCGCGGCAGGATTTTCCAGGAAAAAATGACGCTGGATGAAGACGGCTGGTTGACCGTTCCCGATGGCCCGGGTCTGGCGGTCACGCCGGACTTCGAATTCCTTGAACAGTACCGCATCAAATAACCTGCGCGCGTGGCGGACGCCCCGGTCTTTCCGCTGCGAGTGGGCGTCAACCCCAACCTGACCATCGCCATGCCGGCCGAACGCCGCGCGGCGCGGGTGTCGGCGGGCTAACTGATTTCCTTTTCCTCTCCGCCGGAAGGCAATGCGGCCAGTGCAAGACCTTCCACTTGCGGCAGTTCCGCCCCGACTATTGCCCTGATTTCTGCATGCATATCAGTGGTGATGTTAAGCACTCTCTCCAATTGCTTGCGCCGCACCTTCCACTGGGCATTCATCACCCTTTCTTCTGTTTCGATCTGCTGCGAAAGCTCAATCCAAGAGTCTATGATGCGTTCCATGTGGCTCCGAAATCCATCGCTAACCACATAGGCGTAGACAGTTGCCATCTTCCCTTCAAAACCTTCCATTGCGCGTTGCAGATCTGAGGTCTCCAAGAGTTGCTGACGAAGCATGTGGCCTACTACAAGGGCACACTCCATGCTGCTCACCCAGACCCCGTCAATGCACTCGGCTGTACGGATTCCATCAGGCAAGGCGACTGAGACAATTACCGGCAATGCATTACCCACTCTTTCCGCATCCTGACGGGCCTTGGCAAGCCAGGCAGCGTTCCAGTTTCTTGTGTTCTTGGCTTCCCAGACGATGATCCCGCTTCTCTTTCCCATCGGGTTTAACACTCGCTGAACGAGATCCGCTCCAGTCTGACCCTTTTGAACATCATCAACTTCGTCCAGGGGAAAGTTGAGTCGAATCTCTTTTTTCAGCCAGGTTTCCAACGCCTCGCCCTGAAGTTCCATCGATCCTTGATTTATGCTGCGTTGCATATCCTCCATCTGTTTACTCAAGCGTTGGTTTTTAATTCTTTCAGCTTCTAACTCGACCTGATTTTCCTTTTGCCCATCTTCACGAGCCTCTGCCAGGACGCGCTGCAACTCCACTTTGCGCTCTTCAGCACTCAACTCCAGCGCTTTTTCGGCCCTTTGTCGGGCCCTTTTTTCTTCTTCAAGTTGACTTGCCTGGACTTTCTTTGCTTCCTCTTCTCCTTCTTCACGAGCGCGCCGCAGGTCCCTCTTATGATCCTCATCGCGCTCCTTTAACTCCCTTTTGGTACGATTCAGCTGGTATAGCGCCTCTTCCAGAGCCTTGGTTTGCTCCCGAAAGTGGCTGGTCGCCTGTTCTTCAGCTTCTTCACGAGCGCGCTGCAAATTTCTTTCGTGGGTCTCGTCACGCTCCTTGAGCGCTTCCGCCATACGTGCATCGGCTGCGATTTTCTCAGTTGCAATGGCTTCACGTACTTCGCGTTCAAAGTGCTCACGGAATGCAGCATCCAGCGGGAATTCGTTGCCGCAGTTTGGACAGGTAATCGTAGGTTCGTTCATGCGGACTCCAGCACACTGTTCATCTCACCGGATCAGCATCTTAATGTATGAAAAATGGAAAGACAATTCTGCTACAACAGCGGCCGGCCGCCATCTACCGGGATCACAGCGCCGGTGGTGAAGCGCAGCTGCGTCGCCGCCGCCAGCACCGCAGCGGCCACGTCCTGCGCAGTGGCGATGCGACCCAGCGGCGTCCTGTCGCGCTGCTCCTGAATCAGCGCCGGCGGCATGCGCTGCGCGTACTCGCCCTCGACCCAGCCAGGCGACACGCTGACCACCCGAATCTGCGGCGCAAGGGCCCGCGCCAGGCTCTTCGTCACGTTGTCCAGCGCGGCCTTGCTGGCGCAGTAGGCGATGTTGCTGCCCAGCGCCGTGCGCCCGGCCACCGAACTGATGTTGACCACCAGCCCGCCCTCCCCCGCCGCCAGCAACGCTCGCATGGCCCGCACACAGGCGATGGCGCCGCGCACGTTGACGCGAAAGATGGCGTCGATGAGCTCGTCGTCCAGTTCGTCGAGATCATGATGCGGCACGCTGCGGGTGATGCCGGCGTTGTTGACCAGCAGGTCCAGCCGTCCCGGACCGTCTGCGATACGTCGCGCCAGACGCGCCAGGGCCTGGCTGTCCTCCACGGGCGCGTGGGCCGCGAAGTGGCCGCTGCCGGGCAAGGACTCCGCCAGGGCGTCCGCCCGCGCCTGGTCCTGGTTGTAGGTGATGACCAGGGTCGCGCCCGCATCGGCCAGGGCGCGGCAGATGGCACTGCCGATGCCGCCGCCGCCGCCGGTGACCAGCGCGACCTGGCCGTTCAGCGGCCGGGCGCTCATCAGGCCTTCGCGCCGTAGCGTTCGGCGCGCAGTTCGCACTGGGCCTGGTGGCCGCTGAAGCCCTCAATGGCGCAGAGCCGCGCGCCCACCTCGCCCAGTTGCGCGCTGGCCTCGTCGCTGGTGACGCGCTGATACGTGACGGTCTTGAGGAACTTGCCTACCCACAGGCCGCCGGTGTAGCGCGCCGCACCTTTGGTCGGCAGGGTGTGGTTGGTGCCGATGACCTTGTCGCCAAAGGCCACGTTGGTGCGCGGCCCGAGGAAGAGCGCGCCGTAGTTGCTCAGGCGCTCGAGGAACCAGTCCGGCTCGCGCGTCAGAACCTCGACGTGCTCGCTGGCGATCTCGTCGGCGGCCCGCAGCATGTCCCCGTCGCTGTCGGCGAGGATTATCTCGCCGCAGTCGCGCCAGGCGACGCCGGCCAGATCGGCCGTCGGCAAGGTCTCAAGTTGCCGCCCGATCTCGACCTCGACGGCTTCGGCCAGCGCCGGGCTGGTGGTCAGCAGAACGGCCGGTGACGTTGGGCCGTGCTCGGCCTGGCCCAGCAAATCGGTGGCGCAAATTTCAGCGTCGCTGCTGTCGTCGGCGATGACCAGCACCTCGGTAGGGCCGGCCAGCAGGTCGATGCCTACACGGCCGAAAAGCTGCCGCTTGGCCTCGGCCACGAAGGCATTGCCCGGGCCGACCAGCATGTCGACCGGCTCGATATCCAGCAGGCCGAGCGCCATGGCGGCCAGGGCCTGCACCCCGCCAAGCAAGTAAATTTCGTCCGCGCCGCCGAAATGGATGGCGGCGATGGTCGAGGCAGGGACTTCCCCGCGAATCGGCGGCGTGCAGGCGACCAGGTAGGGGACGCCGGCGGCCTTCGCCGTCACCACGCTCATGTGCGCCGAGGCCACCATCGGGTAGCGGCCGCCTGGCACGTAGCAGCCCACGCGCGCCACCGGGATGTTGCGCTGGCCGAGAATCACGCCAGGCAGGGTCTCGACCTCGAAATCACGCAGCGAGTCTCGCTGGGCTGCGGCGAAGTTGCGCACCTGCGCCTGGGCAAAGCGAATGTCGTCGCAGACTTGCTGTGGCAAGGTAGCGATCGCCGACTCAATCTGGTCGGCCGTGAGACGAAAGTCTTCCGGCGACCAGTTGTCAAAACGTTGCGAAAGTTCGCGCAGGGCCTCGTCGCCGCGCGCCTCCAGGTCCGCCAGCAGGTCGCGCACGGCGGCCTCCACCTGGGCGCTGTCGGCGTCCCGCGCCGCGGCCGCCTTGCCACGTTTCAAATAGCGCAGGGGCATCGCGATTCCCTTTCAGTTGCCCGATTGCTCTGCATCTGGCCGCCTGGCGCCCTGTTCCGCACTACGCTGCCAGCGCAACAGGGTCCATTTCCTTCCGCCCTCCCCTGTCTGGCTTAACTGACCGGGGTAGGCATCCAGCCACAGATCCAGCATGTGTCGGGTCTCCGGCCGGTCAATGTCGTCAACCACGATGTCGGCCGTCGCAGCTAGCAAACCGTGCAGCAGGAAAAGCGCCATGACGCGCTCCCGATTTCCCGGTCCGTCCACAAACAGCAACTCCACGTCGGAGAGCCCTTCCAGGGACGACAGGGTGTACCAGAGACCTTGCCGACCGGCGACGTGCTGCTTCTGCAGCGGCGCGTCCAGTACGCGCGCGTGGCTTTCCAGTCCATGCCCTGCCAGTTCACGACGGGTCTTGTTGGCAAAGTGCGTTTGGTCTTCCAACGAGATCAGTTCTCCACCGTCCTGATTTTGTTCCAGCGCGCGGGCCATCACCAGGGTCGAAAGGCCGCTGCCTGTTTCCAGCACCCGTAACGGTCGCTCCTCGCGGATGTTACGCCAGAGCCCGACAAGCAGGTCGGGGCTCGCCGCCCATGTGCCGAGTGGCGGCAGCGGTCGCATGGGTTGCATGGCCTGATTCAGCCAGACCAACTGCGCAAGATCCGCTGCATCCCGCTCACGCAGCCGACGCGTGACCATAAACCAGGCCAGGCCGGTCAGCGCTGCGCCCAACATGATGCACAGGCCCAGAAGCAAGAGCGCGATGAAGGAACCATCTTCCCTGTTGCGCAATGCCAGCACCGCCAGCGTCCAGACCAGCCACAGGATGAATGACGCCAGGGCAAACCGCGCGACGCGGCGAATCCGCAGCCTTATCAGTCGCCAAGTCCAGAGGACGGGTGGGCCGGGATCGCTCACTTCAGGCCCACAGGCGTTCGCTGGCGAGGCGCGCGCCCTCCGCCAGGGAGCGCAACTTGGCCCAGGCGATGTCCGGATGCACCGCGCCGAAGCCGGCAAATGTGCCGAAGCCGCAGTCCGTCCCGGCCAGCACGCGCTCGCGCCCGACGATGGCCGCGTAGCGCTCGATGCGCTCGGCCACCAGTTGCGGGTGCTCGACAAAGTTGGTGCTGGTATCCAGCACGCCCGGAATCAGGATGCGTTCGTCGCCCAAGTCGGCGTCGGCCCAGACGCGCCACTCATGCGCGTGACGCGGGTTGGCGCCCTCGAACTGAATGGCCTGCGCCTTCACCTGCAGCACGATGTCAATGACTTCGACCAGGTCGACGTCATGGGTGTGCGGCCCTTCGTAGTTGCCCCAGCAGAGGTGAATGCGCACCTGCTCCGCCGGAACGTTTTCCAGCGCAGCGTTGAGCGCCTCCACCTGCATCCCGGCGGCGCGGCGGAAGGTCGCCAGGTCCGCGTCGCGAAAGCGGATGTGCCGCCCCATCGCCAGGTCCGGGCAATCGACCTGCAGCAGCAGGCCGGCCTGGGTGATGCGCTCGTACTCCACCTTCATCACCGCCGCCAGGGCCTCGAGGTAGTCCTCGTCGCTGCGGTAGTACTCGTTGGGCTGGAAGACGGCGATGACACCCGGCGAGGCCGCGTTCATGAAGGCTTCTTCAGCGCCGGCGGCCGCGGCGGCAGCCCGCAGGTTGGCGATGTCCTTCTCCAGCGGCGCCAGATCGCGCAGCTCGATGGGGCCGCGCACCACCGGCCGGTGGTACTGCGGCGTGCCGCCCTGCTGCGCCAGACGGTCGCGAAAGGCCGGAAACTCGTCCAGGTCCAGCGGCGTGGCGCGCGGCGGCGGCGAATCTGAAAGTTCGAAGCCGGTGAGGCGGTGTCGCATGTAGGTCGCGTAGCTGATCTTGCTCATTTCGCCGTCGCTGATGACGTCCACGCCGGCGTCGCTCTGCTGCCGCGCGACCTCGCGCACGGCGCGGGTCATGGTGGCGTCGAAGGCGGCTTCGTCGTAGTCATCGCCGCGGTCCTGGGCAAAGAGCTGGTCGACGACGTTTTGCGGCCGCGGCAGGCTGCCGACGTGTGTGGTCAGGATGCGCTCGCGGCTGTGTTTCATGCGCCGTTTTTGCCTGGGGCGTCCGGTCGCCAGTCGGCCAGGCTGCAGCCGGTCAACTCCTGATAGAGCCCGAGCAGGCGCTCCTGTTGCTGCTGCTTCAGCCCTTCATAGTCGGGCGGCTGCACCATCTTGCCAATCTCGTCAGCATGGAAACCATGGGCTGCGGCCTGCTGCTCGATCTGCGGCGACCAGTAGGGGTCCTTGCCCGCGTAGACCTCGTGCGTCTCCAGCACGGCGAAGAACCAGCCGACCTCCTCGCCGCGGTATTCGAAGCTGCGGTACATGCCCGGCGGCAGCGAGATCAGGTCCCACTCGTCGAGGTCGAAGTGGCCCTCGGCCTCGGCGGGATTGTCGCTGTTGCCCCAGTAAAAGCGCCAGGGGCCGCGCAGGATGAAGAAACTCTCGATGTAATCATGGCTGTGCCAGGCCGGGCCGCAGCCGGGCGGCGCCCAGGCCATGCCCAGCTGGTAGCGGTGCGGCGCGGTGATCATGCGCTGCAGGCGGAAGTCCGGGTTTTCGCTGGCGGTGTCGCCGATCAGGGCGAAGTTCATGCGCCAGTGCGCCGGCAGGATGCTGTCGATGAACATCAGCGGCATGCCGCGCGCCTTCATGTCCTCGAAGCGCATGACTCGTTGACTCATGCTTTCCTGCGTCTGTTTGGGATGCTTCACGGGGTGGCCTCGCGCGGTTGCAGGTCGCAATTTACGGCGACCCAGTCTACTCCGCGCCGGGGTCAGGGACAAGGTTAGGGGGGTCAATCAGTGCCTTGCCATCGCTCAAACCTGTCAATTCGCCGATTCTCAAAATCGCGGATAACGGCTGCTGCAATCTCTTCCACGCTATTCAGGTTGTCGTAGCCATACCCGTTACGAGGTCCTGGCGAAAGAAAGACCGGGAAGATCAAATGACCATTCGGTGCAAGCATATAGACCAACCGGTGCCTGCCAACGTATCTGCGCCGTAAGCTGCCTCGCAGTATCGGGGTCTGAATTCCTTTCAGGACCGTGTCGTTGCTCCCCGGTCCAAAGCGCAATCGGGACAACGCCTCTTGCAGTCGCTTTTCCAACTCCTTGTCCTTGCGTTTGCGGAACAGTTTCCCGACTGCCTTGCGATACGCTTCATGCAACAGGATGTCATGTGAGGGAAGCAATTACGCGTACCTTGCTTACATCAAAGTCCGTGTCTGCAACAGTCATCCCGAGTCGCGCCATTGCAAGGGAAAGCAAAGGGCTCAGCGCGAACTCCAGTTCTTCCGCCGTATCTTCGTCCAGTCTGATCCAAATGCGTTTGTCACCTGTTTCCCTGGCCAGGACACGACCGCGTCGTCGCTCCTTGAGAATCGGGTCGCTGTGGACGATTTCATCAAGTTCACCCTGTTTCAGTCCGCCGTACTCATCGACGCTCTTTCGTATGGCTTCGGCATGATCCGGCATACCCTCTTCAAATGCGCTTCGAATGTCATTGGAATCAGACAGATCACCTGTTTTCCACAGCGCTCCGCCATTTTTGCCTGACAGTGCCTCTCGCTGAACGATTGACCCCTCCAGCATGTGAAGCAACTGCACCGAAGCATCGCGACTGTACTGTCCCCACCTGGTGTGGTGGAAAGTGAAGGGTCTGGGCTCTACGTCACGAATCGCGTAGTACAAGACCTTTTGCAGGCGAAAGCTGCTGAATACTCCTCGCTCGAAGCAGCCGATCAGATAAAACAGCGTTAGTCGCTGAAATGTCTCCTTGTCAATGCTACTGGTCATGGCACAAACCCCCTTGCAACAGGAGCAGTTTAGCACATTCGCCTGACGGGTAGAGAAAAGCGTGGACTGCCCCCTCACCTCCGCTCGATCGCCGCCGGACGCAGCTGGGCCGCGCGGATGCGCGCCATGTCGAACTTGACGCGGCGCTCGTAAGTGTAGATGCCGTTCTGCTCCTGCAGGATGTCGGTCAACTGCGTGTAGCAATAGCCGAACATGTTGACGTCGTCCAGCAGCACCGCGCAAAGCCGCTCGAAGCGATCGTAAAACTCCTCTATGCTGCGCGGTCGCTCGCCATAGCCCCAGGAGTCCTCGTCCTCGCCGGCCTCCGGGTTCCACCAGATGCCGCCGAACTCGCTGACGAAGTAGGGCTGGCCGGCGTAGGAAATCGACCAGCGCGTGTTGCCGACGTAGCGCTGCGGAATGCCGCGGCCCTCGAAGCTGTTTTCGTAGGGCCTGCCTGCGGCCAGACCGGCGTGACGCCGCGCCAGCTCGTCGGGGTCCTGCGTATAGTCGTGGCTGTCGTAGACGTCGGCGCCGCGCACGCGATGCGCGTAGCCGGAAGCGTCCAGCACCGGCCGCGTCGAGTCCATCGCCTTCGTCGCCAGGTACATACCCTGCGTCACGTCATCCAGCTGCGTGATGCGGTCGGTCAGCGACTGCCAGGTCTCGTTGAGCGGGCACCAGCCCACGATGCAGGGATGCGAGTAGTCGCGCTCCAGCGCCTCCAGCCACTGCGTGATGTAGTCCGGCCCGGGCTTCTGGTGTTCGCCGTCCAGCGGCCCCATCTGACGGCAGCCCCAGTCGCCGAATTCGCCCCAGACGAGGTAGCCGAGGCGGTCGGCGTGGTACAGGAAACGCTCCTCGAAGACCTTCTGGTGCAGGCGCGCGCCGTTGAAGCCGGCCGCCAGGCTGAGTTCGATGTCGCGCAACAGCGCCTCGTCGTCGGGCGCGGTCATCAGGCCGTCGGGATAGTAGCCCTGGTCCAGCACCAGACGCTGGAAGACCGTCTCGCCGTTGATTTTGATCGCCACGCCGTCGATCGCCACGCTGCGCAGACCGGCATAGCTGCGCGCCTCGTCGACCGCGCTGCCGTCCGCATCCAGCAACTGAATGTCGACGTCGTAGAGTTGCGGGTCGCCAGGCGCCCACAGGCGACGACGGTCAGCCGGGATCGGCAGGTCCAGACGCGGCGCCAGGTCGAGGTCGGCCCTGCATTCGGCCTCGCTGACCACGCCTTCATCGTCGCGCAGGACGGCGAGCAGACGCAGGCCGGGCCGGTTGCCCGAGATCGGCTGCTCCAGGCGAATCAGGCTGTTGGCGACGTCGGGGGTCAGGCGCGGTCGACGCAGGGCGATGTCCGGCACCGGCTCCAGCCAGACGCTCTGCCAGATGCCGGTGGTGCGCACGTAGATGGCGCCCTGGGGGCCGAAGGTCTGCGCCTGTTTCCCGCGCGGCTGGGCGCCGCGATGCGTATCGCGTGCGCGCAGGACGAGGGTGACCGTCTCGCCCGGCGCGGCAACGCCCTGCAGGTCGCAGCTGAAGGGCACGAAGCCGCCACGATGCCGCCCCACCTCGACGCCGTTAACCCAGACCGTCGCATCGTGATCGACCGCCTGAAAGTGTAGCAGGGCGCGCCGCCCGGCCCAGGCCGCCGGGATCGCCAGCTCGCGCCGGTACCAGACGGCTTCGTGGAAGTCATGATT
The DNA here is from genome assembly GCA_021296065.1 of Anaerolineae bacterium. Lineage (GTDB taxonomy): Bacteria > Chloroflexota > Anaerolineae > Aggregatilineales > Phototrophicaceae > JAGWBD01. Next base: position 20,029 of record JAGWBD010000004.1, read on the forward strand.
GCCGATGCCCGACAGTTCGGACTCCGGGCAGAAAGGCACGGTGATGCGGTCCTTCAGTTCGCGCTGCAGCAGACCGCGCTCAAGGCCGCTGTCCCCCTGGTCGATTTCGAACTGCCACTCGCCGTTGAGGCAGAGCCAATCCTCACGCACAAACTGCGGCCGCGGGTATTCGCTGCGGGGTTTTTGCGACATGTCATGCTCCTGAACTCGCCAAAGGGCAGGCATCGGGTGGCCAGCCATGATAGAAACAAAGCCGTACGTTGGCAAAGACGAACTTGCCATCCCCGCCTTACCACCCACCACCTGCGCGATCCCGGACTCGCTGCAATAATCGTGTCATCAGTTGCGGCAGAAGCAGGAGACAGTCGATGAAGATTCTGGTCACCGGCGCGACGGGGCGCATCGGCGCCAACCTGGTTATGCGCCTGCTGCAAAAGGGACACGCGATACGCAGCCTGATCTACCCCGGCGATGCCAGCCGCGCCGGCAAGCTGGACGGCCTTGCCAACGTGGAAACGGTCCACGGCGATCTGCGCAACCCGCAAGACGCGCGGGACGCGGTGGCCGGCGTCGACGTCGTCTACCACCTGGCGGCGGCCTTTGGCGGACCCTTCGACAATCGCCAGTTCTGCGATATCAACGTCATGGGTACGCTCAATCTGCTGGAAGGCGTCCGCGAACTCTGCCCCGACCTGCATCGTTTTGTCTATGCCAGCACCGCCGGCGTGTACTGGAGCCTGCGGGAATACGGGCGCTACTTCGAGACGCCCATCAGCGAGGAGATGGTGGGCCGCCGCTACCCGGACATGCCCTACCTGATGACCAAGTGGCTGGGCGAGGAACTGGCAGTCGCCTACCAATTGCAATACGCCCTGCCGGTGACCGTGCTGCGCTTCTCCACGGTCATCGATCCGGGCGAGTTCCTCAACGAACAGGGCTGGCCCAGCCTCTTTCTCTACAGCACGGCATACGAGAGATGCAAAAGGGAGACCCGCGCCGATCCCGCGGAACAGGCGATGATCGACGCGCTGCTGGCCGGTTGGGATGGTCAGGAGAAATTCCTGATCAGCCTCAACCCCAACGGCGTGCCCTACCACGAGCAGTTCGGCGACGTGCGCGACATCGTGCAGGGGCTGGCGCTGGGCATCGAGGTCGATGCAGCCGTCGGCCAGATCTTCAACCTCTCCGGCGCGGCCATCTTCGACTGGGGCGAGCTGGTGCCGCGCCTGGCGGAGCGCTTTCAATTGCCCGTCGTCGAGGCGCGCCTGCCCCAGGCCAATTACTACGAGATCGACCAGAGCAGAATCAAAACGCTGTTGGGTTTCCGTCCGCAGCACGACTTCAACAGCATTCTCGCGACGGCGGAAGCCATGCGCCGCGGCGAAACGACCGACGTGGTCCCTGGCGGGATCGCCTACGGAACAGTGTGAGGGAGGCAGGCCTTGTCGAATTCCCGCATTGCAAAAATCGAAGCGGCGAAGCTGGTGGGGCGCCGGCCGCGTGAAGCCGGCGGCAATTCCCGCTTCCTGATCCATGGGTGGGAAGTGCGCGTGCCCCTGCTGCGCCTGATCACGGAAGATGGCGCCAGCGGCTTTGGCCCCGCCATTCTGGACGCCGGGCAGACGGCACGCTTCCTCGGCGCGCCGCTGGATGCGCTGGTCACAATGGAGCGGGGTGTCGCCGATGCGGCGCTGGCCCTGGAATACCCGCTGTGGGACCTTCTCGGCCAGGTGACCGGGAAACCCGTCTACCAACTCGTAGCGGCGCAAGCGGGCAAGCCGTTGCCGCCAGGACCCCTGCGCGTCCCCTGCTACGACACGACGCTCCTGATCGACGACCTGCACCTGGAAGACGACGCCGCGGCCGCCGACTTCATCGCCGATGAAGCGCGTTTCGGCTATGCGAACAACCACCGCGCCTTCAAGATCAAGGTCGGGCGCGGCGCGCGGCACATGCCGCTGGAACAGGGCATTCGACGCGACATCGCCGTGGTGCGGGCGGTACGCGCGGCCGTCGGTCCCGATGCGCGTCTGATGATTGACGCCAACAACGGTTACAACCTCAATATCGCCAAACGCGTGTTGGCGGAGACCGCGGACTGCGACCTGTTTTGGCTGGAAGAGGCCTTTCAGGAAGACCCGGTGCTGTATGAGGAGTTGCGCAACTGGATGGAGCGGGAAGGGCTGAGCGTCTTGATCGCCGATGGCGAATCCTGGGCGCCGGCAGACCTCATGGACTGGGCGCGCCAGGGCCGGGTGGACGTGATTCAGTACGACATCTTCACGCACGGCTTCAGCAACTGGCTGCGCACTGGCGCGCAACTGGATGCCTGGGGCGCCCGCAGCGCGCCGCACCACTACGGCCGCCACGTGGGCAACTACGTCTCGGGCCACCTGGCCGGGGCCATCGAGCGCTACGCCTTTGCCGAGTGGGACGAGGTGTCGACGACCGGGCTGGATGCCTCCGCCTACCGCGTTGAGGAAGGCGAGGTGGTCATCCCGGAGGCGCCTGGTTTCAGCCTGACGCTGGAGGAAGAGGTCTTCCGCGCCGCGGTGGAACAGGGCGGCTTCGAGCTGACGCTGCGCGATCACGGCCACGCGCTGCGCCAGTTGCTGCCCGGCGCCTGGTACGCCTGAGGGCCATCACAGCGGCGACCCGTACTGCTGACCGGTTGGCCGACGATAATCCTCAGTCCTCAGCAGGCGGGAAGAGATCGCGTACGGGCAGGCGGAAACCCGGCAGGACCTCACCGCCGTCGATGGCTTCGTCATCGCGCAGGGTCTGCGGCGCTGCATCCCTGACGTGCAACTCCAGCGAGCGAGCGTCCGTATCGACCAGCCAGACCATCTGCGTGCCGTGCTCCAGATAACGCGCGGCCTTCGCCCGCAACTCGCGCCAGGTGTTGCTCTCACTGCGAATCTCCACCGCCAGCAACGGCGCTTCCTGCGGGATCACCTTGCCGCGCGACCGGTGAACGGATACGTCCGGCTGGCAACGCCAGTCGCCCAGGTCCACCGTGAGTTCACTGCCAGCCACATAGCCAGGCAGTGCCCCGGTCCACAGCCACAAGGTCAGGCGGGTGCCCGTCATCGTTTGCGTGTTGGCGTGATCAGGCATTGGCGACATTTCAATAACATCCCCTGCGGCGTTGAATTCGAAGTGGGAGTCGGGGTTGCGCTCGGCCAGGGCGAGGTACTCGTCCATGGTCATGTCGGCGAAGGTCGCGATGACCTTGACATCAGCCAGGGTTGTGCGAGGTGTTGAGGCTGCCATGTTGTACTCCGGCGATTTGTCCTGCCTCAAGTATAGCGTGAGGCGGGTCAAGGCTGTGCGGGAGAGAGAATTAAAGCAACAGCGCCCGTCACTGTCGACGGACGCTGTCTGTCGTGGCGTCAGTGAGCGCTAGTCGCGACCGCCGCCGAAGAGGCGCAGCAGGAAGATGAAGAGGTTCAGGAAGTTGAGATAGAGGCCCAGCGCGCCCATGATCGCCAGGCGCGACATGGTGGCCCCGCCCTCGCCCGCCAGACGCGGGTCCTGCGCCATGCGCTGGATGCGCTGCGTGTCGTAGGCCGTCAGCCCCGAGAACAGCACCACGCCCACGAAGCTGAGCAACAGTTCGGTCGTTGAACTGCCAATGAAGGAGTTGACGATCAGGGCGATAAACAGACCGACCAGGCCGATCATGAAGTAGCTGCTGTAGCGCGTCAGGTCCACGCGCGTGGTGAGGCCGAACATCGTCATCACGAAGAAGAGCACCGCCGTCGTGGCGAAGGCCGAAATGACGGTCGAGCCTTCATAGACCAGCAGGATCAGCGACAGCGTCACGCCCACAGTTGCCGCGTAGACGAAAAACAGCACCTGCGCCAGGGTGACGGACATGCGCTGCATGCCCCAGGAGAGCGCCAGCACCAGACCGAGCTGGGCGACGATGGCCACGATGATGATGGCCGGATTGGTGACCAGCAACTCCATGGCGACGTTGCTGATGAGCAGCGCGCTGGCCGTGGTGACCAGCATCGCCAGCGTCATCCACATGTAGACCTGCCGCAGCAGCGGCTGAATTGCCACGCCCGGCAGGGATGGCAGACCGCCAACTTCCTGGACGGCCGGAGTGGGTTGATAGCTCATGATTCTCCTCGCTTTACCGGCACGGCGCCGGCACTCTGCCCTGCTGAAATCATCGCATCAGGGTGCCATCAGCCTACCACGCCCAGGCTGTTTCTGACAAGCGTCGAGCCTGCCCGCGGCGTGGCGCAACTGCTACAATCGCGCCCCCGTCTTCATCAGGAGCAGCCATGACCCTTCTTCACGACTTTGAGACCCTGCGCGCGCAGGACATCCCCGAGATCAACAGTCACGCGCGCATCTACCGTCACCGGCGCACCGGCGCGCAGCTCGTCTCGCTCGAAAACGACGACAGCAACAAGGTCTTCGGCATCACCTTCACCACAATGCCGCCCGATTCGAGCGGCCTGCCGCATATCCTCGAGCATGCCGTGCTCTGCGGCTCGCGCAAGTACCCGGTCAAGGACCCCTTCATTCAGCTGGCGCGCGGCTCGCTCAACACCTTCCTCAACGCCATGACCTACCCGGACAAGACCACCTACCCCGTCGCCAGCCAGAATTTGCAGGACTTTTACAACCTGGTCGACGTCTATCTCGACGCCGTCTTTTACCCGCGTATTTCGCCGCGTGTGCTGGCCCAGGAGGGCTGGCGTTTCGAGCCCGACGAGGATGGCAAGCTGAACTTCCAGGGCGTGGTCTTCAACGAAATGAAGGGCGCCTGGTCCTCGCCGGACAGCCTGCTCGGCCGTGAATCGGAGCAGGCCCTGTTCCCGGACACCATCTACGGCCATGATTCCGGCGGCGACCCGCAACACATCCCCGACCTGACCTGGGAGCAGTTTCGTCAGTTCCACGAGACCTGCTACCACCCGGCCAACGCGCGCATCTGGTTCTACGGCGACGACGATCCGGCGGAGCGGCTGCGCCTGATCGACGACTTCATTCGGGAATTCGGAGCCAAACAGGTCTCGCTGGAAGTCCCCCTGCAGAAGCGCTGGAGCGAGCCCCGCAGCGTCCGTGTCGGCTACGACGTCACCGGCGACGAAGAGCAGCAAAAGGGCCACCTGACGCTCAACTGGATGCTGGACGAATTCAGCGACGCCGAACTGACGCTCGGCCTCGGCATCCTCGACCATATCCTGCTGGGCACGCCCGCCTCGCCGCTGCGAAAGGCGCTCATCGACTCCGGCCTCGGCGAGGACGTCACGGGCGGGACCGGCAACCATTTGCGCCAGATGACCTTCTCCGCCGGCATGAAAGGCATCGACGTGGCCGATGCCGATGCCGTCGAACGCCTGATCCTTGATACCCTGGAGGCCCTGGCGACGACGGGCATCGAGGCCGAGATGATCGAGGCGGCCGTCAACACCGTCGAGTTCCGTCTGCGCGAAAACAACACCGGCGGCTTTCCGCGCGGTCTGGCCCTGATGTTGCGCGCCATGACCAGCTGGCTCCATGAGCGCGATCCGCTCGCGCCGCTGGCCTTCGAAGCGCCGCTGGCGGCCCTCAAGGATCGCATCGCCCGTGGCCAGCCCTGGTTTGAACAGCTGATTCGCCGGTGGCTGCTGGATAACCCGCACCGTGCCACCGTGTTGCTGGAGCCCGACCCCGCGGCCGGGGAAAGACGTCTCGCCGCCGAGCGCGCGCGCCTTGAGGAGGCCCGCAACGCCCTGAATGCGGCGCAACTGCAGGACCTGAAGGCGGAGGCAGAAGCCCTGCGCCTCGCCCAGGAGACGCCCGATACGCCCGCAGCCCTCGCCACCATTCCCCTGCTGCGCCTGGAAGACCTGGAGCGCCAGAGCCCTGTCGTTCCCGTTGTGGAAGAACGCCTGCATGGCGTCCCCCTGCTAACGCATGACCTCTTCACCAACGGCATCGTCTATCTCGATCTGGCGCTGAACCTGCGCGCCCTGCCGCGCGAATTGTTGCCCTGGGTGCCGCTCTTCAGCGCCGCCCTGCTGGAGATGGGCACGCGCCACGAGGACTACGTCCGTCTGTCGCAGCGCATCGGTCGCAAAACCGGCGGCATCCGCGCCGGCACCCTGCTTTCGCCCGTCGTCGGCAGCGAGGAATGCAGCGCCTGGCTGACCATGCGCGCGAAGGGCACCCTCGCCCAGGCGCAGGACATGCTCGACATCCTGCGTGACGTGCTGCTGGACGCCAGGTTCGACGATCCTGGTCGCTTCCTGCAACTGGCCCTGGAGGAAAAAGCCGGCGCTGAAAGCGGCCTCATCCCCGGCGGTCACGCCGTCGTCAACGCACGTCTTGGCGCCCACTTCAGCGAAGCCGGCTGGGTCGGCGAGCAAATGGGCGGTGTCAGCAACCTCCTTTTCCTGCGCGAGCGTATTCGTCAGAGCGAGGACGGCAACGCAGAGGCCGGCGCCATCCTCGAAGACATGCGCCAGCGCCTGGTTAACCGCAACCACATGCTCGCCAACGTGACACTTGATGCAACCGGCATGGACGCCTTTCGTCCTCAACTGGGCGATTTTCTCTCCTCGTTGCCCGCCAGTCCCCCGCAGCGACACAGCTGGCAACGGGAAGCGTTGCCCGCGCGTGAAGGCCTGAGCCTGCCGGCGCAGGTCAACTACGTCGGCAAGGGCGCGCGCCTGCCGGACCACGGCTACAGCTGGCATGGCTCGGCCATGGTGGCCCGTGGCTGGCTGAACACCTCCTACCTGTGGGAGAAGCTGCGCGTGCAGGGCGGCGCCTACGGTGGCTTCGCCGTTCACGACCGTCTCTCGGGCGTTTTCAACTTCCTCTCCTACCGTGACCCGCATTTGTTGCGCACGCTCGACGCCTGTGACGGCGCCGCGGCCGCCCTGGCGCAGTACCGCCCCGGCCGCGACGAGGTCACCCGCGCCGTCATCGGCGCCATCGGCAGCCTAGACAGCTACCAGTTGCCGGATGCCCAGGGCTACACCTCCCTGGTGCGGCACCTGGTCGGCCTCACGGACGAGTTGCGTCAGGAAAACCGCGAACAGGTGCTGGCCACCAGCGGCGCCGACATGCGCCGCTACGCCGATGCCCTGGCTGCCGTGCGCGACCATGGCGACATCGTCGTGCTGGGCTCCGCTGCGGCGCTGCAGGCGGCGGGCGAGGAACGCGCGGACCTGCCGGGCAAGGTGACAAAGGTGCTGTAAACGATGCAGGGCTGACCGGCCAAACGGGGTAAACTGAAAGGGAACGAATCGCAGGAGGCCATCATGGAATCCCCGTCGCGCAGCGCCTCGATAGCGGACAACCCGCTTGTCGCTTTCTTCGCCGACATGAGCATGGACGAAATCGTCGACCTGGTCGCTGCCAATCCCGATACCCACTATCGCTTCAACGCCGCGGGAGACCTCATCGAAATGTCGCCAACCTTCCTTCACGCCGATGTTCAGGGCGCCATCGTGACTCATTTCAACAACTGGCTGTGGAGCGGCGCCCTGCCCGGCTACCGGGCGGGTGTGGAGCCGACCTACGACCTTGGCGTCTGGCGCTGCCAGCCCGACGTCGCCATTGACCAGAAACAAGGCAAGGTCTTCCCCAAAGAAGCGCCGCTGGTCGCCGTGGAAATCCGCAGCGACAGCAACCCCTGGCCGGAGCTGCGGAAGAAGGCCCGGCGCTACCTGCAACATGGCACGCAGATGGTCTGGCTGGTGGATACGGACGAGCGGTCGCTTGAGATTCACCGCAGCGGCGACGCGCCGCAAACCCTGGGCGATGCCGACGTCTTCGAGGGCGGCGCGCTGCTCCCCGGCTTCCGCGTCAGCGTGCGCGATCTCTTCCCGCCCGGCGTTAGTGGTGGTGTGGCAAGGAAACAATAAGCAAACAATTATCAAGTCGGCCTTTGACATCAATTTGCGCTATACTGGTATGGTGTCGACATTTGCGACGATACAAACAGGACGGATGCGAAACGACATGAGACGATTCGTTCAGGCGCTGGCCCTGCTGCTTATCGGGCTGCTGACAGCCGCCTGCAACATGAGCATTCAGGAAATTGTGGATGCCAGGCAGGGCTCGTCGGCGTCGGAAAACATCATGGTCGCCGCGCCACAGGCACAGTTCATCTACTCCCACGCCGTCTGGTGACCGACCTGTCGAGCGAATACGCCTGTCGTGAACAGGCTCAGAGCGGACTACGACGGTCGTGTCGAGTTCTTTGAACTGGACATCGATAATCCGGAAACCAGACCCATGCGTGACCAGTACGGTCTGGTGGCCCAGGCCCAGTACATCCTGGCGGATGCAAACGGTGAGCCCCTGCAAAAATGGTTCGGCTTGCTGAATCAGGCGGACATGACCGCCGCCTTTGACGGCGTCCTGGGCTAAACGCAGATAGTCAGGCCATGACGGACTATCCCTACCGCCCGCTGCCTTTCAGCGAGGTGGCGGTGACGGACGGCTTCTGGCGATCACGCCTGGAGATCAACCGCCGGGTCACCCTGCGCGCCAATCTGGACAAGTGCGCCGAGACCGGCCGCATCGACAACTTCCGCAAGGCCGCCGGCGAACTGCCCGGCCCGCACCTGGGGATACAATTCAACGATTCCGACGTCTTCAAGGTGATTGAGGGCGTGGCGCTGGACCTTCAACTGCATGCGAACCCCGCGCTGCAGGCGGAAGTCGAGACGATCATCGGCCACATTGCTGCCGCCCAGGAGCCGGATGGCTACCTCTACACCGCGCGCACGATCGATCCTGATCACCCACACGAGCACGCCGGAAGGGAGCGCTGGTCCTGGCTGGTCGTCAACCACGAACTCTACAACCTCGGCCACTTGTACGAGGCAGCCGTGGCCTGGACCGAAGCCACCGGCAGCCGCAGCCTGCTGGACATCGCGCTGCGCAGTTTCGAACTCGTGAACGCGACCTTCGGTGTGGATGCCCTGCGCGAGGTCCCCGGCCATCAGGAGATTGAGCTCGGCCTGGTCAAGCTCTTCCGCCTCACCGGAGAGCAGCGCTTCCTGGATCAGGCCCGTTTCTTTCTCGACGAGCGCGGCCACGCCAACGGGCGAGCGTTGCAGACCAATTTTGGTATCCCCGGCTACATGCAGGACCATCTGCCGGTGCGCGAGCAGCGCGAGGCCGTCGGCCACGCCGTGCGCGCCGCCTACATGTACGCCGCCATGACCGACGTCGCCGCGCTGGATGGCGACGGGCAGCTGGCCGGGGCCAGCCGCGCCCTTTGGCGCAACGTCAGCGGGCGCAAACTGGCGCTCACCGGGGGCATCGGCGCCCGCCATCACGGCGAATCTTTCGGAGATGACTACGAACTGCCCAACCAGAGCGCCTACAACGAGACTTGCGCCGCCATCGCCAACATCTTCTGGAACCAGCGCCTCTTCCAGCTGGACGGCGACGCGCGTTACCTTGACGTGCTGGAGCGAACGCTCTACAACGGCTTCCTTGCCGGCATCGACCTCGCCGGCGACCGCTTTTTTTACGTCAATCCCCTGGCCGCCGACGGCGTCACCAACTTTAACCGCGACGATTCGCTGGAGCGTCAGCCCTGGTTTGGCTGCTCCTGCTGCCCTACCAACGTGATTCGCCTGCTGCCCACCCTGGGAGGCATGGTCTATGCGCAGCGCGACGACCAACTCTATGTGAATCTCTTCGTCAGCAGCCAGGTCAGCGCAAGCATCGCCGGCGTCCCTGTTGGCCTGCAACTGGACACGTCCTGGCCCTGGGCCGGTGCAGTCCGCCTTCAGTTGCATCCCGAACGCCCGTTGCGTTTCACCCTGAAGCTGCGCGTGCCGGGGCCGCTTCTCGGCAGGCCGGTGCCAGGCGAGCTCTACCGCTATCTGGATGACCGGCCGGCCAGCCTGCTACTGCGGGTCAACGGCAGGGCGCAGACGGCCGAAGTCCAGGACGGCTATCTCACGCTGACGCGCGACTGGCAACGAGGCGACGTCGTTGAACTGGACATGGACTTGCCGGTCCGGCGGGTCGTGGCGCACCCGAAGGTCACGGACCTGGCCGGCCGCGTCGCGCTGGAGCGCGGGCCGCTGGTCTACGCGTCGGAGGGCATCGACAACGATGGCCGGGCGCTGGACCTTGTGCTGCCGGACGACCTGGAGCTGCAGCCGGAAGCGCGACCCGACCTGATCGCTGGCGTCACCGTCTTGCGCGCGGCGGGCTTCATGGCTGTTCCCTACCATGCCTGGGGCCATCGCGGCGCCGGTGAAATGAACGTCTGGTTCGAAAGACCTGCTACGCAGAACGGACATCCGAAGCGTTGAGGCGCAGAGGCCTCTCCCGCCGCGAATTGCTGAGACTGGGCGCCCTGGCGCTACCGGGCGCCGCCTTGAAAACCGGCTTCCCGACCCTGGCCCTGGATGCTGCTTCCGACGTCCCGCGCCCCGCCGTCGCCACCGGCGTCCCGATCCGTTACCTCAACACGGGCCAGCGTCACGTCACGCTGACTTTCGACGACATGTACAGCGAGTACAACACGCTGCGAATCGCCCGCGCCTGCGCCAAACGCGGCATCCGGGCCACCTTTTTTCCCACCGGCATCGCCGCCCAAAACACCCTGGAGCGCTCCGGTTACCAGAACCTTTACGGGACTCTGCAGGACATGGGCCACGAGTTCGGCACCCATTTGTTTACGCACCGGGTTCTGCGCGATCTGGGCTACGACGAGCTCGTTCACCAGGAGATGATTCCCGCGCTGGATGTCATGCGGCGCTCACTCGGCAATGACTTCGTGCCGGTGGCCATGCGCCCACCCTACGGCATCGTGACCGATGCCATGAAGGAACTTTCCCGTCAGTTCGAAATCCCGCTGGTGCTGTGGAATCTTGATACGGGCGATTCGCTCTGCGCCGCCAACAGGTACAAGAGCGCCCTGGTCTGTTGCAGTGAAATGCTGGGCACAATGCGAAAACACCTGGCGCCCGGCAGCATTGTCCTGATGCACACCATCGCGCCTTCCTCGCTGGCTATCGAGCCCATCGCCGACCTGCTGGCGCGCAAGCGCCTGAAAGCGGTTCCGCTCTCAACAATGTTGCATTCATCCGCCTGAAGCGGCCAGACTGTTAAAGGGTCAGTCAGGAAACACGTCATTGACCGCCGCGCGGAAGCCGGGCAGCGTCGCCCCGCCGTCAATCACGTCGTCGCCGGCGAGCATCTGCGGCGCCGCGTCGGGTTGATGCAGTTCGAGCGTTTGCTGGCGGGGGTCGACCAGCCAGACCATCGCCGAGCCGTACTCCAGGTAACGCGCCGCCTTCGCCCGCATCTCGCGCCAGGTGTTGTCAACGCTGTGTACTTCGACGGCCAACAAAGGCGCACACTCCGGATAAGGCGCACCCTTCTCGCGCGCAATGCACACATCCGGTTCACATAGCCAACCGTCGATACAATGCGTGAGACTTGGACCGACCATATAGCCCGGCAGCGTGCCACCATTTAGCCATGTCTTTAGCAGAAAGATGATTTCACCCCGAGCCATACTATGCGCCATATCGGGCAAGACCAGGATCGGCTTGCCGCTCGCATCCGGTTTGGCCCTGCGGCCGAAGTGTTTCCGCTCCAGTTCAATCAGATCGTCGATGGTATAGCGGGCTTTTGCTTCCATGATTTCCTCCTTGGCCCGTGCGCGTTGAATTGTTCTCCTTGAGCGGATGCCCGGTGCTAACTACAGCCCGATGCTGGCGAGGTACTCGCGGTTGCGGCGCGCGCTTTCCTTCGGTGTGCCCAGACCCGGCAACACGTCCTGCTCGACCACGATCCAGCCCTCATAGCCGATCTCTTCCAGCACCCGCAGCACCGCCGGGAAGTCGATGTCGCCCTGCCCCAGCTCCGGGAAGACGCCCTCGCCGACCGAGCGCGGGCCGTCCCAGCCCTGCTCGCGCGAACGCTGCGCCACCTGGGGGTCGTGGTCCTTGAAGTGCACGTACCACACCCGATCGGCGAAGCGACGCAGGTCGGCTACCGGGTCGCCGCCGCCGAAACGCCAGTGGCCGGTATCGAAGACGATGCCCAGCAGCTCGGGGTCCGTCAGTTCCAGCAGCCTTTCGGTCTCGGCCGGCGTCTCGATCCAGGTGCCGATGTGCGTGTGCACCACTGTGCGCAGACCGGTCTCGCCGCGCACCTGACGGGCGATCTCCTCCGCGCCGCGGGCGAAGGACCCGAACTGCGCGTCGCTCATGGCCATGGCAGGCGTGATGCGGCCGCTGTGCAGCGAGCGCATGGGGTCGCCATAGGGGTTGTTGCCAAGCACGATGAAGCAGTCCGGCCCGCCGACCGCCGCCAGCAGCCGCGCCGTGCGCACGCAGGTCTCGACGTCCTCTGGCAGACGCGCGGCGTCGTGCAGCCAGTTGTTGACCCAGGAGCCGAGCATGCGCAACTTGCGCTGTTCCAGTTCCTGCGTCAGTTGCGCCGGATCGCTGGGCATGAAGCCCCAGTCGCCCAGTTCGGTGCCGCCGTAACCGGTCGCGGCGATCTCGTCCAGCACGCGCACGTAGTCGTAGCGCTCGCCCTCAATGTTCTCGATCACGCCCCAGGAACAGGGCGCGTTGGCCACCCGATTCATGCCGTCACTCCCGCGTTGAATTTATGTGCGCATTGTAGCGCGAAGGGGGTTCGATTATCCTGATTTCGGTTTCCAATCAGGTATCAGGTAGATGGACGATGGCTAGCAAAATTGTTCCGCCAGAATACAACAAGGATGTTTTCAGTTGCCCCTATTGTGGCGTGTACTCTTCACACTTTTGGATGCATCAACATAGTCTGAAATCCCTATTGAATGCCCTGTTGGAAGCCCAGGAAATCGGAGTCGGCCTAACCTTCAGAGGGATTGAACTCAGCATTTGCCGACAATGCCAAAAAACTAGCGTCTGGATAGTGTGGGATGAAGAGCGAATAAATCAACACGACGTAAATTACACAAAACGCGTTGGCAGACTCATATTCCCTGGGCCATATGCTGCGCCCGCTCCCAGCGAAGATATGCCGGAAGAAATCAGGGTGGATTACCTTGAGGCGCGAAGAATCGTTATGGCCTCGCCAAGAGGGGCCGCTGCTCTTCTCCGTCTTTGCATACAAAAACTCATGCCTATGGTGGGAGAAAAGGGCAAAGACCTGAATGACGATATCGGGTCACTGGTAAAGAAGGGTTTGCGCCCAGAGATTCAGATGGCATTGGACAGCGTGCGGGTTATCGGAAACGAGGCGGTTCATCCGGGAGTTTTGGATCTGAATGATGACCCTGACACTGCGCTGGCCATGTTTGAACTGGTAAATCTCATCGTTGAACACGCAATAACGGCCAAGAAGAAGGCCGAGACCGCTTACTACAGCAGTGTTCCCAAAAACAAACGAGAAGCCATCGCGAAACGCGACGGCAGGCAACCCAAGGAAAACGTCGACTAACCCTCAGCGCTCAAACAGCAGCCACAGCCGGTGCAGCAAGCCGCGCTGACGCATCGCCAGACTCAGCAGCGCGATCGTCAACAACAGGACCGACACGATCAGCGCGATGATGCCCTCCGTCGGGCGCACGAACTCGAAGAGTTCCGGCTGCACATAGAAGCCGATGATCACCAGCAGCGTGAAGGCCAGGCCGATGGCGGTCGCCGTGCGCTGTTGCCACAGCGTGCGCGGACGCGCGAAGTCGATGCCGAAGGTGTTCCAGAAGATGAGGATGCCGAAGAAGGTGGCGAAGATCGCCAGCGCGCTGCGCGCCGCCGCCGCGTCGCGGCCTGTCGCGAACCAGGTCGCCGCGTAGAGCAGGGCCATCATCACCGAGCCGATGAAGGCGCCGCTGACCACGTAGTCGAAGACGTCGTCGCGGAAGTTGGCCATGAAGGCCGGCCGCAGCCACTTGATCGCCACCAGGGTCGCGATGACGTTGACCGTGCCGAAAGTCACCCAGTTGATCTGCACCGGCGTGATGGCGAAGGGCAAGGCCATGAAGCCCACGAAGACGAAGAGCAGCACGTTGTAAAAGGTCTTGGTCAGGAACATGCGCACCGTGCCGTAGATCGTTTGCGTGATCTCGCGGCCCTCGGCGAAGGCCCGCGGCAGGGTCGACATGGCGTTGTTGAGCAGCAGAATGTCGCCGATCTCGCGCGCGATGCGGGCGCCGTCGTTCATCACGATGGCCAGGTCGGCCTGCTTCAGCGCCGGCACGTCATTGACCCCGTCGCCGACCATGGCCACGTGGGCGCCGCCCTGCTGCAGGGCCTCTACCAGACGTCGCTTGGTCTCCGGCGCGACGCGCGCGAAGATGCTGCCCTGCTGCGCCGCTCCCGCGAATTCCGCGTCGCCCATGCTCTCCAGTTGCGCCCCGGTCCAGGCCGGTTCGGTCGCCATGCTCGCCGCGCCGGCGATGGCGCGCACGGTCTCCATGTGGTCGCCCGAGATGACCTTCAGCGCCACGTCCTGCGCGCGGAAGGCCTGCAGGGTAGCGGCGGAGTCCGGTCGCAGGCTGTCGCTGAGCGTGACCAACGCCAGGGGCTCGGCGTCAGTGGGCAACTGGCCGTCCTGCGGCGCGGTGAGGCTGCGCGCGAAGGTCAGCACGCGCAGGCCGCGCGCCGAGAGCGCCTGCGCCTGCTCGCGCAGTTCCGCTGCCGTTTCGTTGAGCAGACGCTCGGGCGCGCCGAGAAACAGCGTCTCCTGCGGCAACACCACGGCGCCCCACTGCCGCGCGGAACTGAAGGGGATCTCGCGCAGCTTCTCCACGGCGGGCGGCGGCAAGGCTGCCTGCACGTGCCCGGCGACGGCCGCGGCCGTGCCGTTGTGGTGCGCCAGATTGGCGCTGTAACGCCGCAGCTGACGCCGCACCTCCTCCGGCGTCGCGCCATTGAGCGGCAGGATGTCGGCCACGACAAGGCGGTTTTCGGTGAGCGTGCCCGTCTTGTCGAAGCAGAGCACGGTGGCGTTGGCCAGCGACTCGACGGCGTTGACGCGGCGCACCAGGGTCTGGTGGCGCGCGATGCTCAGGGCGCCGATGGTGAGCGAGATCATGATCACCAGCAGCAGACCGTAGGGCACCAGGCTGGTGATGAAGACCACGCTTTCCTTGACGCGTTCCAGCAGGTCCAGCCCGGCCAGGGAACCGGCCAGCCAGAGCATGGGGGCCAGCACCAGCATCAGCAGGATGGCGATGTCGACGATCACCATCACCTTGCGCTGGGTGGGCGTCAGGGGGTGCTTCCAGGCCCGCGCGGACTGGGCGATGCGGTTGATCATGCTGTCCGCGCCGACGGCCGTGGCCACCATCAGGCCCGTCCCGGCGACGCACCAGGAGCCGGAATAGACGGCATCGTCGACGTCCTTCAGTACCGAGTCGGATTCGCCGCTCAGTTGCGATTCGTCGACCTCAAGCGCGTCGCTGGCCAGCACGCGCCCGTCCACCACCAGACGCTCGCCCGGCTGCAGCGGCAGCACGTCGTCGATCACCAGTTCGCGGATGCCGACTTCGCTCAGCGCACCGTCGCGCCAGACGCGCACCTTGTGTTCCGACAGCGCCACCAGACGGTCCAGACGGCGCTTGGCGATCATCTCCTGAGCCGTGCCCAGCACGGCGTTGCTGACCACGCTGAAGCCCGCGAAGAGGGCCACCATGTACTCGCGGAAGTGGACGATGACGCCCAGCAGGGGGAAAAGCACCAGGTTGAAAATGTTGAAGAGGTTGTCGCGCAGGATATCGAGGTAGCTGCGGCCCACGCGCGGCTGCCAGGCGTTGTCCTCCCCGCGCGCTACCCGTGCGGCGACTTCATTGCTGGACAGCCCCCTGGTTGACAAGGCCGCTGGCTCCCGCGCTCTGGCGTGAAGCCGAGTTTACCACAGGCGACTCAGCGCCGGTGCGACAGGGCCAGCCCTTCGTAACGCGCGATGACTTCGTCCATGGCGGCCGACCAGCTGCGCCCTTGCGCGTCGGCGCGCGCCTGGCGGCCCAGGGCCCGGCGATGGTCCGCGTCGGCGGCCAGACGCTGCACACCATCGATCAGCCCGGCCTCGTCGCCCGGCGCGAAGCTGTAACCATTAATTCCCTCGCGCAGCAGTTCCGGCACGCCGCCCGTGCGCGCCGCCACCGGCGGCAGGCCCGAGGCCATGGCTTCCAGCACGACCAGACCGTAAGACTCAACCGTGGACGGGAACACAAAGGCGTCCGCGCTGGCGTAGGCTTGCGCCAGGTCCATGCCCTGTAATGCGCCGGTAAAGCGCACCGGCAAGGCGGCCAACTGCGCTTCCAGCGGGCGCCGCGCCGGTCCGTCGCCGACCAGCGCCAGCTGCGCCTGCGGGACGGCCTGCAGCAGCGCGCCCAGGGAAGCCAGCCCCTTTTCCATGGACAGGCGACCGACGTAGAGCAGCAGCAGTTGTTGCGGATCGGCGGCGGCGAGACGCCGGCGCATGGCCGCGTCCGCGTGACGCGGGTGAAAGCGTTCGCCGTCCACACCACGCCGCCACAGCTGGACCGGCGCCGTCACGCCAATCTGGCGCAGACGTTGTTGCGCGCTGCGTGAGGGCGCCAGGGCGCAGTCGGCGCGATTGAGCACCATGCGCGTCAACAAATTGATGCCCGGCTCAATCCCGCCGGCGTGTAGCGGTCCGAAGCGCCAGTGCCGCGCGATGCGCCCGTAATCAAGGTGCCACGAGACCAGCGTGGGCAGGCCCAGACGCCGTACCTGCCACCAGGCCGCCAGGCCAAAAATGGAGGGGTGCAGGAAATGCGTCACCTGCGGCGCGAAGTCCCGCAGGCGCCGCCACTGCTCCGCCGTGGGCAGGGCCATACGCAAGTCCGGATAAGGGGGAAAGGGCAGGCCTGGCGCGCTGCAGACCGGCGTGTTGGCGTAACGCTCAACCGGCCCGAGACGCGGCGTGAACAGCATGGACTCGATACCGCGGGCGGCCAGTTGATCAAGCAGACGACAGAGGACGGTGACGATTCCGTCAGTGCGCGGCAGAAAGGTCTCGCTGAAAAGCGCTACGCGCACATGCCTTGCCAAATACAAAAACAGCGGGGTTCACCCCGCCGGGGTCTGGCTATCGTAGTGTGCTTTTTTCTATACGCGAGAGACGTTGCTGGCCTGCTTGCCCTTCTGGCCCTCAACGATCTCAAACTCCACCGTTTCGCCTTCATCCAGGCTGCGGAATCCGCCGCCCAGAATCGCCGTGTAATGAACAAAAACGTCCGGTCCACCCTCCTGGGTGATAAAACCGTAACCCTTGTCGGCGTTGAACCACTTTACAGCGCCCTTTATGCGGTCTGCCATCTTGCTACTCCCTGCCTTGCAAATTAAACGAGATTGGCCTTGTACCCACAGCCTGTCCCGTTACAGGGAGTCTGTGACACGCAGCTGCTCCGGGGCCTGTGCCCCCCTGGAAACGGAACTTACATCACTACCTTAATAATTACAAAAAGTGGCCCTATCCATTCTTCAGGCCTTGACTTCCCCCTGACTGCTGCGCGCCGGCAGGACCTCTGCCGCCGCTTCAGCGGGGCGCGCCTGCGCCGGGAGCAGCATCGTCATCAGGCCGGAGATCACGATGGCGCCGGCCACCAGCTGGAAGGAGGGCCCCAGGCCGATGATGCCGGCCAGCCAGCCGATGAAAGCGCTACCCAGCGCGCCGGTGCCAAAGACCAGCCCCAGCGCAGCGCCGGAGGCCAACGCCTTGCTGGCCGGCAGGAAGCCCTGCGCCAACACCACGATCAAGCCGTGCGAGGCGCCGCTCAGCGTCCCCGCCAGGATGGCCAGCACAAAAGCCGGTACGCCATCCGTCAGCGGCAGCAGGAAGAAGGTCGGCGCCGACAGCAGCATGCTGATGGCGATGACAAGACGCCGGTCATAGCGGTCCGCCAGACCGCCGAAAAAGACTCCCGCCAGGCCGGAACCAACCCAGAAGGAACTGGCAATCAGCCCGTACTCCGCCGGCGTCCAGCCCTTCTGCTGGAAGAGAAATGGAATGAATGAGACCACGCCCGGCGAACCCAGACTGCGCAAACTGACCATGACGAGGAAGATCAGCAAAACGCCCACGGAGAGCGGCGCGCGCGCCTTGTTGCCCCTGGTCTGCTCCTTGCCGGCGGCCACGGCGGCACGATGCGCGCGATGTCCCGGCAGATACATCAGAATTAGAAACAGGCCCGGCAGCGAAAGCAGGGATATCCAGACGGCCGGCAGGGCCGTGCCGCGCTCCTGCAACAGCCCCGCCAGACCCGACCCCAGGGCCGCGCCGAAGGCGTTGCCGACCGGCACTGCGTTTTCCAGCAGCAGCCCGACCAGCGCCGGCCCGAATGCCAGACCCATCTGCCCTGAAAGGAAGAACCAGGCCATGTTGCTGGCCTCGCGTGGCGGGTGACTCTCCGCAGCGTATTTCATCCCCACCGGGTGAAAGGCGCCGCTGCCCAGAGCAGTGATGACGATGACGAAAGCCATCAACAACAACTGGCCGCTTTCCGCAGCCAGCAGGGCCATCAGCAGCATGCCCGCTGTCCAGCCAAGCCCGATGGAGCCCGTCCAGCGCCCGCCGACGCGGTCCGTCAGCCAGCCAAACATCGGTTGCGTGACGGCGCCCATCAGTTGCATCAGGCCGACGATCAGGCCGAACTGTACGGCGCTCAGGGGCAACACGTACAGGCTGACAAAGGTCAACAGGACCGGGATCGAACTCATGATGACGTCGAGGGCAAAATGTGAAAGTGAGACGGCCCAGAATTGCCGGGTGCGCGGAACGTACATGCTTCAGGTCTCGTAACGGGCCAGGCTGGCCATGCGTCGGGCGACCATCATGCCGCGGCGGCGGCGGCCCTGTCAACCGCATTGGACTGCGTTGGGCGATGGCGGTAAGGTTTGCTGGCCTCAACGCATCCACAATATGGACATACAACAGGGAAAGGCCTGACCATGAGCATCATCTCGGGGCTGCGGCGCAGACACACGCTGTTGCTGCTCGCGCTCGTACTTGTCGTCGCCGCACTGGCGCTGCGCAGCGCGCCCATGACCGGACAGTCCGGATGCGCCGCGCCCTCCTTCGTGCGCTTCACCAGTTTCTGGGATACCACCGATTTTTGTATGCACACCGTGCCGCTGGAGGAAATCTTCTCCGGCGGTGTGCCGCCGGACGGCATTCCGCCTATTGACGACCCGGCCTTTGACTCGCTGGAGGTCGCCGGCCAGTGGTTGCAGCCGCAATCGCCCGTGCTTTCGCTGGAGTTGAACGGCACGGCGCGCGCCTACCCTCTGGCAATTCTGACACGGCACGAGATTGTCAACGACGTCTTTGACGACCAGCCCGTCGCCGTGACTTTCTGCCCGCTCTGCAACTCGGCCGTGGTCTTTGACCGTCGGGTGGACGGCGAGATCCTGCGCTTCGGCGTCTCCGGCAACCTGCGTCACAGCGACCTGGTGATGTGGGACGACCTGACCAAGAGCTGGTGGCAGCAGTTCACCGGCGAGGGCATCGTCGGCAGCTACGCCGGCACACAGCTGGAGTTGCTGCCCTCGCTGCTGGTCAGTTTCGGCGAGTTCCAGCAGCAATATCCACAGGGTGAAGTGCTCTCGCCCGGCTTCCGCGGCTACGGTTCCAACCCCTACGTCGGCTACGACAGCAGCCCGCGACCCTTCCTCTTCTTCGGTGAGCCGGACGAACGCCTCTTCGCGACCGAGCGCGTGCTGGGCGCCTTTCTGGGCGGCGAGTCCGTCGCCTGGCCCTTCCCGGCGCTAAGGGAAGCGCCGGTCATCAACGACAGCATCGGCGATTTCGAGGTCGTCGCCCTGTGGCAGCCAGGCCAGACCAGCGCGCTGGATGCCAGCGACATCAACAGTTCGCGCGACGTCGGCATGGCCGCGCTCTATGACCGCGAACTGGAGGGTCAGGTGCTCAGCTTCGCGCTGGATGCGGAAGGGCGCATCGTGGACGAGCAGACCAGTACGCGGTGGAACGTCTTCGGCACGGCGCTGGAGGGCGAACTGGCCGGCAGCCAGTTACGGCAGCACCTCGCCTTCCCGCACTTCTGGTTCGCCTGGGCCGCCTTCCGGCCCGAAACGCGGGTCTACGGCCTGCCGCAATAGTCAACATCAGCAGGGGCTGTTCAGCGCAGCCCCTGTCTCACTTCCCTGTGGTCAGTCGGGGAAGAGCTCGCTCACCATCACCTGAAAGCCGGGGAGCGCGTCGCCACCCGCAATGACGTCGTCGCCCGTCATCATCAGCGCCGCCGCGCCCGGCCGGTGGATCTCAACGCTGCGCGCATCCGTATCGACCAGCCAGACCATCTGCGTGCCATGCTGCAGGTAACGCGCCGCCTTCGCGCGCAACTCCCGCCAGCTGTTGCTCTCGCTGCGTATCTCGACGGCCACCCGCGGCGCCTCGCGCGGGATGATCTTGCCAAAGTGGGGGACGATGGCAACGTCCGGCCGGCTACGCCAATCCCCCAGGGCAAACAAGCCATCGGTGGCGACATAAAAAGCGGGCAACGCACCTGATGACAACCAGGTTCCAAGTTCAATGGCGACGAGGCC
Organism: Anaerolineae bacterium; assembly: GCA_021296065.1. Taxonomy (GTDB): domain Bacteria; phylum Chloroflexota; class Anaerolineae; order Aggregatilineales; family Phototrophicaceae; genus JAGWBD01. Next base: position 40,551 of record JAGWBD010000004.1, read on the forward strand.
CTGGACTATGGCATGGATGTTGGTCGGTGACATGACGACGACGTCTCCCGCGGCGTTGAATTTGAAGTGGGTATCGGGATTGGCTTCGACCAGGGCGACGAACCCGTCGATCGTAAAGTCCGAGTGTCCAGCAACGACCATGCCATCAGCAAATGCGAGCTTTCGTTCTGCGATGTCCACGTTGACCTCCTGCGTCTCGCCTGATTCCAGTGTACCTTGTTCTGCCGCTCAACGCGGTTGCAAGCCCTGCTCGCGGGCGTGGCGCTTCAAATAGTCCTCCAGTTCCTTCAGCGAGCGCACCAGCCGGTTCAGCGAAAATTGCAGCATCAGATTGACGACCTGGTCGTCGAAAGTCAGGCGCATGTCCGTGTAGACGCCGACCAGCTGCTTGCTGCGCGCGTAGGCAGAGCCCAGTTCCCAGGAAGTGCCGTCGTCGCTGGTGACGCCGTTGAGGTTGGCGATCACGAGGTCCGCCCGCTCCAGGTTTTCCACGTCCCAGTGAAAGACCAGTTCGGGGTCAAATGTGTCGCCGCTCTCGGGCGACTGGTCGCGATGCGGCAGGAAAGTCTCGAAGCCCGCAGCCTCGGCCACGTCATTTATCTGCTGGTCGAACCAGCGTTCCCCTTCGTTGAACAGCGGTCCGGCAATGTAAGCGTACATCGCTATCTTCCTGTCGTTGGAATTCAATGCTTTGATTATCCACATTCCTGCGCCACGCGTCAGCCGCTTCCCCTGTGATTCGCCGTCGCAGACTGCCATAATTGCGCATCATGCGGATGTCATCGCGCTGCAAGCCATGCCACCCCTGACCGTCTGGCCCCTGCCGGCGCCCGTGCAGCAGGCTGCCTTCGACCTGCCTGAGGTGATCGACGCTGCGCTGGCACACGCGCCGCAAGGCCTGCAGGACGGCGACGTGCTGGCCGTCTCCAGCAAGTACGCGGCCATCAGTGAAGGGCGCGTGCTGCGCCTGGCCGACGTGGAAGTCACGCCGGAGGCCGAAGCCCTGGCGCGACGCTACCGCATGCAGCCGGTCATGGCGCAATTGGTGCTGCAGGAAGCCGACCATATCTTTGGCGGCATCGAACTGGGTTTCCTGCTTACCGTGAAGACCGGCATCCTTTCGGCCAACGCCGGTCTCGATCGTTCGAACATTCCCGCAGGCCATGTTGTGCTCTTCCCTGCCCGCCCCTACGAGTCGGCTGCCCGCCTGCGGAAGGCGTTGCGGCAGCGCCAGGGGGTGAACGTTGGCGTGGTGCTGACCGACAGCTGGTTGGTTCCGGGCCGCCTGGGCACCAGCGGCGTGGCCCTGGCGACGGCCGGCTTCCGCCCCGTGAAGGACGAACGGGGCCAGCGCGATCTCTTCGGCAACCCCATGGCGATCACGCAGCGTGGCATGGCGGATACCATCAGCGCCGCGGCGCAACTGGTGATGGGCGAACGCGACGAAGGGACGCCGCTGGCCATCGTGTGCGGCAGCGCTGTGGAACTGGACGACGCAGCGGTCTCGCTGGCGGACGTGGCCATCCCCTGGCGACAATGCATTTACGTTGAATCGCTGACGCGCGGGCTGCTGGCGGAGGACGCTTCCGCCACTCCCGGCACGTCCGCCGCGGACGCCAGCAAGGCATGAGCCGCTTGCGGGACCTGGGCGTCGATCCAGGACGGCTGCCACCGGGCCAGCACAACGCCATCACGGACGTGCCGGACGTCCGCGTCGGGCACACCACGCTGATCAGCGGCGAGGGGCCGCTGCGGGAAGGCGTCGGTCCGCTGCGCACAGGGGTAACCGCCGTGCTGCCCCATGGCGGGAATATCTATCGCGACAAGGTCGCTGCGGCCGTCTATTCCTTCAACGGTTACGGCAAGGTGATGGGCTTCGAGCAGATCCGCGAACGCGGCAGCCTGGAAACGCCCGTCCTGCTCACCAGCAACCTGAGCGTGGCGCGCGCCGGCGACGCCTTGATGAGCTACATGCTGCGCCAAAACCCGGATATCGCGCTGACCGCCGGCACGGTCAATTGCGTGGTCGGGGAATGCAACGACGGCATGCTCAGCGATGCCCGCGGCCGCCATATCCGGCCGGAGCACGTTTTCGCGGCCATCGAAAGCGCGTCAGGCGGCCAGGTGGCGGAAGGCAACGTGGGCGGCGGCACGGGCACCACCTGTTACCAGTTCAAGGGCGGCATTGGCACGGCCTCTCGCCGACCGGGCGACGGCGGCTACACGGTCGGCGCGCTGGTGCAGGCCAACCACGGCAAGCGTGAGGAGCTGATGGTGCTCGGCGTGCCGGTGGGGCTGGCGCTGGCGGACGAGGACATGCCACGCCACAACCCTGGCTCGATCATGATCGTGCTGGCGACCGACGCGCCGCTGGACGGGCTGCAACTGACCCGTCTGGCAAGGCGCGCGGCTCTCGGTCTGGCCCGCACCGGTACGGTCAGCCATGACCAGAGCGGCGATTTCATCATCGCCTTCGCCACCGCTTCGCGCATCCCGCACGAGCCGCAGGACCTGCTGCTGCAGTCGCCACGGCTGCATGATCGCAGCGCCACTCTCGATTCTTTCTTTTTGGCGACGGTAGAGGCGGTGGAGGAAGCCATCCTCAACGCCTTGCTGGCCGCCGAGACCATGACCGGCCGCGACGGCTTGCAGGTGCCGGCCTTGCCGCCTGACCGGCTCTGCGAACTGCTGCGACGCTACGGTCGCCTCTGACCATCACCTGTCGGCAGCGGCGGAAACAGTTCATTCACACTGACGCGGAAACCCGGCAGCGTCGCGCCGCCTTCAACCAGGTCCGCGCCGGAAAGCGTCTGCAATTCCTCGCCCGGCCGACAGAGTTCCAGCGAACGTGACTCCGGGTAGACCAACCATACCATCCGCGTGCCATGCTCCAGGTAGCGACCCGCTTTCGCCCGCAGTTCGCTGCGAGTGTTGCTTTTGCTTTCGATTTCCACTGCCAGCAGCGGCGCCACTCCAGGGTAAGGGTCGGCATTTTCCAGTTGGATGGCCACATCCGGGATGCACAGCCAACCATCCAGATCGTGTGTGGGCTCTGTACCAACGGCGTAACCAGGCAAGGAGCCGGCATCCAGCCAGTTGTCCAGCAATTTCCCTAGCCTCAGTTGCAACTTGCCATGCATCCAGCCCGGCGACATTTCGATGACGGCTCCATTGGCGGCGGGTTTGAACCTGCGCTCCGGGTGTCGCTCCTCCAGTTCGAGAAATTGCTCCAGGCTGAGCTTCTTTTCGCTGACGGGGACGGCCATGACCGCTCTCCTGCGTTCCGCTGTCCCTCAGTATAGCCCGACTGCCGCCTGGGCGGAGAAGAATGTGTGTTACGCTCTGCCGGTGCTGCCGCGCGTACGCGAACCAGGGAGAGTCTCATGCGTCCCAATATCGTTTTCATCACTTGCCACGACCTCGGGCAGCACCTGGCTTGTTACGGCCAGGGCACGGTGCCCTCACCTGCGCTGGATTCCCTTGCCGCGCGCGGACTGCTCTTTGAGCGCAGCTTTTGCACCGCGCCGCAATGCAGCCCCTCGCGCGCTGCCCTGCATACCGGTCGTCACGCCCACGCCAACGGCATGCATGGCCTGGCGCACGATCCCTTCCGCTGGCGTCTGCACGCCGGCGAGCGGCACCTGGCGCATTATTTGCGCGAGACCGGTTACCGCACGGCGCTTTTCGGCATCCAGCACCTGACTGACGCCGCCGGAGCGCCCGCCCTCGGCTACGACGAGACTTACGACCGGGCACCGGCGGCGGCCCTGGGACAGGCCGCGACGGACTGGCTCGCGACACAGGCAGGCCAAACAGAACCCTTTTACCTGGAGGTCGGTTTCTTCGAACCGCACCGCCGCTGGGATTTCGGCGACGTCGAACCCGATGACCAGCTCGGCGCGGCCCTGCCCCCTTACCTGCCGCAGACGCCGGAAGCGCGCGCCGAAGTCGCGCAACTGCAAGGCGCCATCGCGGCGCTGGACAGCGCCGTCGGGCGGATCGTGGCGGCGCTGGAAACGCAGGGGCTGCTGCAGGACACCTGGCTCATCTTCGTCACCGACCACGGCCTGGCCATGCCGCGCGCCAAATGCACGCTCTACGACCCGGGCATCGAAACCGCGCTGCTGATGCACTGGCCCGGCGGCGGGCTGACCGGCGGGCGTCGCATCCCGCAACTGATCAGTCACGTGGACGTTGTCCCGACGGTGCTGGAGGCCCTGGGTCTGGACCGCCCCCAACGCCTGCACGGACGAAGCTTCTGGAAGCTGCTGCAGGGCGCCTACTACCAGGCGCGGGACGTCGTCTTCGCCGGCAAGACCTTTCACACCGCCTGGGAACCCATGCGCGGCCTGCGCACGGAAGATCACAAGCTGGTCCTGAATCTCTGTCAGGACATCGCCATCAACGTGCCGGGCGATATCCAGCTCAGCCCCGTCTACCCGCAGATGATCGAAGAGATCAACGCGCGCCGGCCAGCTGTGGAGCTCTATGACCTGCAGGCGGACCCGCTCGAACAGGAAAATCTCGCCGGCCAGGCCCAACATCGGGCCCTTGAACGCGCCTTGCTGGATCGCCTTTACCGCTGGATGGAGGGCACGGGCGACCCGCTGCTGCAGGGGCCGATCGCCTCACCCGCCTGGAAGGAAGCGATCGCGGAGTTACGCAGCGCCTCCTGATCGTCGCTGTCCGCGCTTGCCGCGACCCGTTAAGCCCGCTAGTATGGGAGCAATGGTTGTCACCGGGCTACCCTGCCCAGGCCCTGCGCGGCGGGTCCTCCGAACCGTGTCAGGCCTTGACGGGAGCAGCACTAAGGGGTTCTTCCCGGGTGTCGCAGACCGGCCTGGGCCGGGTAGCCCCGTGACAGCCAGCCCCACCCGCCGACAACGGTGATTCCTTGCCCTTGCGACTCTGGCATCTGGTCCTGATCCTGCCGCTATCGCTGCTCGGCCTGCTGACCGCTGCGCTGCTGCTGGCGCCCTTTGTGCTGGAAAAAGACCTCACCCTGGTCGTTGATGGCCAGGCGCTGTCGCTGCGCAGCCGCGCCGGACTGGTCGGCCAGTTTCTGAGCGAACAGGGCATCGCGCTGCAACCTGACGACCTCGTGGAACCTGGCGTGGCCAGTTTGCTCATGGACGGTCAGAAGGTGCGCGTCAGTTACGCCCGCGACGTCCTGCTGGGGGTCGACGGGGTCACCCGCATCCTGCGCAGCCCTCTCAACGACCCTGCCGCCCTGCTGGCCGAAGCCGGGCTGGCACTGGCCCCCGGCGACGCCCTCTACGTCAACGGGCAACGCTTCGATCCCGCCTGGACCATGGACCCGGCCACGCCGCTCAGACAACTCGAACTGCGCCGCCCGCAGCCCTTCCTGTTGCAGGACGGCGATGCCTCGCGCAACCTGCGCAGCAGTGCCCGCACAGTGGGTGAGGCCTTGCTCGAAAACGGCGTCGCGCTCCGCGAGGGCGATGTTCTGCACCCACCGGCCGCCACCACCCTGGTGGCCAACATGACGCTGCAGCTCCGGCGCGCCCTGCCGCTCACCCTGCACGCGGACGGTGAGTCCCGTCCCCTGCGCCTGCCAGGCGAGACGGTGGCGGAAGCGCTTGCGACCGCCGGCTTGCAACTCGCTGATGAAGACTACAGCATCCCGCCGGGCGACACGACCCTGGTGGCCGGTATGCAAGTGCGCGTCATCCGCGTGCGCGAGGAGGTCATCCACGAGCGGGAAACCCTGCCTCACAGGACCCTGACCCAGGCCGATCCCGAACTGGAACTCGACCAGCGCCGCGTGTTGCAACAGGGCCAGAACGGCATCCGCGGCGTGCCGCAGCGCATCCGCTACGAGAATGGCGTGGAAGTCAGCCGCGAGACCGGCGCGGCGGAAATGCTGCAGGAGCCACTGGACCACATCATCGGCCTTGGCAGCAAGATCGTGCTGCGCAGCATCAACACGCCCCAGGGGCCGCGGCAATACTGGCGTGTGCTGCGCATGAAGGCCACCAGTTATCACCCCGGTTCGCAGGGCAACAGCACCGCCACCGCCACCGGCGCCTTCCTGCGCAAGGGCGTCGTCGCCTCCAACCCGAAGGTCATCCCCTACGGCACCGAAGTCTACGTCGAGGGCTACGGCGTCGGCAGCATGGAAGACACGGCCGCCGCATGGTACGTGCAACAGCAGCCGATGTTCATCGACCTCGGCTACAGCGACTCAGATTATCAGCCCTGGTCCAAATGGGTGGACGTCTACCTGCTGACGCCCGTGCCCTACGGGCGTTTCCCGCTTACCCTGCCCGGCTGAAGCTCAAGCCCGTGAGGGCATCGGCGCGATATCTTCTGCCTTGACCAGACCCGCCAGCCCCAGACCGACCGCGCCGGCCATGAAGCTGACTCCCACCCACATGTGGGTGCTCCACCAGATGCCGGCGCCCAGTTGCAGGATGACAAACAGGCCGAAGGTCATGATGAAGGGCAGGGCGAAAGCGAAGAGACGCAGGGTCAACGGCGGCGAAGCCGGCGGCCGCGCCAGCAGCCAGTCGCCCACCAGACCGGCCAGCAGCGGCGCCAGCAACACGGGCGCGTGCGGGGCCGTATCCTCCAGGCGAATGTAAAACATGATCAGCGCGCTGGTGAAAAGCAGGTAAGTGACCGCGCCGAAGGGCAAGGGCATGCGGCGTCGCAGAAACAGCGTGGTGCCGGTCATCAGCGCGGCGGGGATCAGCACCGTTGCCACCGTATATGCCTCCGCCAGCTTGCGATCGCTGTCGGGGTCCAGGGCAACGTAGCGGTCCACCTGGCTCCAGACGTTGTTGAAACCCGTGAACAGGGTGGCCAGCGTCAGCGCCATCAGCGCCGCCGTGAGCGCTGGAAACAGGGCCACCCAGCCCTGCCCCGGCGCCCCCTGCGCCAGAAAGGAACGCAGGGGGCCGCTCATGAAGAGCAGGCCGCTGAGCACCAGCAGCAAATGCGACGGGCTTACCAGCGCGTCGATGCCGGCTTCGAAGCCGAACAATTCGTGCCAAACCAGATCGAAGACGCCGCCGACGCCGAAGAGCAACACGCCGGCGAAGGACAGCAGGTAGGCCCTCGGCAAGGCCTGCAGCAAACGATGACCGCGACCGACGTAGCGGTATTGCATGACGACGTAGAACAGCCCGGTGGCCGCCACGCCGGAGTACATCAGCAGGTGAAAGGGCGTGAAGAAGGTCTCGTCCACCTGGCCGTGGTTGTGGGCGTGGATATCCACGACAGCGCCCAGCAACACCCAGACGCCCAGCGCCAGCGCCGCCCAGGTGAAGGCCGGCGTCAACTCCGGATTGCCCTCGCGGCGGCTTGTCACTGCAGGGCCGCTCGCCTCAGCCAGCCCTTCCCTGACCGCCATTTCAGCCTTCCTGCGGGTAGGGCCTCGTCGTCAGCAGCGCGGCGATGCCCAGGCCAAAGGCGCCGGCCATCAGGCTGACACCCGGCCACATGTGCGTGGTCCACCAGATGCTGCCCGCCGTCACTTGCAGGATGACGAAGAGCAGGATCATGTAGGTGGTGGGCACGAGGAAGGCAAATTGCCGCAGGGCGGTGACGTGCGAGCCGCCATCCGGTCGCGACAGCAACCAGTCGCCCAGCAAGCCGGCGATGATCGGCGCCAGCAAGACCACCACATACGCCTGGTTCCACTGCCAGCGGATGTAAAGCATGATCAGCGCGTTGGCGACGAATACGAAGGTCACGGCGCCGAAGGGCAGCACCATGCGCTGGCGCAGAAAGACAATCGTGCCGACCAGCAGCACCGCCGGGATCAGCACCCCGGCCACAGTATAGGCATGCAGCGGTCGCACACTGTCGACGTCGATAATGAGTTCAGGATCCACGTAGCGGTTGAGCTGCGTCCATACGTTGGTATAGAGCGTGAAGAGCGTGCCGATGGTGAGAATCGCCGTCGCCGAGACAAGGGGCGGAAAGAGCTCCGACCAGCTGCCGCCGGACTTGCCCAGGGAGAGGAAAGAACGCAAGGGCCCGCTGATGAACATCATGCCGCTGACCACCAGCAGCAAATGCGATGGACTGACCAGGGCGTCGACGCCCTCCTCAAAACCGAAGATTTCGTGCCAGGCAAGGTCGAAGACGCCGGCAAAGCCGAAGAGCAGCACGCCGGCGAAGGACAGCAGGTACTCCTTCGGCAGGGCCTTCATCAGGCTGTGGCCGCGGCCGACGTTACGAAACTGCGCGAAGACGTAGAACAGGCCGTTGGCCGCCACGCCAGAATACAACAACAGGTGGAAGGGCGTGAAGAAAGTGTCGTCAACAAAGCCATGATTGTGGGCGTTGATATCCACAACCGAACCGAAAAAAGCCCAAATTCCCAGCACCAGTGCGACCCATGTGAAGGCCGGCGTCAACTCCGGATAGCCTTCCCTGCGCGTCGTGCCGGCCGCTTTTGAAGCAGAACCCGATCGTACGTCAACAGCCATCTCAGTCCCCCCAACCCCTTTTTGGGCGTGTCCCTGCGTTGACCGAATGCATCCTCTTCCCGCGCCTGCCCGGGCCGCGGTGGTGATTCGGCTGCGATGGCCGATAGCGATTCAATGTTGCCGGCAGGCATTGCCCATGCCGCAGCGCCTGGCGCCCGGTTCAGTCCGCTGCCGGTATCTCCCCTTGCGTCAGCAGCGCGCCCAGGACCAGGCCCAGCGCGCCGGCCAGCAGGCTGACGCCCAACCACAAATGCGTGTTCCACCAGATAGTAGCGCTAAACTGCAAAATGACGAAAAGACTGAATATCAGCAGGAATGGCAGCAAAAAGGCGAAGCGCCGCAGCATCACAAGCGGAGAACTCCCGCTCGAACGCGTCAGCAGCCAGTCGCCCGCCAGGCCGGCGATGAGCGCCGCCAGCAGGACGACGGCATGTTCGCGGGTCCACTGCCAGCGAATGTAGAGCATGATCAGGGCGTTGGCGGCGACCAGGACAGTCACCGCGCCAAAGGGCAGCAGCATGCGCTGCCGCAGATAGAGCAGCGTTGCGGTCATCAGCACGACGGGGATGAGGACGCCGCTCACGGTGATGGCTTCGGCAGAAAAAACATTGTCATCGCCGGTCAACGCCACATAGCGGTCGATCTGCGTCCAGACGTTGGCGAAGAGCGTGATGAGCGTCCCGGTCGTCAGCACCAGCAGGGCCGAGACCAGCGCCGGAAACAACGCTGCCCAACCGCGCCCGCTCCTGTCGCCCGCCAGGAAGGAGCGCAGCGGGCCGCTCATGAACAACACGGCGCTGAAGAACAGCAGCAGGTGCGAGGGACTCACCAGCGCGTCGATGCTGGTCTCGACGCCGAAGAGCGCGTGCCAGATGAAATCGAAGACACCGCCGAGGCCAAAGAGCAACACGCCGACGAAGGAGAGCAGATACTCGCGCGGCAGGGCCCGCAGCAGGCTGTGGCCGCGGCCGACGTTACGGAACTGGACGAGCACGTAGAAGAGGCCGTTGGCGGCCACGCCGGAGTACATCAACAGGTGAAAGGGCGTAAAGAAGGATTCATCGACGATGCCATGGTTGTGGGCGTTGATGTCCACGATGGAACCCGCGCGCACCCAGACGGCCAGCGCCAGCGCCGTCCAGGTGAAGGCCGGCGTCAGTTCCGGATACCCTGCGCGTCGCGCCCTGACGGCCGGTTTCCCTGAAGAAGTGCTGCCGCTTGCCATCGCCCTTCCCCCTGTTTGTCCGCTCTTGCGCTAGGGCTCGCGTTCAGGCGCCGCTGCTGCCTCCGCAGGCAACGGCGGCGGCACGACCACGTAGCTCAATCCAAGCCCGAATGCGCCCGCCAGCACGCTGACGCCCGTCCACATGTGAATGCTCCACCAGATGCCGCCGGTCAACTGCAGAATGACGAAGAAGGCGACGTAGTAGCTGAAGGGCAGGAGAAAGGCGAAGACGCGCAGCGGCAGGGCCGCGATCCGCGAGCGTTGCAAGCCATGCAGCAGCAGGTCACCGATCAGTCCGGCGACCAGGGGGGCCAGCAGGACCCACCAGTTATCGCCACCGTATCCGGCCGAGCGCAGCAGAAACATCAGAATGCTGTTGCCCAGTAGCAGGAAGGTCACCGCGCCAAAGGGCAGCGGCCAGCGACGCAGCAACAACAGCAGGATGGCGTTCATCAGGATCGCCGGGATGATCACCCTAGCCGTCAGGGCGTGGTCCCAGACAAAGAGGGAGCCGGGGGCCCCGGCAGCCGTATACAGTTCCACCCAGGAAATGGCGTGGGCGAACTGGGTGAACAGGCTGAAGATCGAATACACCAGCAGGGCCGAGGCAATGGCCGGAAACAGTTGCGCCCAGCCGCGCTGCGCCCCCGCCCGCCCCCACAGGGCGCGCAGCGGGCCGCTCATGAAGACCAGCGCGCTGAGGGCCAGCAGCAGATGCGGCGGGCTGACCGAGGCCTCGATATCGGCCTCGATGCCAAAGGCGGTATGCCAGAGAAAGTCCAGAAAGCCGCTGGTGGCCATCATTGCGATGCCGACCAGCGAAGTCAGGTACCCGCGTGGCAGGGCCTGCAGCCAGCTGTGGCCGCGGCTGACGTTGCGCAGTTGCATGCCCGCCAGGAAAATCCCCTTGGCCAGCATGCCCGTGTAGAGCAAGAGGTGAAAGGGCGTGAAGAAGGTGTCGTCGGTGGCGCCATTGACGTGCGCGATGCCGTCGACGTAGCCGCCCAGCAGCACCCAGGCCGCCAGCGCCAGCGCGATCAGGTCGAAGCTGCGCGAGGCGGCTGGATAGCCCTTGTGCCGCGTCTTGCGCTCGGACAGGCCAATAGCGGCCTGCATGGATTCCAGGCGAGTCATGGGATTCCTCTCCAGTGCAATGCAACATCCACTCTAGCACAATCCGCTGCGGCCGTCCCGACGCTACCCAGCGCCCCGGTCGACTTCTATACTGGGCGCCAGGGCAGCAGAAGGAGCCAAAAGCGCATTGCCCGGGAATGCAATCGACCCACAGGACGCCGACCTGCCCGTCCGTCTGGTGCTGGCCTCGGCCTCGCCACGGCGGCGCGAACTGCTGGGCTCGCTGGGCCTGCGCTTCGTGGTTGATGCGCCGCAGCTGGACGAAACGCGCCTGCCTGGCGAGGCGCCGCACGCCTGGGCCCTGCGCCTCAGTCAGGCGAAGGCGGCCCTCGTCGCATTGCGGCATGCGCCGCCCACCCTCATCCTGGCCGCCGACACCCTGGTCATCGACACTGCCCAGGCGCTGGGCAAGCCCGTCGACGCGGCCGAAGCCCGGCGCATGTTGCGCCAGTTGCGCGCCCGCTCCCACGAGGTCTGCACGGCCTTCACCTTGCAGCGCGCGGGCAGTGACGGGCAGCGCCTGTCGCGTCTTTGCCGCACCCGCGTCCACATGCGCGCCTGGTCCGACGCTGAACAGGCGGACTACGTCGCCAGCGGCGACCCGCTCGACAAGGCCGGCGCCTACGCCATCCAGCACCCGCTCTTCGCGCCGGTGGAACGCATCGAGGGCAGCTACAGCAACGTGGTCGGTCTGCCGCTGGAAATGCTGCAGGAGGCCCTGTTGCCATTTGGCGGCCTGGACAGCTTTCGCTGAAGGCTGCAGAATCCAGTCACAAAATGGAGTCAGACGATGACACTCAAGGTCGCAATGGTCAGCACCGGCAACGTCGTCAGCAAAAACTACCTGCCCTTCCTGGCGCAGGAGCCGGACCTGACCTTCAGCTACTTCAACCGGACCCGCAGCAAGGCTGAGGCCTGCGCCGCCAGCTTCGGCGGTCAGGTCGCCGACTCCATCGACAGCCTGATGCGCGCCGAGCCGGACGTCGTCTTTCTGCTCAGCAGCGAGACCGGCCGTTACGAGCTGGCCCGGAACATCCTGCAACACCGGCCCAAACGCATCTTCTTCGAAAAACCGCTGGTCGCCATGCAGGGACAGGCCCACGTCACGGAGGACGACTTCGAAAAGGGACGCGAACTGCTGCGCCTGGCGCGGGCCGGCGGCACGGAAACGGCGATGATCTTCAACTACCGTTTCTTCGAGCAGACGCTGCTGGCGCGGCGGCAGGTGAGGGAACGCGACTTTGGCAATTTGACGCAGGTCACCGGCATCGTGCATTACAATTGCTGGTCGCATTGCATCGACCTCATCCATCTCTTCGCCGGCCCGGCAGCCGAGATCGCGGCCCTGGCCGGGCCGGTCGAGCACCACCAGTCGGGCTACGAGGCCAGGGACGTCGCGGCCGCATTTGCGACGGGCGGCGGCGCCAGCGGCACGATCATCGGCACGGCCACCATCGATCGCGGCTTTCCCCTGTTTGAGTTGACGTTCAGTTACGAGGGCGGTCGTCTCACCCTGCGTGACCTGGATGGCGATACGGAGATTCTCGACTATCGCGGCGTTCGCCATGAGACCTTTGGCCTGACGCGCGACAAGTCCCGTTGGGACCAGTACCGACACTCCTTCGACAAGGCCCTGGACGCCTACCTGACTTCGGTGCGCCAGGGGAGCGAGCCGCCCGTGCCGGGTCTGGCCGGCCTGCAGGAGTTGCAGTTCGAGGCGGCGCTGAAACGCTCTGTTCGCCTGCGCCGACCGGTAAACGTGCAGGCCGAATTCCCGCTGGACTGACGCTGCCGGCAGCGACAGTCGCAGACCGCCCTGAAGCCAGGGGAGTGTCTGGTTTACTGGATACAGCAACTGGATGCGGTGAGCGTCATCCTGCGGTTATTTGCGTCGCCGCAATTGTGGCTGGTTGCAGGCGTGGATAATTTCTGAAATCCACAAAACTCGCCACTCCCGGCGACATGGTGTGCCCGCGGGCGACATCATATGTCGCCCCTACACAATCCGCCGTAGGGGCGATTTACCAAATCGCCCACCCTGACCCTTAAACAATTTCTGAACTCCACCAGACTCGCCACTCCCGAAATCAGCGGCGCCTGGACTTTCTGCGCGGGGGACTGTCAGCAACTATTCGTAACAGCGGACCCCGAAAAGCGCCGCCGGCACCTCGCCTTCCGTCGCCAGCAACTCTACCTGCAGCCGGTCCGTCACCAGGGGCTCGTCGAGACGCACGCGCCCGATGGTCTGGTGATTGTCGTCGCATTCGGCGACCACATTGCAGTCGCCATCCAGGATGCGCCAGTGCGTCACCATAAAGGGCACCACGTTTTCCGGGTGACCCATCAGGGTCGTTTCCATCGCGTGGTCCGCATCGGAATCGAAAGTCAGCACGATCTCGCGGATGGCATGCGGCTCGTCCCAGTGCAGACGCAGGGTCGGGCGCGGATCGTCGGCATCGGCCACCCAGGCGTTGACGCCGGTGGTGGGCCGGCCAGGGCCCTTGCTGACGTTGACCGGGTCGAAGGCGTCGATCACCGGGCGAATCGCCATCGCCAGATTTTGGCCGGCGGGGCGCCGCGGCGGCGTCCAGAACTCGAAACTGTCCACGCCGATATCCGGGGGCGGCTGCTGGTCGCGCCAGTGCCGCAGGGACAGCAGGCCACTGAGCCGCTCCTCGCTCAAATGAGCGTGAACGTCCTCGTTGGCCATCAGACAGTAAAAGAGGTACTGGTCCTCGTCCACGCTGACGTCGAAATTCGCCGTGACCGTCTGGTTCGGCCCGGCGGCGAGGTCAAATTCCCTCACGCCGAGCGTTACGTTGGGCGTGTAGTTGCCGAGGCGCTCGCTGACGCGCAGCTCAAGGCGCAGCGTGGTCGCCTCGTCGGCGTCGACCACGAAGTCCACTTGCGGCGCCGGGCCGGCCCCCACCGGCAGCATCTGCGCGAGGGAGCGCTCCAGGTGCCACAAGGGACCGTTGTCCGGCAGGCCTTCGAGACAGTACTTGCTGCTGGCGCCGATGTGCGCCCGCTGCACAAGGTCCTCGTCGTCTTCCAGGCTCAGGCCAGGAATGTGCTGGCCGGTGCGCATCAGGTCGCGCTGCAGGCGGGCCATGTTCTGCGCCTGACTGATATCACGCGGCAGCAGGTCCTTTTCCAGACAGTGCGCGGCGGCCATGCCAATCGCCTGGGCCGCGTTGGCAAGGGTCAGCATGACGCGCGTGGAGCCAAAGGCCACGTGCGAGACGCTCATGATGCGGCCGCCGATGAAGAGGTTGTTGATGTTGCGGGCGTAGAGGCTGCGATAGGGGATCTGGTAGACGCCAGGCGCGTGCCACTGGTCGCAACCCGGCCGCTCGCTGAAAACGCCGTCCGCCGGGTGCAGGTCGATCGACCAGCCGCCGAAGGCGATGGCGTCCTCGTGCTGACGCTGCTCGATGATGTCCTGCTGGACCATCATCGTTTCACCCTCGAAGCGGCGACTCTCGCGTTTGCCGGGGATGTGCCCGACCCACTCGAGGGTCAGGTTTTCAGCGTCCGGGAACTCGCCCGAGTTCTTGATGTAGTTCCATACGCCATAGACCACGCGCCACAGCTGCCACTTGATGGTCTCGGTCTCATGCACCGTGTCAAGGCGTCCGCCGTACTCGATCCACCACAGGCGGCAGCCGTCAGTCTTTGTGTTGAAGCTGCGAAAGCGCGGGATCTCGCTGATGTCCTCGAGGGCGTAACGCGGCGGCACGAAGCGCACCGGGTGTCCCAGGTCCTTGCTGTAGAAATATATCGAGTGCCCCAGCAGATAGCCGTATTCCTCACTTGGCGCGAATTTCTCGCCGAACTCGTCCGCGGATTCGGCGCCCATGCGAAAGGCCGCGCCGGACTGGAAGGCGACCACGCCGTCGCCCGAGGAATCGCAGAAGAGCGGCGCGTGCAGGTCGTAGAGCGTCGAGTTCTGGCTGCAGAAGGCCTGCACGCTCTCGATGCTGTCACTGCCCTGCTTGCGTACCACGTGGGCGCTGGTGTTCAGCAGCAGCGTGATGTTGGGCTCGTCCAGCACCTTCTCCAGCAAGACCGTATCGAAGATGAGCGCGTTGCCCTCCGGGTTGCGGTACATGTTTTCGACGAGAATCTCGTCAATGGCGCCGCCCTCGCGCGCCCAGCGGTTGTTGTTGTTCATGTGCGAGGTGGCGCCCAGACCCCAGAGCCGCACCTCGCTGGAGGCGTTGCCGCCCAGCACCGGCCGGTCCTGCACCAGCACCACCTTCGCGCCGGCGCGGGCGGCCGTCAGCGCGGCGCAGGTGCCCGCCAGGCCGCCGCCCACCACCACCAGGCCGACTTCAAGGCGTTTCGTCTTCAGTTCACGCAGGGCCGGGCTGAATGGCTCGCTGACCATCCGGGGCCAGAGTTCGGGCATGACAGTCTCCTGGGTGTTTGTTTAGTGACCGTGGCGGTCCGTCTCGATATCGTGCTGCTCGCACCACGCGTTGAGCGGATTGTGGTAGCCGGAGGGCTTGAAGGTCTCCGTCTCTTCCATGCGCTCGCCGACGAGGAAGCGCTGGTAGTCGTCCAGCTTTTCGACAAAGTCGGGCGGCTGCACCAGATAGTCCATCGGCCGCAGCCACTGGTAACAGTAGCCGATCATGACGGCCTTGCGCGTGGCGGGGCTGAAGTTGGGCGCGCCGGCGTGCCAGGTGCGGTATTCGAATAGCACGCAGTCACCGGGGTTGAGCGAGGGCTCGATCGCGCCGACCGGGTCCGGCTGACCCTCCGGGATCACGATGCGTTCCTTCAGGTTGTTGCTGCCCGGCAAAAACATGGTCACGCCGGATTTCGGCCTGCTCTGGTCGCTAAGGTAGTAGGCGCACTTGAGCCCCATGCGCGGGTACTGCTTGTGGCCCAGGTCCAGCGTGGTGCGGCCGTTGTCGCGGTGCCAGCCGGGCGCGCGCTTGTCGGGGCTGGTGCCCGGCCGTTCCGTTTTGCTGTAGATCAGGTGACTGGTGGAGAGGTTCAGGTTGGAGCCAAAGAGTTGCATCACCAGCGGCAGGATGGTGGAATGCGTGATCAGCGGGATGAAAGCGTCTTCGTGCGTGACGACGTTGCGGAAGCTGTCGTAGATCTCGTCGTTGATCTGGCGGTCGCGCGTCTCGTCAGAGGCCATCAGACGGTCGCCGGCCTCAATCAGACGACTGACCGTTTCGCCGTCGAGCGCATTGCGCACGATCAGATAACCCTCATCGTAAAACTGACGCCGGTCTTCCTCACTCAGCGGGTGGTACTCAAGCATGACCCACAGCCTCTCGTGACTCAGGTATAGGTGAAATACGCGCTCGCCCGACAGTCGCGGTCGGCGCTGAGCCGCACCCAGTGCGCGCTGTAGCCCGTCGGAAAAACGTGCGGCACATAGGCGCCGGGCGCGACGACGAGTTCAGTATAGCCGGCCCACTCGCCATCTCCCATAAAGTCCACTTCCACGCGGAAGCGCACGTTGCTGTCGGCACCGTGGCGCAAATGCAGGGTCTTGTGTTCGAAGCCGCTCATCAGGTAGGGGTCGGAGGCTTCGCCGGCGCGTACCGCCGCGCGCCACCAGGGGCCGCCCTGGCCGGCGGGCTTGCCGAACCCCCACAGGTCATCGGTCTTGCCGAACCACAGGCCCGATTGCGGCTCGCCGGCCAGGTGGTTGGCGCCCCCGTGCGGGCTGGCGTTGTCGGCGCCCAGCACCAGCAACCCGCGCCAGGCGCAGAAGTCGCCCAGCACCCAGAGATGCGTTGAAATCGGCCGCGGGGCCCAGATGCGATTGCCGTAGGCCCAGGGCGAGAGCTCGTAGAAGATGCCGTGGCAGTCCATCAGAAAGCGCTCGTGCTCGACCTCGCGGATGCGCGGCCATTCGGTCTGCCACATGTGGTCGAAACAATGGCTGCCCTTGGGCAGACGGTAACGGCGCCACTGGCCGTCGCCGTCCGTGTAAACCTGCAGGATGGCCGAGGCCTGGTCCCAGCCCATGGCGAATATGGTGCCGCTGAAGTCGCCGCGGCCGTTGACCTCGATGAAGGGCGCGCGCTCGATGATGCGCCAGCGCCCGCCGTCCCATTCGGCGAGACGGCCGGCCATGCCGTCACCGCGGAAGTCGCGTTCGTCGTAGCTGTTGTTGGCGACCACCACGTGGCCGAAGTTGCTGTAGCCGGCCTTGAAGTGCGCGTACTTGTGGTCCGGCACGCCCAGCTCCTGCGTCAGGTCGGCGAGGAAGGTCGCCTCCAGGGTGTGCACGTCCACTTCGTAGAATTCACCCTCCATACCCAGCATGTAGACCCTGTTTTCCGGGTCATGCAGATGGCGCATGGTCGAGCACAGGCGTACTTCGACCAGGCTCTCGATGCTGCGCACGCGACGGTCGGCATCGATGACGTGCGGGCCGATGAAGAGTTGGTTGGACTGCCAGTGCAGCATGCGGTTGGTGTAGGTGCCGACGCGGCTCTGCGGGTGCTTCACCATGCGCAGGTCGTCATCGATCTCGTAGAGGCCGGTGCCGACGCCCGAGGCCGACTTGTGCGAGACGTAGCTGATGACCCACAGCCGGTCGGCCCAGGCGAAGAGCGCGCCCACGCCGCATTCCGTGCGCGGCGGCCCGGGTTGCGCCTTCAGCGCCAGCGAAGGGTAAATCCCGCTGATTTGCAGGGGTTGGCTCATGTCGATTCTTCCTCCTGTGTCAGGCCACCCTCACCCCAAACCCTTTCCCGTCTTCGAAGGGAATTCTTCACAGGGAGAGAGGCATGGAGTATGTGCCCTCATCCCCCGGCCCCTTTCCCGCTGAGTCGCGGGAGCCCTTCCCCCAGGGCGGTAAAGGATTTAGGGTGAGGGCAGCAGCAGCAAGCCAGTTTCGTTTGGTCAAGATGCATTTGCCACCGGCATCGCTCCCAGCCACTCCCCAAGCAACTCCAGCATCTCCCCGGCGCGCGCTGNNNTCATCCAGCTCCCAGGGGTCGCGTTGCACGTCGAAGAGTTGCAGCGGCTGCAGCGGATCGCGGCGCGCAACCAGCTTCCAGCCCCCGGCCAGCGCGCAGAGCAGGTCGCCGCACTCGCTGAACAGCGGCCGCGCTTCCAGGCGCTCGCCGCGCAGGGCCGGCAGCAGCGAACGCCCCGGCGCGTCGGGGTCGGGGTCGGCGCCGGCCAGCTCCAGCAGCGTGGGCAGAAAGTCCACCGTGCCTGCAGGCGTAGTGCAGCGCTGTCCCCGCGTCTGGCCCGGCAGACGGACCAGCAGCGGCACGCGCAGCGACTCGTCGTACATCACATTCTTGCTGAACAACCCCTGGGCGCCGTTCATCTCGCCGTGGTCGGAGGTGAAGAAGAGCGCCGTGCTGTCCGCCAGACCGCCCTGCGCCAGGGTCTCCAGCAGGCGACCGAGCGCCGCGTCCAGTTGCGTGATTTCGCCGTAGTAACGCTCGCGAAAGGTCTGCAGATCGTAGTCAGCGTCCCATGGCGGCATGCGGTACCAGGCCGACGGGTCTACGTTGGGCTCGATCATCAGGTCGCGGCCGGCGTAGCGCGCCAGCTGTTCCGGCGGCGGCGAACAGGGCGGATGCGGCGCCTGGTACGAGACGAAGAGGCAGAAAGGCTGCGGCAAGTGCGGCAGCCACTCCTGCGCGATGGCTGTCAGGCTGTCGGTCTCGTGGCCCTGCAACGGCCGCGCCTCGTCCGACTCATCCGTCCAGTAGCGCCCCTGCCAGTGATCGACGTGATGACTCTCCCAGCCGACGAAGCGCTGGAAGCCGCCGCGCTCCTGCGGCAACACCTTGCGTTCGCGCTGCGGCTGGCCGCCCAGATGCCACTTGCCCAGCCAGGCCGTGTGGTAGCCGGCGTCATTCAGACGCTGCGCCAGCGTGGGCATGCCGTCCGGCAGCGCCTGACCGTTGCGCGTGACGCCCGTCTGCGAGGGCCAGCGCCCGGTCAGCAGGCAGGCGCGCCAGGGCGTGCACAGCGGCGAACTGCTGCAAGCCTGGCTGAAAAGCGTGCTCTGTCGCGCGAGGGCCTGCAAATGAGGCGTATGGACCAGCGGGTGACCGTCCGTCGCCGTCCAGCGCGCGCCCAGCTGGTCCGCAAAGATGAAGAGCAGGTTGGGCGGGAGGGTCGGCGGCACCGGCCCTCAGCCCTTGATGCCGGAGAGGTTGGCGCCCTGGATGAACTGCTTCTGGAAGAGGAAAAAGACTGCCAGCACCGGGATGACCATCATCACGGTGGCCGCCATTTGCTGGTGTTGCATGCCGCCCTGGCCGGGCAGCGAGGTGAACTTGTAGAGGCCGATGGCCAGGGTGTGCAGGTTCTCGTCCTTGAGGTAGATCAGCGGCCCCAGAAATTCGTTCCAGCTGTTCTGCACGCTGAGGATGGCCATCACCACGATGGCCGGCTTGGCCAGCGGCACCATGATCTGCGTGAAAATGCGTATCTCGCTGGCGCCATCGATCTTGGCCGAATCGAGGAAGTCCTGCTGGATGCCGAGGAAGAACTGGCGCCCTAGGAAGATGAAGAAGGCGTTGCCGAACCATTCCGGCACCACCAGCGGGTAGAAGGTGTTCACCCAGCCGATCTCGTTGTAGACGATGTAGACCGGGATCAGACGCACGGCGAAGGGCAGCATCAGCGTCGCCAGCAGGATGAGGAAGAGCAGGTCGCGGTAGGGGAAGCGGAAGCGGGCGAAGCCGTAGGCCACGATGGTGGAGGAAATCAGGCTGCCGGCCAGCGAGAAAATGGTGATGATCATCGTGTTGCGGAAGGTCACGCCGAAGTTCCAGAAGCGCAGCGCTTCCGTGTAATTCTCCGGCTGCCAGACCCGCGGGATCCACTCCGGCGGGAAGACGCCCACCTGCGACAAGGGCATGAAGGAGGTCATCAGCATCCAGATCAGCGGCGCGACGAACCACAGGCTGCAGGCGATCAGCAGGGCATAGAGCAGCGCGCGACCGAGGTAGAACGCCGGCGGCCTGCGTACCTGCACCATGCGGCCCTGCAGGGCTCCGCGTTCGCTGACCGTGGTCATGGCTGCTCTCTCCTTCCCCTAGTTGTTGTAGAACACCCAGCGGTCGGATGTCAGCACGACGATGGCGGTGAAGGCAAAGAGAATAATGAAGAGAATCCAGGCCAGCGCCGAGGCGTAGCCCATCTGCGGCGGCAGGAATTCAAAGGCGTGGTTGTAAAGGTGCAGCATGTAGGTGCGCGTGGCGTCGCGCGGGCCGCCCTGGGTCATGATGAAGACCTGGTTGAAGACCTGGAAGGCGCTGATGATGTTGATCAAAATGTTGAGGAAGATCGTGGGCGTCAACAGCGGCAGCGTCACCCGCAGCAGGCGCTGCAGCCAGCTGGCGCCGTCGATACGCGCCGCGTCGTAATACTCCTCCGGGATGTTCTGCAGGCCGGCGAGGAAGATGATCATGGTCACGCCGACCCAGGTGGTGCTCATCACCAGCAGTCCGCTCATGGCGTAGGCCGGGCTGCTGAGCCAGCGGATGCGCCCCTGCCCCAGCAGGCTCAGGAACCAGTTCAGCAGGCCGTAGCGGGCATTAAGAATGTAGATCCACACCATCGAGATGGCCACGATGGGCACCGTCGAGGGGATGTAGAAAAGCGTGCGCCACACGCCCAGGAAACGCACCTTGGAATTGAGCAGCATCGCCAGCGAGAAGGCCAGCACAATGCGAATGGCGACCGAGCCGACCACGTAGAGCGCGGTGTTGCCCAGCGACTTCAGAAAAAGTGAGTCGCCGCTGAAGATTTCGTTGTAGTTGGCCAGGCCGATCCACACCGGCGGGTTGATGACGTCGTAACGCGTGAAGCTGAGTACGAAGGAGGCTACGAAGGGGAAGAACGAGAAGAGCAGCAGGCCGATGATCCAGGGGCTGACGAAGGCCAGGCCGTAGAGCGCTTCGCGGCGGCGCATGGGCGAGAGATCGCGCCAGCCCTCGCGTTTGCCCTTCATGCTGCGCCACTGCGAGCCGAATGCTGCTGTCATGCCCCGCTCCTGCTACCTGACCAGGGGTGAAGGGGAGGAACGCGAAGGTCCCTCCCCCTGTGATGGAACGGTCGTCGATTTAGCTGTAATCGGCCCAGAAGGTATCCAGCAGCGCCTGAATCTCCGCCTCGGCATCAGCCAGGGCCTGCTCGACCGACTTCTCGCCGAAGAGCACTTCGTCGCGCATGCGGTTGATGACCTCGTTGGCCTCCGGCTGCACCGGCGACACCGCCACCACGTTGTCCAGCACCGCCACGCCGAGAATGTCGGCGGCCATGCGGTGCGACACGCCATTCTTCTCGTAGCCGTCGCAATCCGCCAGCGGCGAGGGGCGCTGCTGCTGCTGCAGGAACCAGCAGGCGCCACCGACCATGCTGGTGGTGGTCTCGCCGTCGCCGTTGACGTCACCGACGCCGATCAGCGCGCCCTCGTCGTCGAAGTCCAGTTCCAGCTCGACGTTCGACTCCACCTGGGCCGTCATCCACTTGACCAGCTGCCAGGCCTCGTCGGGATGCGGGGCGTTTTGCGGGATCATGAAGCCCCAGCCGCCGGAGACCGCGCCGCGGCGGTCCGGGCTGCCGCTGGGCCCGTAGGGCATGGGCGCCACGCCGAAGCCGAGATTGCCCATGTCGTCCTCGCCGAAGACCTCGGTCGTGCCATGGCTCTCCAGCTGGAAGAGCTGCCAGGAGCCGCTGAACTGGATCGAGTCGAAGCCGAGGATGAGCGGCGTCTGGTCGAACTCGCCGGTCATCTCGTAGAAGGAGTTGACCTCCTCGATGCCGAAGTTGATGTCATCGGTGAAGGAGCGGATGAATTCCAGGGTCTCGATCCCGGCCTGGTTGTTGATGGTGACCGTGCGCAGGTCGTCGCTGATCCAGTCCTGGCCGTTGGCGTTGAGCCAGGTCAGGAAACTGGTGGCGGCGACGTTGACGCCGACGTGGTCGAGGAAGCCATCCTCACCGGTACTCAGCGCCATACCGACTTCCTTAAGTTCGTCCCAGGTCTCGGGGAAGGAGTCGAAACCGGCGTCGGCCAGTTGCTTCTTGTTGTACCAGCCAAGGGCCACCGCGCCGCCCGTGGGGTTGGGCAGCATCCAGGTCTTGCCGTCGTACTGGTTGCCGACGAACTCGGCGGGCACGAACATGTCGGCCGTGATGCCGTCAGCCGCCATGTAGTCATCCAGCGGGATGATCGAGTTGGTGGCGGCGAAGAAGGGCAGGTCCTGGCGGCCGAACATGGTGACGTCCGGCGGCTCGCCGGCGGCGATGGCCGTCAGCAGATTGGGCAGCCGGTTGTCCCAGGGCAGGAAGATATTGTTGACGCAGATGCCGGGGTTGGCGACCTCGAAGGCCGCGATGGCTGATTCCATGATCGGGATACGGTTGCCGCCCCAGTGATGCCAGTAGGTCAGGGTGACGTCACCCTGGCAGTCGGCGTTCTGCGCCTGGGCCGCCAGCGTGAAGGACAGCAACAGGGTCAGCAGCAACACTGCGCTCAAGAGCTTCCGGGTCATGGGATGATCCTTTCTCCATAAGGGACGATGATTGGCACTGCTTTCAGGCATTTTAATCCTGATGCCGCGGCCCCGCGTCAGCGCGGCCCGCGACCCTGTGAAATTTACCACGCAGCGCCCGCAAGGTCAAAGCAGGGGCGTGGAGGGGGGCGCTCCGTACATTTGTGCGAATGGCTGTTGTAGAATCAACGAGCGTGTGACGCGGGTGAACGAGAGGTCCAGGGATGGAAGGGTTTACGTTGAAAGGCGTCTGGTGGTTACCAGAGAACCCTGATCACGAAATTACAGGAATCCTGACTTTTGATCCTCAGGGAAACTCCGAACTGGAACTGTTCGGTTCTTACAAGAAAGGACTTTCAGAGCTGCCGATGAATCAGCCCATTATATTGGGGGCTGGAGAAAATGGTAAGGCAATTACTTTGGTGGACTGCATTGATTTGGGTACTGGTCGCACTGTTAGTCAGTTTCAATGGGTAAAGTCCAGGTACATTCCATACTTGATCATCCAAGGTCACCACTTCAATAGCGTCGAAGAGGTTTCGTTTGAACGCGTGAAAGTAAGTTTCTGCGGATTTACCGAGTGGGCATCAACGGGTAAGGGATGGGGGAACATCAGGGCAGAAGATCGCCTACCCGTTAATCCTCCTGACAGTGACATCTTTGCGGAACTGGTTGACTCAACATTGGTATTCCGTCGGGGTTTCTCGTGGTCTCTGCGGCGGTTCAAGGAATTCTCAATCAGGGAAGATGCGCATGTTGACTTTGTCGCCGACAGACCATGGGGATATGAAGAAACGATTGCGAGGATATTCCATCTCGGTGTATTCCTCAGTTTGGCCATGAAGGCTTGTTCATGGCCAGTTTCAGTAAATGCACCTAATCCTTCCGGCCCCCGTTGGGAACTTTCCATCCACTATCATTGTGTTACCGATATCCAGATATCAGAGAGTGTTTCCCGTTACTTCATGTATTTCGCCCTCGACGACAAGAGGGAAGACATTGAGCAACGACTAAAGAACTGGTTCGCCATATCGGAAATTCTGCAACAGGTAGTTTATCTCTTCAGTCGTGGAATTTCGGAGAAAATGTATCCGGAAGACAGATTCCTGACATTCGCAAAGGCAGTAGAGGCGTACCATCGACAGATTCATGAAGAAACGTATATCGATGAGTCAGAATTTGATGCACTCAAAGATGATCTAAAGAAGTCAATCAGGTCATGTATTCCGTCTGCTGAGTACAAGGATCTAAGACGGCGTATCTATGAAAGTTTGAACCTGGCTAACAACCCTTCATTACATGACAGGCTCGCCGAATTGAGGGAAAAACATCAGAACCACAACCGGAAACTCTTTGAAGACTTTGGTTCATTTTCAGACGATGTGGTGAGTACACGTGACTATCTGACACACTACTTTGATGCAGGTGAATCCAAAGCGAGGGTAGATGGTTCGTCCCTCCACTACATGAGCGAGAAGCTGCGGCTAATCCTCGACCTTTGCTTGCTGTCAGAGTTGGGCTTCAGTGACGAGGAACTCCAGCAGATGGCAGTCAAAAATATCCCGCCAGACCCTGGGCGCCCGGAGAGCACGGCACCACAACCTGTGCAATCGGGCGGGTAACAAACTCCGCCACGTTCCCTGCTACCCAAACCGCGCTCCTCGCAGCACCCCACCTCACCCCTCGTCGACCACGTCCAGGCCAGCGAAGAGCACCGCGTCCGGGTTCAGCAACTGGCGGTCGGTGGCGCTGACGTCGATGCCAGTGGTATGCGTCCAGGGGGGCTCACCGGTCCAGACGCGCAGCATCAGCCCGTGATGGCCCGTCGGCGCGTCCTGCGGCAGGTCCAGATTCATCGTCTTGTGCACGATCATGCCCGGCAGAAAGGCGGTCGAGGGCAGCAGGGTGCCGAGCTGGGGGTCGTCGTCCTGGGCGATGGAATCGAAGTTGGGGCCCACAAGTGCGTGCAGCGACACAAACAGGGACGGTTCGGGCAGAGCCCGCCGCGCCTGCCAGTAGAGAATCACCTCAACGCGCTCTCCAGGTGACGCCGGCGCGCCCTCCAGCCGGTAGCCCAGCAGGGCCAGGTCGCCATCCAGGTATTCCACCAGCACCCGTTCGCTGCTGAAATGCAGTTGCACGGCGGGCGTCAGCCACAGCCAGGCGCCATAGGCAGCCACGGCCAGCGCGCCCGTCAGCGGCACCAGAACAGAGGCGCGCGTCCAGGCCGCCAGACGCCCGGCGTCGGGAGCCTGAGCTGGCAGCACCTTCTGCGCCAGCAGCAACAGGGCGCCCAGCGCCAGCGTCACGCCCACCAGTTCCGCCATTTCCTCCAGCAGGTCCCACCAGGGTTTTTGGGCGGAGAAGGCCCGGCAGGCCGTCGCCAGCCAGTCCGGCCCTGCGCAGTCAGAGCCGATCCGCACCATGGCGTCCAGCAGCGAGTCCAGCACGACGGCGCTGGCTGCCATCATGGCGATGCCAATCAGCAGCAGGGCGTATTCGCGCCGCCGTCCTTGACTGGTTGCCAGCAGCAGGGCGGCGGGCAAGCCCATGACCAGACCTGCCAGCAGGTACAGCGCGCGCCAGAGCGGGCGGTTCGTCTCGTGAATCACGAAGTACTCGTCCAGCGCGAGGAACAGGAAACCGGCGCCCAACAGGAACCAGAACAGCCGGTAGGCCGGCGCCGGCAAGCGCCCGTCGGCCGCCCGCCAGCCCAGCCGCGTGGCGAAAACCAGGGCCGCCACGCCCGCCATGAGCAACTGCGCCGCGGCCATGGCGACCGCCAGGCGATACTCGCCGCCGAGATTCAGGTGCCACTGCAGGGGCGCAGCTTCCGCGGCCAGCAGACCGGGTTGCGCCAGCGCCAGCAACAACTCCATGGCCAACAGGACCAGCAGAAAGCGGCGAATGAAACGGCTTGGGCGGGCGCGCCAGAGCAGGATGGCGCCAACAATCAGCAAGACCAGAAGCGTTGCTACCAGCAGGGCCAGCAGCAAAAACTCGTTCATCGCGTTGTCAGGTTAGCGGCTGCGCCGCCATCCCGTTTCACTTCTGTCCAAAGCGCGCCCGCAGCAAGGCTGCGCCGGAGGGCGGGCAGAGCCGCACCAGCGCCAGACCCTGGTCCTCCAGCCACTGCCAGCCCTGCCCCACCGCCTCCACGTCCTCAACCTGCGGCAGGGCCGCGTTGTCCGCGCTGACTTCCCAGGGCTTTCCGGCGCCAGCCAGCAGCGTGTAGTTCAACTCGCCTGGCTGGTCCTGCAGCAGGGCCTCCAGCGCGCCGCAGTCGTCGAAGCGGCTGCTGGCGATCTGCGCGCCGCTGGTCACATACAAGGTCGCGCCCGAAGCGTTGCGCAACACGGCCTGGCCGTTGGCGAGCGGCAGGCCGGCGCGGGGGAAGCTGTTCAGGCCGATCAGCTGCGGGTTCAGCCACCAGGTGTATTCCTCCTCACCATGGACCGTGCTGAAGGCGTCCGGGTAGAAGCCGCGCTGCGGGCCAAAGGTAATCTGCTCCTGGATGCCGTGGCGCGCGATGCCCTCGGCCAGGTAACCCCAGTCCAGCGGGCCGTCACCGGGCCGCAGGGCCGCCAGACGCATTAGCGCGTCGCTGTACCACAGGCCATTCCAGTGCACGATGACGCCGAACCAGGACTGCACGTCGTGGAAGGTGACGCCGAAGACCGGCACCGTGCCGTAACGCATGATCGGGCGGTAGTAGCCGTTCCAGAGGAAGGTGAAGGGCAAGCCGGTGGCGGCCCAGCGTTCGGCCTGGTCGAGGTAGTTTTCGTCGCCGCTGAGTCGCCAGGCGGCGACGTTGATGTTGATCAGCCAGGGCGCGGCCAGCACGTCCGGCACGTGCAAATGCAGTTCCCAGGTCTGGGCGCCCTCAGGGCGGCGCTGCGTGTTACACCAGTCGGCGGCGCGCAGGGTGGCGGCCACGGCATCGGAATCGCCGCTGGCCAGGGCGTAAGCCAGCAGCGGAATGACCTTGCCCCCGGTATAGCCGGTGGCGCTGTCCTGCGCCTCACCCATCAGGGCCAGGCGCTCGTCGGTCTTGAAGCTGGCGACGTCGGCCACGGCGGCCGGCGTCCAGCCAAAACTGCCGTCGCCCTGCTGCTCGTCCATAAGCTCGCGCGCGGCGTTGCGCATCCCGGCCAGCGTCGCTGCCACGTCGCCGCGTACCAGCGCCAGGTCCAGCGGCGGGACGTTGTGCGGCGCGCGCATGGTCTCGGCTTTTGGCAGGGCGCGTTCCACCTGGTCGCGGGCGCGGACGCGGCGCAGCGGGTCGCCCCCGGCCCAGCGACTGTAGCGCCAGAGCTGGTTGGCCAGCAGCGGCTCGAAGCGCGGCTTCCAGTTGTCCCTGAGCGTATGGTGCCAGGCTTCGTCGCCATCGTGCCAGGCGACGTCGAGGTAGGCGTCGACGCAGAGCTCGAGGTTCTCGCGCCAGTCGGCCTGCGGCGCCGGCAGGGGCGGCAGACCGTAAGTCTCCAGCCATTCGCGCAGGATGCCGAAAACGCCGCAGCCCGGCGCCACGGCCAGGCGCGCCTCCAGCGTCAGCGGGTTGACGGGATCGACGCTGACGGGCGTGTGCGCCTCGGTCTGGCCGGGCGCAACCCAGCGTTCGTAGGGGCCGGGCACGGAAAGCGCCATCAAATGGTTGTCGGGCCCGCCCTCGTGGCGGTTGGGCGAGGAGAAGCGCGCCGCGGGGTGACGCCAGGCGCTGCCCCAGTTCTGGTTCGGGTCCCAGAGCAGGCCGACGCCGCAGCCTTCGTGGCTGACGGCCATCATGGGAATCGTGATCTGGTAGGGGTGCGGCACGCTGCGGTCGGCGAACTTGCTGGCGGCGAAGCGCGTGTCCGAGGAGGGCTCGTCGTCCAGCAAATACTCCAGGCCCGGGAAGAGCGCTTCCTCGCGGGCGGCGCCGAAGCTGCCCTCGCCGGCCAGCAGACGCGGCCCGCTCCAGTAGAGCACCTGGCGCGCTTCGGACGTCTCCAGGCGGCAGGCCAGGTTCAACTGCTTCTCCTGCGCCGTCCGCTCAATGGTCACGCTCTGCCGCCAGCGCACGCCGTCGCCATCGACGAAGCCGCCGCTCAACTCCAGCGAGTCCGCGCTTTCCTGCCAGCTGTCGGCCGCCAGTTCGACTTCATGGCGTTCGCCGGCCCCGTCGCGGTAGACGAGACGCGCCAGCGGCTGGCAGCGCGCCAACAGCCGCCAGTCGTCGCCGGTGCCTGTGCTGGCACCGGCGAAGGGGTCAGTGTGCGCCTCCAGGCTGTATCCGACGACCTTGCCGTCGCGTTCCATACTTCTCAGACGCAGAGAAGCGGTCGCAAGCGAAGGGGACATGCCGGACTCCTTTCCGTTGTGTCGCGGCCTTCCCTCAGGCCTTGACGGCGCCGCTGGTGATGCCGCGGATGTAATAACGCATGCCAAACATGAAGAGAATCAGCAGGGGGACGGTGGCCACGGTGTAGGCGGCCATGCGCGGCCCCCAGTCGGTGATGCCGTACTGCGAGGTGAATTCCGTCAGGCCGACGGAGACCACCTGAATGTCGCTGTTGCTGATGGTCAGCAGGGGCCAGATGAAATCGTTGTAGGACGCCACCAGATGCATGATGGCCACGGTGACGATGATCGGCCAGGAGAGCGGCACGGCGATTTTGTAGTAAAGCTGAATCTCACTGGCGCCGTCGATGCGGCCCGAATCGAAGAGTTCCTGCGGCAGGGTGGCGAAGAAGGTGCGACAGAGCAGGATGCCGAAGACCTGACCGCCGGAGGTCCAGGGCAGGATCAGGGCCCAGGGGGTGTTGATGATGCCCAACTGGCTGACCAGCACGAAGGAGGGGATCAGCGTCAGCACGCCGGGGATCATCAGCAGGGCCAGGATGCCGAGGTAGATCGTCTCGCGGAAGGGAAAGCGCAGGCGCGCGAAGACGTAGCCGCTGAGCGAGGCGAGGAAGACCACCAGCAGCACCGACACGCCCGCGAAGGTGACCGAGTTGACGATGTAGCCCTTCATGGCCTCGTAACCGGTCGGGTAGTTCTCGAAGCGGATCGGGTTGGGCGCGGCCCAGAAGCGACCGTAAATCTGCCCGTTGTCCTTCAGCGAAAAGAAGAGCATCAGGATGATGGGCACCAGGGTCAGGAAGAGCAGCGCCAGCAGGCTGAGCAGGATCAGCCCCTGCTGGAAGTTTTCGCGGCGCTGCGCCTGACGCTTCGTGATCTGGCGGTCCTGCTTCATGGTCAGCGTCGACATGTCAGGCCTCGTATTCCACCTGCGAGCGGACGTAGCGCATGTTCAGAATCGTGCCGCCCAGAATAACGATGAAGAGGAAGGTGCCCATGGCCGACGCCAGGCCGAAATTGGAGAACAGGGTGGCGTTGTAGTAAAGCTCCAGCGCCGGCGTGTAGGTGGCGTCGCTGGGCCCGCCGCCGGTCGTCAGGAAGATCAGCTGGAATTCCTGCATACTGGCGATGAAGGTCAGAATCAGCAACAGGCGGAACTGCGGCAGCAGCATGGGCAGGTCGATGCGCTTGAAGCGCGTCCACCAGCTGGCGCCGTCGACCTTGGCGGCG
Source organism: Anaerolineae bacterium (assembly GCA_021296065.1). Lineage (GTDB taxonomy): Bacteria > Chloroflexota > Anaerolineae > Aggregatilineales > Phototrophicaceae > JAGWBD01. Next base: position 69,446 of record JAGWBD010000004.1, read on the forward strand.
TCGAAAAGCTCCTGCGGGATGCCAATCAGGCCGCCGTAGATGATCAGCAGGGCGAAGGCGCTGATCCAGGGGAAGCCGATGGCCACGATGGCCGGCATGGCCGTGGCCCGTTCGCCCAGCCAGGAATGCACCCAGTGCTCCAGCCCCAGCGAGACAAGCGTCTGGTTCAGCAGGCCGATGGTGGGGTCGTAGATGTTGACCCACAGCAGGATACCGACCACGCTGGGCACCACCAGCGGCACGATGAAGAGCGTGCGCGCCAGGTATTGCAAGAGGCTGTGGCGGATGTGAAAGATCAGTTCGGCCACCAGCAGCGGCATGGCCAGCTTCAAAAAGCCGGACAGCGCCAGAATGGCCGCGTTCTTCATCCCGACCCAGAAATAGTTGCTGTTGAGCATGGCGTCGAATTGCCGCGTGCCCACCCACAGCGTCTCGCCGGTCGGGTTCCAGTCCGTGAAGGAATGGTAGAGGCCGGAAAAGGCCGGATAGTAGTTGAATATCAGCAAGAGCACTATCGTCGGCGTCAGCAGCAGGTAGGCAATGCGCCGCCGCCACATGGTCGCCAGCAGCACGCGCGTCGGCCGCGACGTGACTCGCCAGAAGCGTCGCCCGGATTCCGTGCGTCGGACCCAGACCGTGGCCAGCGCCAGCAGCAGCGCCAGCGTCGCAGGGATGCCGATCGTCAGGTTGCGGCGCAGGTCCTGCGCCGCCCGCCCGGCGGCCGCCGCGCCGCTCGCCGTCCAGGAACGGACCTGGCCGTCGCGCGTGCCGATCAACCAGTGTTCGCCGTCAGCCGAAAGCGCCAGCGCGGACACGTCACCGCCGGCCGGATGCGACTGCAGCACGCTGCCGTCCGCGCTGTCGAGCAGGTAGAGGTTGTCGTAGCGGGTGCCGAGCAGAATGCGGCCCCCGTCGCTGCTGAGCACCAGATGCATGCAGTAGTTGCGCTGGCGCGGGTTGCAACGTACCTCATCCGGGGCGGGCATCTGCCACAGGACTTCCGCGTTGCTGCCCTTGATCAGCGCGATCTCACCGTCCAGCGTGGCAGCCGCCACCGTGGCGCCGTTGCTGCTGACGTCCACGCTGAGAATCTCGTCATCCAGCTGCGAGCGCCACAAACGCTGGCCCTCCGGGCTGTAAAGCAGCACCTGGGAATCGCGGGTGCCGAAGATCGGACGTATGGCCCGGCTGCCATAGATGGTCACCGCGTCGGCGATGTTGCGCAGGTTGGCCTCCCAGAGCAGGTCACCGCTGGCGACGTCGAGGTAGCGCGCCACGCGCCCCTCGTCGATCGCCACCACGCGCGAGCCGTCAGCGGACATGGCCACGTCATAAACGATGCGCGGGGAACGGAAGCTCCAGGCCACCTCCCCAAAGGCGTCCAGCAGGTAGATGTGGCGGTCCTCGCTGGCGACGGCCGTCCAGGCGCCGTCGCCGGAGAGCGCAACCCCCCAGACGGTCCCTTGCGGGTGGAACTCCCAGAGCAACGCGCCGTCCTGGCGATAGGCGGCGACGCGGTTGTTGCGGCTGCCGACCACCTGCACGCTGCCATCGTCACTGAGCGCGAGGCTCCAGATGGCGTCACCGACGTTGTCGCTCCAGACGTCCTGCGCCAGCGAGGGCAGCGCAGGTGTCAGCAGCAGTAGCGACAGCAAAAGTATGGCGACGCGAGTCAGGGGTCGCATGGTCTCTATATCACAGAGATTGCGTTGTTGTCGGGTTGGGCCGGGGGCCGGGCTGCCGCAGCAACCCGACCCCACAACCTGTTTCCGGGTTCAACTAGAAGTTGGCCGGTTTCTTGCTCGGGTCCTCAAGATCTTCATGCGTCAGGTTCATGTGATCGAGGATGCCGTCCAAATGGTTAATGAGCGAAGCCTGGTAGAGTTCGAGGAACTCGTCGAGCGTGATTTCTTCGGTGAAGTACTGCTGCGCCAGGTCCACCCATTCGCGCACGGTCGGCTGGTAGTCAGCCACGCCGCGGGAGCGGTAGGAGCCGGCATTGTCCTTCTCGGTGTTGCCGATCAGGCGCAGGCCCTCGAAGCGCTGCGCCAGCACGGGATCGGGCAGCTCGACGTCATTCAGCGCCATGGGGCCGGCGATACCACCCTCGGCGTTGTTGGGGTCAAGACGGTTGTCAAGGTACAGACCGGCGCCCTCGGGGCTGGTGATGAACATCAGGAAGTCGACCTCAAGATCGTTCTGGGCCTGGTCCTTTTTCGGCACGCCCCAGAAGCCGATGTTTACCGAGATGGTGCGCGCAGGCGCGTCCACTTCGTCGCCTTCCATGGTCGGGTTGTTAAAGGTGCCCAGCTCGAAGACGCTGGCCGCCAAATCTGCGGCGGAGGGCGTCGGCGTGGGCGCGCCTTCCTCAACGCCGCCGTAGTTGTAGGTGCCCTCGGCGAGGCTGCGAATGTCCTTCTCGAAGCTCGCCAGCAGCCAGGCACCGTCAAGGCGCATGGCGGCCTCGCCAGTCAGGAAGAGCGGGTAGGCGTCGTTGGTGCCGACCCAGCCGTCCTGCGCGCAGCGGTCGCCCATGGCCTTGAAGTTGGTATACATCTCGCGCCAGGCAGGACCGTCAACGCGCTGCACGCCATCACGCAGGGCGACTATCTTGCGCACCGGGTTGAAGGTGATCGCAGTGCGGTCGTCGTTGTAGGGATCAGACGGGTCGTAGACCCAGACGTCATCCACGCCTTCGCGGAAGCAGTAGTCGCCCGGCTGGCAGCGCACGATTTCGGCCTCGTCGCGCGTGTACTGGTCAGCGTACATGCGGAAAAGCCAGCCCATCCAGATCTGCCACAGCGAGCGATAGTCGCCCTCAATGCCCAGAGGGATGATACCGGCCTCGCTCAACTGGTCGCACCAGCCAAGGAACTGGTCCCAGGTGGGCTGGTTAAGCGGGCTGGCGGCCACTCCCATGGCCTCGTCGAGGATGCCCGCCTGCTCAAAGAGCGAGCGGTTGTAGTACCACAGGGTCTGCACCGTCTCGAGGTTGAGCATGTACATCTCGCCGGTCAGGGGATCGGTCATGTTGAACAGGGCGCCCTGATCGAAGTCCTCGCGCCAGGGGCGCATGCTGTAGGGGCTGTCGGCGTCCAGGTAGGCGCTCAGATCAAGGAAGGCCTTGTCGTTGACCAGGTCGGCCACCACGTTGGCGTTCACGTAGGAGGCATCCGGCGTGCCGGCGGCGAACTGGGTACGAATCCATTCCTGATAACCTTCCTGCGGCTTCAGTTCAACGACGCACTCGACGTCCGGGTGCAGGGCGGTGTAGGCGTCGCAAAGCGCCTGCCAAGTCTGGGTGTCGCGTTGCTGGAAGCTGATCACGATGCGACCGGAGAGCATGGCCATGTCGTCGTCGGCCATGACCTCGATCTCGACTTCCTCGCTCTCGCCTTCACCTTCCTGCGCCAGCGCCATGCCACTGAAGGCGCCCAGGGCGAGGATGAGGGTCAGCAACAACAACAATCGAAGGTATCGGGTAAGCATTTCTCTTTCTCCTTCATACTGAATTTGGTCGGCAGGGCAGCCTGCAAAAGCGGACCCGCGACGACCGGGCGCTATGGTAGCGGATACCCTGCGCCAGGTCAAAAGAGCCACGCAAGGGTGTTGCCATGTGGCATTTGGGGACCTGCCCTGAGCGACGCGATGCTTCCTGCTCTCAGGCGGCAACCTGCAGGCCGGCGAAGAGGACCGTGTCTTCCGCCAGCAGACGAAGATTGTCAGCGCGCAGCGCCTGGCCCTGCAACTCGCGCCACGGGGGTTCCCCGCTCCACAGGCGAAGCGTTAATGCGTAGTGGCCCCCGGGCAGGTCCTGCGGCAGGTGCAGCGGCACCGTCTTGCGGACGATCAGGCCGGGGATGAAGGCTTCGCCATGCGCGAGCTGACCGATGCGCACGTCGTCGTGCTGCGCCACGGACACGCTCAGGTCCGACCCGACGAGGACGTGCATGGAAAGGCGCAGTTGCGGCAGGTCCAGCGGCCGGCGCGCCTGCCAGTAGAGGTCCACGTCGACGCGCTGGCCGGGCCGCGCGGGTTCTTCATCCATGCGAAAACCCAGCAGCGCCAGGTCGCCGTCGCGCCATTCCACCAGCAAGGGCACGGCCTGCAGCCTCAGTTCCAGCGCGGGCAGCAGCCACATCCAGACGGCAAATGCCAGCAGCACCAGCGCCCCTCCCAAAGGGACGGCCGCGTCAGTAAGTTTGTTGACGAGACGCCCTCCGCCAAGCTCGCGGCGCGGGGTCAACAGGAGCAGCGCGCCGAGGACCAGCGTGAACCCGACCAGTTCCGACGTTTCCTCCAGCGTTTTCCAGAAGGGCAGATGGAAGTCGAAGGCCTGGCAACTGTCCTGCAAAAACGGCCCCTCGCAGCGGACGCCATCCTCGACAACGCCCTCCAGCGTCGCGTCCAGCAGGATGCCGCCCGCCCCCAACAGCGCCAGGCCAACCAGCAACAGGACGACGTGGCGTCGCAGTGACGCGACGCGCCACATCAGGACGGGCGGCAGCACCGCCAATGCGCCGGCCAACAGGTAGATAACCTTCCAGCTGTCTTCATCGGCTTCGTGCAAGAGGAAGAACTCGTCGGCCGCCAGATACAGCAGCCCCGCGCCCAGCGCGAGCCAGTAGAGACGGTAAGCGCTTGCCGCCAGGGGAGAGTTGAAGGTGGCCCCACCGGCCCTCAGGGCCAACGACAGGGACGCGACCGCGGCCATGAGCGGCAGCGCCGTCGCCATGGCGGAGGCGAGCCGGAATTCGCCGCCCAGGTAGAGATGCCAGGACAGGATGTGGCTGATCTCCGGCAGGATGCCGGGCTGCAGCAGGCCGAGCAGGGCGGCGCCGGCCAGCAACGCCAGCAGCAACCATCGTACGCCGCGCTCCGGGCGGGCGCGCCACAGCAGCACCAGGCCGGTGACCAACAGGACCAGGATGCCGGCCAGCAGGAAAAACAACTGCAGAAAGTCGTTCATCGAACCCGCGTTATGCGCCGGTCCCCGGCCGGGACGGCGCCGCTTCAGGCATAGGGGTGGACGTGAGGGTTGCGCGCGGTCAGCAGGTCCGCGCAGCGCTGGCCGATCAGGGCCATGTGCGACTGCTGCCAGGGATGCGTGTAGATGTAGAAACGCCCTTCACGCAGGGCGGTAAACGTGTGCTCCGCCACCTCTGCAGGGTCCATGCCGTTTTCAATGGTGGTCGAATGCCCGGCCAGCCACTCGCGGCGCCCGGGAATCTCGATGTCGCGCTCGTCCGGCTCGTGGGCGATGGCCGCCGGCCGGTTGCGCCGCGCGCCCGTCAGCGCCGTGGCCACCGGCCCGGGCAGGAGCACGTGCGCCTGCAGCATGGTGTCCATGCGTGACAGTTCCTCGTGAAGCGTCTCACTGAGCGCCACGACGGCGTGCTTGCTGACGGTGTAAATGCCCAGGTGACCGGCGATGAGGCCGGCGATTGAGGCCGTGTTGACGATGTGCGCCGGCTCGTTCTGCTCCAGCAGCCGGGGCGCGAAGACGTGCACGCCGTGAATCACGCCCCAGAGGTTCACGCCCAGCAGCCACTGCCAGTTGGCCAGCGTGCCCGCCAGCACGCTGCCCGCCACCGCCGAGCCGACGCCGGCGTTGTTGCAGAGCAGGTGCACGGCACCGAAGCGCGCCCAGGCCTGTTCCGCCAGGGCCTCCACGTCTTCCAGACGCGAGACGTCCGTACGCAATGGCAACACCTCGGCGCCGCCCGCGCGCAGTTCCGCCGCGGCCGCGTCCAGCGCCTCCTGCTCGACGTCGGCCAGCACCAGGCGCATGCCTTCCGCCGCCGCCTGCCGCGCCAGCCCCAGGCCAATGCCGCTGGCGCCGCCGGTGATGACCGCGACCTTTCCCTGGAATTCCTGCATGCGCTACGCTCCTCGCCCTTTCATACACCGCTTCGCATATGCCCCGCCTGGATCAGATTCTGTCCCCCTGCTGCGCCTTCAGGGCCCGCGCCCAGGCCCAACTGGCCGCCTTGCTGCCGGAGCGCCTGTCACTGCGCCGCCAGGGACGCCAACCCGTCCACCACACGTTCGTGAATGTTCGGATTGGCGGCGATAACGCCCGCGTTGCGCGCCAGCGTGGCCCCTTGCGAGAAATCCAGCGCCGAGCCGTCCAGATCGCTGACGATGCCGCCGGCGGCCCGCACCAGGGCCGTGCCCGCCGCGTGGTCCCAGATGCGGTGCGCGGAGCCACCCGGGAAGGTCTGACGCAGGTACAGGTCCGCCTGCCCCGCCGCCACACGACCGTATTTCTCCTGACTGTCAATGCGTTCGACGCGCGCGGCCGCCAGGCCCGCCGTCTCGCAGAGTTGCGCCATGCGCGAATGGCTGGTGTGCGAGGGCTCGAAGCTCTCCATTAACAACAGGTCGGCCGGCTCGCGGCGCCGGGAAACCTGCAGTTGACACGCCGCGCCGCCCTTCAGCGGCTCCATCAGTGCCCCGCCGTCCCGGGTATAGAGCAGCCGGCCGGCGCCCGGCCAACCCGGCGCGGCCAGCAAGCCGGCGACGACCTGTCGCCCTTCGTCCAGCAGCCCCACGGCGACCACGTAATGGCGCAAGGCGATGAAGCCCTTCGTGCCGTCGATGGGGTCGATGACCCAGATGCGCGCCGCCTCGCGCTCCTGGCCATGGTCCAGCCAGACGCAGAGCTGCGCCTCACTCACTTCCTCGCCAAGGGCGGCGCTGACCTGTCGCCGCACCTCCTCACGCTCCCCCGCAGCGACGTATTGCAGGAAATGGTCGGCGCCTTCCTCGGCGATGACGGCATCGTCGGGAAACAACTGGCGGATCGCGCGGCACAGGATGGCCTGGGCGCCATAGTCGGCGATGGTGACGTGCTCGTGACCTTCCTTGCGCCAGATGGCGTCGTCTTGTCGTGTTGATCGAATGTGGACGCGCTGCACCCTCTGGCACAGGGCAGCCGCCTGTCGCGCGGCCGGCAAAAGTTGCTGAAGGTCATCCATGGGGTTTCCTGTCACCGAAAGCGGGAGCGAGTTCCGCAGTATAACAAAGCCGGACTACATGCGAAGCGGCAGGGACACCCGCTGCAGGTCACGCCCGTTTAGGAACGGTCCGTCATAACCTTCAGCAATCTCCTGCGGCAGCACGTCGATACTGTCGCCCCAACTGAGCTGGTGCACCAGCAGCAGCAGGCCCGGTCGGACGCGACGGGCCAGGGCCGCCAGTTCGTGCGTGGAGGTATGTACGCTGCTGTGGTAGCGCTGCCAGGCCGGAGTCAGGTCCCTGAAGGCCCGCGCCGAATAGACCTCGTGCACCAGGATGTCGCAGCCCTGCGCGGCCTCCTCAATGCCGGCGCAGGGCGCCGTATCGCCGGAGACGACGATGCAACCTTCCGCCGTCTCGAAGCGGTAGGCCCAGGCGGGCCAGGAGCCATGCCGCACGCGAAAGGCTGAGACCGCTACCCTTTCGTCCCGGTAGACCATCCCTGGCGCGGTGAACTCCTGCGACAGCAGACGATGACCGCCGTCATTGGCCGGTTCAAGGCCCTCCAGCCGTTCGCGCCGGTCCTCGCGCCAGGCCGCGCGCACGCCGCGCGCCAGGACGTCCAGACCGACGGGGCCGTAGACCGTCAGCGGGTCGTGTCGGCCAAGGGTCCAGGGGGTCAGCAGGAGATCGGGCAGTCCCGCTGTGTGATCGTGGTGCAGATGGGTAAGGAAGGCCAGGCGCAGCTGCGGCGGCGCCAGCGCTGCAACCCCCTGCTCGCGCCAGGCGCGCAAGGCGCGGCGCACGATGCCGGGGCCGAAATCCACCAGGCAGGAATGGCCGTCGACCACGATGGCCAGCGCCGACCCGTGACGCTCGGCTTCGGCGTTGGGGGTGCCGCTGCCCAGCAGCAGCAATTCAGTGGCCATGGAATGACGTCGGCGCCCGCTGCAGAAATACAGAACGACCGGCAGGCCTGCCGGTCGTCATCTGCGTGCCTGGAGGGATTCGAACCCCCGACCTATGGTTCCGTAGACCATCGCTCTAATCCACTGAGCTACAGGCACCCGCGCGTCATGGTGGCACAGGCAGTGCGGACTGTCAAGTCCGTTGCGCCCTGCCTCAGGCGTCGGCGAGGACCGCGCCCTCCGGCACACTGACCTCAAGCGCGCCGCCGTAACGCATGTCGCTAAAGGCGATCGTCACCGTGATTTCCGTCGTTTCCGCCTGGGCGGACCCGCCCAGTACGGCCGAGTTGATGGCCAGGCCAAGATTCAGCGACATCTGGCGCATCAGGCCACTGTCCAGTTCGACCGCCGACTGGAAGGTCAGCAGCAGGTCCTGCAGCAGCATGCCCAGCATCGGGCCCATGGTGGCCAGGGTCTCGTCCTCGGTCACGTCGCCGGCCACAGTCATCAATTCGCTGAAGGTCGGCGAAGCCAGCCAGGCGCCCAGGTCGACGTCAATGCGGATGGTCGCCATGCCATCGGCGTCCGAGCGGGCGCCGCTGCTGAAGGCCTCAAGGCCGAGAAACTCCAGCCAGCCGAGGAAATCGATGGCCTGGGCGCCGGCAATTTCGCTCGTGTCGGCGGGCAACCCGGCATCGGCGAGGCCCTCGTCCAGCGGCATGACCTGCCAGGAATCCTGGCCCTCCGCAAGCAGGTAGAGAATGTTGTCCACCAGTCGCAACTGGACGAACCCCGCCACTTCACCCTGCTCGGGGTCGGTCGTCGTACCCTCCAGGTCCATCGTCATCAGGGGCAGGCCCATGTCGTCCATGCCGAAGGCGCCGGAACCGGAGAGATCAATGCCCATCGCCAGGGTCGGGTCGCCCGCAACGGCGGCGCTCAGGACAAGGTCAAAATAGAGCGTTTCCTCGTCCATGCCGGCGCCGCCCAGCAGCGCCAGGTCGGCCTCGCCAAGGCCCTCGATCTGCATCTGGGCCTGGGCCAGAAGGGCTCCCGTCAATAACAGCACGACGGTCAGGAGGATTGCGAATCGCTGCATCATGACGGACTCCCGGTCTACACACAGGTGCGGGGCGACTCCGTCAGTGTATTGCGCTGCCCGAAGACTGTCAACCGGCCTCGATGATCCGGGTCCCTGCCCTTGCCCGCGTTGCGATGAGTCCACGTACTTGCTATGCTGGCGCGCATGTTAAAGAGCGTTCCACGTCGACTTTGCCTGTTGCCGGTGATATTGCTGGCCGTGGCAGCCTGCAGTGCGATTGAACCCCAGGCAGCACCGCCCACAGTCACGTTGGTGCCGCGGGACACGGCGACGCCCCTTCCGTCGGACACACCCGTCCCCACGGCGACGGTGACGGCGGAAGCAAGCGTCACCCCGCCCCCCAGCGAGACACCCCCGCCCAGCCCCACACCCGCCCGCAGCGGCCTGATCGACGCCGTGCGCTCGGTCAATCTGCGCTCCGGCCCGGGCGTGAGTTACGGAGCGCTGGCGGCCCTGCAGCCTGGCGAGCGCGTGATCTTGCTGGCGCAGGATGAGGATGCCAGCTGGCAACAGGTGCAACTGGCCGACGGTCGCGTAGGCTGGGTCGCCGCCAGCCTGATCGTCGAGGCCGGGGAAGCGACGGTTGAACTGCCGGTCATCGACGTGGAGTCCGTCCAGGCGACCGCGACCGCCATTGCCGGTAGCGATGTGGCCGCGAGCGAGGCCGAAGCAGCGCCGGCCGCCGCCGAGGGGCCAGGCGAGACGGCGGCCGACGGCGCCCTGCGCACCGGCGTGGACGTGCTGGCCTACTGCGATGACGCCGAACACGGCTTCCCGGCGCCCGCGGGGCTGGTTGCCGGTTCGACCATCGACGTCTGGTGGACCTGGTTTGCAAGCACCCGGGCGCAGGTCGAGGACCATCTGGCCAACGCCATCTACGAGGTCACGGTGGACGGGGAGCCCCTCAATGACTGGCGTGACTATCGCCTGCCGCCGGAACGCCACGACGACGGCAATACCTATGTCTACTGGTACGTGCGCTACGGCCCGCTGGAGGCCGGCGAGCACCGCATCACCTACGAACTGACCTGGAATGAGGCCATCAGCGATGGCTACCGTCGCTTCGGCCCCGGCACCGATACCACGCAGGAAGCCGGCACCTGCAGCTTCCGCGTGCTGCCGGTCGGGGGTTAGCCGCCCGCCCGGCTAGAACTGAAAGCCCTTGCGAAAGGGCAAAATCTTGCGCTCATAGTCCGTCGTCAGTTCCTGCAGACGCGTCTCCATGTCCTCGAAGCGCCGGCTGGATGCCAGTTTGAGCAGATTTTCCTGGCTTTCGGTCACAAACTCCAGTTGTCGCACGGGGTAGTCGCCCCAGGCGACGTGCCAGACGCGAAACAGATAGATGCCCATCGTTTCCAGTTCCGGCACAAACTCCTTCAGGACAAAGTGGTAGTAGGTCTTCACCTGCTCCGGGCGAATGTCGTAGGTCAGCAGCAACTTGTAACCAGGAATAATGGTTGCAGGCATGACGGCGTCCGTCGTTGAACCTGTCTCCATTCTAGCACGGCGGTCGCCTGGTCGCGCTCCTGCCCCGCCCGGGACTCACGCAAACAGCGGCGCATCCGCGTTAAACCGCAGTCCCGCTGCACTGCGCCGGCCCGCGCGCTGCGCTTGACGCGCCCGCCTGAATGCGTCAGGATAACCTGGCCTGAACGCGCCGGGAGTTGACCATGAGCCATCTGCAGGAGCGCCTTGAGGAGTTGCGCCGGCGCCTGATGGCGGCAACGGACGATGCGGCCGCGTTGACGCGTCTCGAGGCCGAGGCGCGCGCCCTGCTGGCGGATGCCCGCAACACACCGCACGAGGCCGCCGCCCAGGCACTTTTCGCCGAACTGGCGCGTATCAGCAACCCCACCTCTCCCACCGCCGCCACGGTGCGTGGCCTGCTGCGGCGGGCGCGCATCCGCATCGAAATCGCCGGCGACGACGATGACATCGACGAGGCCATCGACATCCTCGCCGAGGCCCTGGCGCTCGACCCCGAGGCGCCCGATACCATCGCCATGTTGCAGCAGGCCGGCGCGTGGAGCGGCCAGGCGCGCCAGCGCGTCAGCGACCTTTTTGCGCGCCACGACATCTCGGCCAGCGCCAGCGTCCCCGGCAATGACACCGAGGCGATCCCGGCAGTGCCGGACGCGCCGGCCCTGCCGGAAGACCCGCCGGCCTACACGCCCGCCTTTGGGCCGGAACCCGGGGAAACCGTTGACGAGCCGTCCCGGCCCGCGGCGACGGAAAGTTCGACCTGGTTCGGCCCGGATATCGAGGACACGCTCTCCCGCCTGACCCAGGCCTACTACGCCGGTGAGTACCAGCAGACGGTGGACCTCGCCAATCGCGCCCTGACCATGCAGCCGGGCAACCCTGCCGCGCTCGAATACCGTCAGAAGGCCGAGGACAACCTGATCCGCGGTGTGGTGCCGGACCATCGCATCCCCTTCGACGCCCGCGTGGCCTACAACCGCGCCAACTCGCTGGTGCGCGCCGGCAACTACGACGAGGCCGAACGGCTCTACCGCGAGGCGCGCGACCTGGCCGAACACAGCGGCATCCTCAGCTGGAAGGACGCCGAGCAGGCGATGCTGGAAATCCAGGACCTGGCCCTGGCGCGCGAACTGCTCAACGAGGGCGACCGCCTGATGGAGAGCGACCACTGGAACGAGGCGCTGCGCAAGTACGAAGGCGCGCTGCGCGTGGTCGCCAACGACCCGCAGGCGGAGGAGCGCATCGAAAACCTGCGCCGCGTCCAGCAGGATGCCGAACAGGCCGGCACCCAACTGGGCATGCTCAGCGGTTCGCTGCAGGAGCAGGCCAACCAGCTGGAAAACATCATGACCATCATCCAGCGCGCGCACCAGCGCCTGCCTGGCAGCCAGCGCCTGCGCCAGTTGATCGATTCCACCAACCAGCGCCAGCTGGCCATCCGTAACCGGCTCTTTGACCAGGCGCGCATCGCCCTTTCCCGCAACGACAACGCCGATTCGCTGGAGGAACGCCTGCAACTGGCAGGAGAGGCCAGCGCCTTGCTGGAACTGGCCGCCATGCTGGACCCCGGCGACGCCGATCTGGCGGCCGCCTCAATGGCCGCGCGCAGCCAGATCAACGACATGGAGAACGCGCGTCAGGTCATTGAGCGCGCTTCCGCCCTCGTGGCGCAAAATTTCGAGAACGACCTGACCCAGGCGCGCAGCATGCTGGCCGGCCTGGAAGATTATTCCCAGGATGCCCGCTGGCGCAGTGTGGTCAATGAACTGATGACCCGTTATCTGGAACGCGTCGAAGACGCGCTTGAGACCGGCGACCTGGACCTGGCCGAATCCTGGCTGGAAGCCGCCAATGAAACGCCCTTCAACCTCATCGGCCGACGCAACGAGCTGCAACGCCTGGAGCGTGCCCTGCGCCGCAGTCGCGGCCGTCGTCGCACACGGACGCTGCTTCTCGTCGGCCTGATTTTCATCGGCGCCGGCGGCATTGCCCTGTTGTCCCAACCGCTGTGGTTTCCGGTGTTGTAGCCGCCACCCACGCCCACGCCCACCAGCACGCCGACCCCGAGTAACACGCCCACCATCACCCCGACCGGCACATCCACCGTCACGCCCTCATGGACGCCGACGGCCAGCAATACGCCCACCGCCACGTTTACTCCGACGACCACCTTCACGCCCACGGCCACGCCGACGATTACAGCCACACCGACCATTACCGCCACACCGACCATCACGCCCACGCCGGTCGTGCTCTGCTATGTCGGCAACTTTGGCGACGAGGCCATCAACATTCGCGCGGAACCGGCCACCACGTCGAGCCGCGTCGGCCTGCTGGAGGCAGGCGCCACCATGCAGGTGGGCGGTCAGCAGATCAGCGATATCGATGGTCAGTTGTGGTACCTGGTGCGCGACGAACCTGGCCCCAGTTCACGCATCAATGGCTGGGTGCGCGACGACGTCGTGCGGGCGATCGACTGTCCGCCGCTGGATGGCTGAGCGCGCTAGAGACAGAAGCCGAAACGCTGCAGGTCGATGAGCCAGAGACCGCCGTCAACGCCGTTTGCGGCCAGCGCCAGGGTGGTGAAATCCGGCGAAAGCGCCATGCGACTGCGCGCATCCGGCGCCAGTTGCAGGGGCAGCGCAGTCAGGTCATGCAGGGTCTCTGAATCCGGATTGTAGCATTGCAGACGCGCCTGGCCGTCCACGGGCCGGGCGATGTATATGCGACGTCCACCCGGGCTGTGCGCGTACCAGGGCGCGGGCCAGTGATTGCCGGGCGGCTCGGCCTCGAACATCGGCAAGGTGAAATTGCTGGCGCTGTCCTTGAGGAAATAGCCGGTGACGCCATCGATGGTGGCGCTGATTACCAGGCCGCGACCGCTGGCGGAGACGCCCGGCACCGTCCGAGAGGGGATGGCCTCCGCCGGGTGCAGGCTGAGCCGGCGGCCCTCGGCGTTGCCGACGGCGTAGCTGACCTCACTGCCCTGGCCGGCATGAAACCAGGCGACGAAGACGCCGCTGTCGCCCTGCCAGCTGATGCCCTGCAGGGAAATGTTGTAAATGTCGTCGACCAGCACGCGCGGGAAGCTGCCGTTGGGCTCCACGGTGACCAGCGAGTTGACCGCACTGCGGTAAAAGGCGCGGCGCTGGCCCGGCGCAAAGCTGAAAAAGGAGCGGCGGAAGAGCAGCGGGTCGCTCTGGTCGATGGCCTGCAGCAGTTGCTCCGTGACCGCATCCGCCCGCGGGTGCGCCGGCAGCGCGACGCGCTCCCCTCCTTGCAGGTCCAGTTCGAACCAGTCCCGTTGGTTGAAGACGTCGCGCCAGCAGCCGCTGCTGTAACGCAGGCGTTGCGCGTCCACCCATTCCAGCTCGACGATCTCGCTTCTGTCAACCTGCCGGATGCCCGGCAGGTCCTGCGCGACATTGGGTGTCGCGTCCTCTCGCAGGCTGGCCTGCGGCAGCAATTCGATGCTGGCGTCGGGCGGCATCTCCGGCGCGCCAAAGAGGTCGAGCTGCAGCACGAGGGGCGCGCTGTCCGTCGCGTGCAGGACATGGTCCGCCGGCAGAGCCTCGCCACAGGCGCCCGTCAGAAAGCCGAAGGCCTCGCCGATCAGCGTGCCGTCGGCGCTGTGGACCTTGGCGACCAACGCTTCCACGCTCCAGGCGCGTTCGCCCGCGTTCTGCAGTCGTCCTTCAATGTAGGCCTGCTCCTGCCCCCACACGTCCGGCCGCAGCACGACGGCCAGGTCCTGTGGCCGCAGGTCCCCTTCCTGGGCCGGTAGCGGTACGGCAAGGGCGGCAAGCAGAAAGCACAGAAGCAGCGCGCGAAGCTGTGGCATATGGGCACCCCAAAAGAAAGCCTGACGATTGTAGACGATGGCCACGACCGGCGGCCACTGTGAACCCCGACACCGGGCCGCTACAATGCCATGTGACCAGCGAAGGGAAGACCGACCATGGTGCGCTGCGGCATCGACCTCATCGACATCTCTCGCGTGGCCGCGGGGATCGAGCGTTTCGGCGAGCGCTTCCTGCAGCGCTTCTTCACGCCCGGTGAACGGGCGGACTGCGAGGACCGGCCCGGGCGCCTGGCCGCGCGCCTGGCCGCCAAGGAGGCCGTCGCCAAGGCCCTCGGCACGGGCATCGGCGCCGTGCGCTGGCGCGACATCGAGCTGCGCTGTGCCGGGGCGGACGGTCGGCCGGAACTGCAGCTGCACGGCGCGGCCGCGGACATCGCCGGCGGGCTGGGCCTCACACAGTGGGACGTCAGCCTGACGCACACCGACGGCCAGGCGGCAGCAGTGGCCGTCGCGCAACAGGGCGGGCAGGGCCCGGGTTACAATAGTCCCGGCCGCCAGTAGCGGAGGGGCACATGCGTCACACGAAATCGGGCCCGCTGGGCCTTTACTACGAGGAAATTGAGACCGGCGCGGAATTCGTCACCCGCGGGCGCAGCATCACTGAGGCCGACATCGTCCAGTTCGCCGCGCTCACCGGTGATTTCAACCCCATGCACACGGACGAGCGCTACATGCAGGGCCACCCCATGGGCCAGCGCGTGGCGCACGGCATGCTCACGCTCAGTTATGCCGTCGGCCAGATTTACCAACTGGGCTTCATGGAACGTACGATCATCGCCTTCCGCAGCGTGGAAATGAAGTTCAGCCTGCCGGTCTTCATCGGCGACACGCTGCACAGTGTGCTGCGCATCACGGAAAAGCGACCTGCGCGGCGCCTCGGCGGTGGCTCCATCACGGCCAGCGTACGCATCCTCAATCAGGATGGACGCGCCGTGCAGAGCGGCACGATGACGCTCATCATCGCCTCGCGGCCGCCAGAGGCGGCTGACGCGGCCACTTGACACACGCGCCGGGGCCAGGCTACGCTGAAACCCCCGGGAGCACAAAGCAGGCCTGTGTATGCGCATCAAACGCGACTATTCGCGTCCCTTCTTTGGCTCCCGCCGGCGCCGGCGCCCCGGACGCAACCTGCTGCCCGTCCTGCTCTTGCTGGCCCTGGCGCTGGCCTTCTTCTGGCTGCAACGCGATACCCTGCAATACGCCGCCCTGGATCTCGTCGGCCTGGCGCCCACGCCCACGCCTTTCGCCAGCGAACTGGCCACCCGTGGCGCCACACTGGCGCAGCGGGGCGATCTGGCCGGCGCCGCTGCCTTGTTTTTGCAGGCGGTAGAGCAGCGGCCGGGCAACCTCGACTATCTATATGAGTACGGCAAGTTGCTGATCGAGCTCGACCAGGCGCAGGATGTTCTGGCGCAGCAGCCGCTCTTCGGCGGGCTGTCGCTGGCCGACCGCGCCATCGAACTTGACAGCCGCGACGCGCGCGGCTACGCGCTCAAGGCGCGCGCGCTGGTCTGGGTCGACGAGGCCGCCGACGCCATCCCGGTGGGCACGGCCGGCCTGGAGCAGGACAGCAACTTTGCCCCGCTCAACGCCGCGCTGGGGCGCGCCTACACGCGCATCGGCCGTTACCAGCAGGGCCTTGACTTCACCGAGCGGGCGGTGCAACTGGACCCGCTGGACGTTGAGGCGCGGCGCAGTTACGCCATTGCCCTGATCTGGGTTGGTCAACGTTACGAGGCGATCAGCCAGCTGGAGGATGCGGCCGCCCTGCAGCCACGCTGGAAGGGCCCCTGGTTCGAACTGGCGGCCCAGTATCTGGCCACCGACCAGGACGAACTGGCCATCGCCACCTACGACCAGATCCTCACGCTGGACCGCGGCGACAAACGCGCCATGCTGCGCCTCTGCCAGGCCTGGGCGAAGGTCGGCCGCAACGACCAGGCGCAGGGCTACTGCCAGGACGCACTTGACATCGACCCGCAATACGCCGAGGCCTGGATCGAAATCGGCCGCGCCAAATACACGCGTCGCAACTACGAAGGTTCGATCGAGGCCTTCGAGAACTGCGCCAACTTCGGCTCGACAGCCATCGAATGCTGGTATCTGCGCGGCCTGGCGCACTACTACCTTGGTCAGTGCGACCAGGCCTGGACCATCCTCAACGAGGCGCTGCCCATGACGCAGCGACTCGGCGAACCCGGGCCCATCATCGCCAACATTCGCGAAGGCTTGCGCCTGACGACCATCGATTGCCCGGCCTATGCCGGCGCGGCGCTGCCCACCGGCATCCCGCCCACGCCCGTCCCGCCAACCCCCATCGGCGGCTGAACCCGTGAACCTGCGCATCCCCAAACGCTACCGCCGCGGCCAGCGCCGCAACCTGTTTTCGCTGCGCTGGCTGTGGCTGTGGCTGCTGACTCCAGTCGCGCTTTACGCCGGTCTTTACGTCTTACAGAACCGCGAGCAGTTTTCACCTGTCGTCGAACAGCGCTTCGACCAGTTCGTTGACGACGCGGAACGCGTTCTCGCCACCGTACTGGCGCCCACGCCCCTGCCCACCGAAGACACCACCGTCCGCCTGCGACTGGCCGACGCCGCCTGGCAACGCGGCGCCATCGGCGAAGCCGCAACGCTCTACGCGGAACTGGCCCCGACGCTGCCCAACGACGTCGAACTGCACCAGCGCCTGGCGTTGGCGCTGGTCATGGACGGCCGCGCCGGCGAGGCCCTCGACGTTGCCGAAAACGCCGTCACCGCCGATCCCTTCAGTGCCGACGCCTGGGCCCTGCGCGCCCTCATGCTGGACCGCAACGGTGACTTCACGGCGGCTCTCATCAGCGCGCGCCACGCCCTCGATCTGGCCGGTGAGGCGCAGCCCGCCGCCGCACGCGCCGGCGCCTACCTCGCCGAAGCGCTCTTTGACCTTGGCCATCACGAACGCGCCTTCAGCACGGTCAACAGCGCGCTGCAGGAAGACCCCGACAGCCCCGAAGCCCTGCGCGTGCGCGCCCACATCAACGAGTACGCCCGCTTCGACTACGATGCCGCGCTGGAAGACCTGCAGCGGGCGCGGGAGATGGCGCCGCATTTG
This sequence comes from Anaerolineae bacterium, assembly GCA_021296065.1. Lineage (GTDB taxonomy): Bacteria > Chloroflexota > Anaerolineae > Aggregatilineales > Phototrophicaceae > JAGWBD01. The sequence goes on from JAGWBD010000004.1 coordinate 86,851, forward strand.
CCCTACATCATCATCGACCTGGCGCGGCTGCACAATTACCGCTTCGGCGACGTCGACACCTCCATCGCCCTGCTGGCCGACATCATCGACCTCAATCCGCGCAACGCCACGGCGCTGCTGGAGCTGGGCACCGTCTACCTGCGCGTGCTTGGCGACTATGGCCGCTCGATTGAGTACCTTTCACGTTGCATCGAAAGCAACGCGCGCCACCAGAGCTGCCATTACTGGCTGGGGCGCGCCCAGATGAACGGCAAGCAGTACAGCGAGGCGGCCGCGTCCTTCCGCCGCGCCATCGACATCGGCCCCGACGACCCGCGCCACTACTGGTGGACGGCCAACGCCGATGCCTCGCAGGGCAACTGCACGGCGGCCGTCCCCTGGTTGCAGCGCGGCTATCGCCTCGCCCAGGAAAGCGGCGACGAGGTGCTGACCGGCGAATTCGAGTTCCTGATGAGCAACTGCGGTCTGTTGACCCTGCCCGAAGCGATCAGCGATCAGGGCTGACGCGCCAAAAGCAACTGCGCCGCGCCGCGCAGACGCCAGACGCCGGCGCATGCCGGCACCAGCGCCGTCTGACCCGCGCGCAAGGACAGTTCGCCCGGGCCGCAGGCCAGCGTCGCCTGGCCCGCGATGCAGGTCAGCGCCTGGAAGCGCCGCCCCGCCGTGTCGCGCGTCAGGCACTCGCCGGCGCGCGCGTTGAGTTGCAGCAATTCACAGACGAAATAGTCGCAGCGCGCGATCTCGACGACCTGTTCCTGCCGCCCGCCATGATGCTCCAGCGGCGCCGGTTCATCCACGTCGGCCACCATCAGGCCGCGCTCAACGTGCAGCGGCCGCGGCTGACCGTCGAGACCGCGCCGGCCCCAGTCGTAGAGGCGATAGGTGCGGTCCGAGGTCTGCTGAATCTCGTAGACCAGCAGGCCCGGCCCCAGCGCGTGCACGGTCCCCGCGCGCAACATCAGCGCGTCACCCGCCCGCACCGGCGACTCCAGCAACAACGCCGGCAAGGTCTCCGCGTGAATGGCCGCCGCCAGCTGCTCGCGCGTGCAGCCGGGTTGCAGACCGCGCACCAGGCGCGCCTCCGGCTCCGCCGCGACGACGTACCAGGCCTCGGTCTTGCCGCGCGTTTCGTTTTCCAGACGCTGCGCCCAGGCGTCGTCCGGGTGCACCTGGACGGAAAGCCAGGCGGAGGCGTCCAGCAGCTTGGCCAGCAGCGGCCAACCCTCGCCCAGGTCGACTTCCGGCCCGGCCAGTGATTCGCCATGATGCGGCAGCAACTCGCCCAGTTCGCGCCCGGCCAGGGGGCCAGCAGCGACGGTCGCGCTGTCGTGCATCACCCAGGCCTCGCCGTAGGGCTGCCCGTCCGGCAGGTCCATGCCGGTCGCCTCCAGTTTGCGCCCGCCCCAGACCTTGACCTTCAGCGCCGGCTGCAGCAGCAGCGGCCCGCCCTCCATGCGCGCTCCTCTTGTGATCGCCTGGGGCAGTATAGCCCTTTCAGGATAAACCCTGGTCAGGACAAACCCTTTTCAAGGTGAACTCTGCTGCTCGGGTGGAAGGTCTGTGATACCCTGAGTCTCATTCGGGCGACCCTTGAGCGCCTGTTCAGTCAGCCGCCACCAGCCAACATCCGCTGGCGGGAGGTTGTTGCCCTGATGGACGCGCTGGACTTCGAAGTCACCGAGCGTTCAGGCTCGCGGGTGGCCTTTCAATCCAGCCGCGAGACGCTGGTTGTGCACCAGCCCCATCCGCGCCCCGAGATTGACAGGAATGCCGCGCGTACCATCGCCCGGTTTCTGGAGGATGAAGGGATTACGCCGTAATGGAATACAAGGGTTACATCGCCAGAATAGAGTATGACGACGACTTCAAATGCCTGTGTGGCAGCGTGGTGAACAGCGGCCCGTACTCCATCGTCACCTTTGTCGCCAATGACGTTGAGGGCCTGGAGCGCGAGTTTGCTATCTCCATAGATGAGTATTTGGCCGCATGCGCGGAAGCGGACCATACGCCCAGAAAGCCCGAATCGATTGAAATGCCCTTGTCCGAACCAGTCTGCCTGCAACTGGGCGAATCGTTGCACAAGCGCATCTGGCAGGCCGCCAGAGACAGCGACCAGAGCCTCGACTGCTGGGTCGCGCAGGCGCTGGAACGCAGCCTGGCCGCGGAGACCTCCACGCTCGAAGCCTGAACCAGCCCCTGGCGGGCGCAGGTCTCGCCAGCCATAATGCGCGCATGAATCCCGTCAACGCCTACGTAAATGACCTGCGCAGTATGTACGGCAGCGGCGTGGCGACCGAACACAGCTACCGGTCCTCGCTGGAAGGTCTGCTCCGCTCCTTTGACGAGAGCCTTCAGGTCATCAATGAACCGCGCCAGCTGGATTTCGGCGCGCCGGACCTCGTGCTGCAACTGGCAGGGCAACCCGTTGGCTACGTCGAGTGCAAGGACCTTCGCGTCGCGCTTGACGCCGTTGAAAACAGCGATCAACTGAATCGCTATCGGGTGGCCTGCGACAACCTGATCCTCACCAACTATCGCGAGTTCCGCTGGTATCGCGGCGGAGAAGAAGTCGGGCAAACCGTCACCGTCGCGCGCCTCACGGGCAGCGGGTTGCAGGCGCAACGCAGGCAATACAGCGACCTGACTTCGCTGCTGGAGCGCTTCCAGCGCACATCACCTGCCGATATCACCTCGCCGGAGGACCTTGCCAGGGTGATGGCGGACCTGACGCGCGAGATCGCGGATCTGATCAGCGAGACCCTGAACACGCCCAACCTTCGCAGTTTTCTGCACAAGCACAAACATGATCTGGAATTCGAATTGTTGCCCGAACTGGACAACAGCGAATTCGCAGACATGTACGCCCAGACCCTGGCCTACGCACTCTTCGCCGCGCGTATGGAACTGCAGCACCTGCCCGCGCGGGATTTCACGCTGGCGCGCGCCTTCGCCGACATGCCGCGCACCAACCGCTTCCTGCACCGCGAGTTCGGGCAAATCTTTCAGGAACTGGAGCGCGAGGTGAAATGGGCCGTTGAGCAACTGACGACGCGCCTGGCCAACACACAAATCTCCGACGTCATGCGCGACTTTGGCAGCGGCACACGCCAGCGCGACGCCATCGTCCACTTCTACGAGGACTTCCTCGCCACACACGATCCCGTTTTGCGCGAGCAGCGCGGCGTCTACTTCACGCCGGAGCCCGTCGTTGGCTATATCGTCCGCAGTGTGGATACGATCCTGCGCAGCCACTTCGACCGCCGCGACGGCCTGGCCAGCGACGACGTCCACATCCTGGACCCGGCGACGGGCACCGGCAGCTTCCTGCTGGCCGTGGTGGAGCTGATATACGAGACCATGCGCGGCCAACGCGGCATTTGGCCGGACTACGTGCGCCGTCAATTGCTGCCGCGCCTGCACGGCTTCGAATTGCTGATGGCCCCCTACACCCTGGCGCACATGCGTATGGGCTTGTTCCTGAGTGAGAACGGCTGCCCACCTGGTGAGGATGACCGGTTGAACATTCTGCTCACCAACTCATTGGACCGTGGCGAAAAAAAGGTGGAGCAGCTCTGGGAAGACCATATTGTGGCGGAAGCCAATGCCGCCGCCGAGGTCAAAAACGACAAGCCCATCATGGTCGTGCTCGGCAACCCTCCCTACAGCGGCCACAGCGCCAACAAGGGCCACTGGATCCGCGAACTGATGCGCAATTACTACTTCGTGGATGGTGTTCCCTTGAAAGAACGAAATCCCAAGTGGTTGCAGGACGATTACGTCAAGTTCATCCGATTCGGCCAGTGGCGCATCGAACGCAACGGTGAAGGTGTGCTGGCCTTCATCACCAACCACGCCTGGCTGGACAACCCGACCTTCCGCGGCATGCGCCAGTCCCTGCTGAATAGCTTCAGTGAGATTTACGTGCTGGACCTGCACGGCAACAGCAAGAAGAAAGAGACCACGCCGGACGGCAACCGGGACGACAACGTCTTCGACATCCAGCAAGGCGTCAGCGTCGCCTTCTTCATCCGGCACAAGGACCACAATGGGCCCGCGCGCGTGTTTCACAGCGACTGCCAGGGCCTGCGCAAGGACAAATACACCTGGCTGAACACACACAATGTTGAAGACACGGACTGGCAGGAAATCTTTCCTCAATCGCCTTCATACTTTTTTGTTCCTTTCGACTACGAAGGCTGGCGCGAATACGAAAAGGGCTGGAAGGTCACCGA
>JAGWBD010000030.1 GCA_021296065.1 Anaerolineae bacterium
GGGAAGACGATCATCCTCGCAACCATCGACGTACGCGTCCTGATCAAGAGTTACCGCACGGAGCACCGGTTCCTGGGCGTCGCCAAACTGGTGCTGCGCCAGTTCATCGAGGCTATCCGGGACATGGGCGCGCAAGCGGCTGACGATGGCGGTCTGGCAAGCGAAATAAAGGACGGCAGGAAAGTTTGGCTGAAGCAGTGGATGCCGAAGCTGACGTCGACGGAAGTCCCGATGACCCCTTACCGCGTCATTTGGGAGTTCATCCAGCTGGTCGACCCGGCAAGGACGATCGTCACGCACGACTCCGGCAGCCCGCGCAACCAGTTGCTGCCTTTTTACCGCGCCACCACGCCGCGGGGCTACATGGGCTGGGGCAAGTCTCACGCTTTGGGAACGGGTCTGGGCCTGATCATGGGGGCCAAACTGGCGCAACCGGACAAGTTCTGCGTCAATTTCATGGGTGACGCGGCCTTCGGCATGACCGGCCTGGATTTCGAGACGGCCGTGCGCTGCGACATCCCGATCCTTACGGTGGTCTTTAACAACGCCACCATGGCCATCGAGACCAATGCCCGCATCCTGTCTCACAAGCTGTATCGCACGCGCGACCTCGGCGGCGACTATGCCGACATGGCCCGCGCCATGGGCGGCCATGCGGAGCGCATCGACGACCCTCAAGAGGTTGGCGCGGCCTTGCGGCGGGCCAAAAGGGCAACGGAGGAGGGCAAAGCCGCCCTGCTGGAGTTCATCACCAGCGAGGAAATCACATTCTCCAACTTCCGCAATATTCCGTCCCATTGATGGATGGCCACAGCGGATCAATTTTCCAAAAGCCGTGCCTGCAAGTCCGCGAATCTGAAGGGAGCGCATGCCCGTGAAACCAAGAGTATGGATCAGGGTCAAGTCCCCGCCCGTAGATGTCCTGGCGCCGCTTGAGGACCTCGCCGAGGTCGTTACGGACGCGGACCCGGAGAGTTTGCCTGGTTCAAGGGTCGTCGAAAGCGGCGGCATAAACAGGACTGATGGCGCTATGATGGACCGGGTGGGGCCGGAGTTGCAGCTGCTGGCCATGCCGGGGATTGGCCTGAACCACATTGACCTCAAGGCGGCCAGCGAGCGGGGCATTCTGGTCTGCAACAATCCCGATGGTCCTACCGAGTCGACGGCGGAACATACCGTTGCCCTGCTGCTGGCTGTGGCCAAGAGGGTTATGACCGGAGACATGCAAATGCGCGGGGCCGACATCCCCCGTTTGGACATGCGCGGCACCGAATTGCGTGGCTTGACTCTGGGCATCCTGGGATTTGGTCGGATCGGCCGGCGTGTGGCCGAGATTTGTGGCCTGGGGCTTGGGATGAAGGTATTGGTCCACGATCCCTTCATTGACCAGAGTCAGATTGAGGCGCCGGGATTCTGCTTTGCGGAGGATATGGAAGCGGTGTTCACGAAGGCCGACGTCGTCTCGCTGCACACACCCTTGACAGATGGAACGCGCCATCTGGTGGGCGAGCCACAGCTGCGCCTGATGAAGCGCGGCAGTTACCTGATCAATGCCAGCCGGGGGCCGGTAATCGACGAAATGGCCCTGATCCGTGTCTTGCAGGAAGGTCACCTGGCCGGCGCCGGTCTGGACGTCTTCGATCCGGAACCACCGGAGGCGGACAATCCCCTGCTGCGCATGCCCAACGTGGTCGTGACGCCTCACATCGCGTCCTATACGGATGCGGGTGTGCGGAGGATGTGGGGCGGGACGGCCCATCAAATCGGCCAGGTGCTGCGCGGCGAACGCCCCACGCATTTGGCCAATCCGGAAGCCTGGCCGGGCAGGGTAGGGCAGGGCTGACTTGCCCCGGGCCCGGGGTCATGGCCGCCCGCGCAAGACCGGTAAACAGGGATTTGTCCTGACGCTGTGAAGAAACCTGCTGCGAAGCCCAGGCTATGGATTGAGTTCCCGCTGCCCGCGCGTCATCTGGCAGCGCTGGAAGGCGTGGTTGACATCGCCGATGGCGGGGACCTGCGCAAACTGCCCGGCTCGCTTGTCGCCATTTGCATCCCGGGTCTCGCCATCGATGCGGACTTCATGGACCGCGTCGGCCCCGCCTTGCAGCTGCTGGCCATGCCCGGCATCGGCCTGGACCACATTGACCTGGCAGCGGCCAGCCAGCGCGGGATTTTGGTCTGCAACAACCCGGACGGGCCAAGTGAATCAACGGCTGAACATGCTGTTGGCCTGCTGCTGACGCTTGCCAAACGAATTGTGAAAGGCGATGCGCAGCTGCGGCGCAACGAGGTTGACCGCAATGCCCTGACCGGCACGGAGCTTCTCGGACGCCGCCTGGGCGTGGTCGGCTACGGGCGCATTGGCCGGCGCGTGGCCGAAATCTGTGCGTCGGGGCTGAAGATGTCCGTGCTGGTCTTTGCGCGCGCGCCCGGGTCCCGGCAGCCAGTGGCGCCAGGCGTCACTTTCACGGACGACCTGGATGCGCTCTTCACCCATGCCGACGTCGTGACCCTTCACCTGCCCCATACGCCGGAGACGCAGCATCTGGTGCGGGAGCGACATTTGCGCCTGATGAAGCCCGGTGCTTACCTGATCAATACCAGTCGGGGACAGGTGATTGAAGAGGCGGCGTTGATTCGCGTCTTGCAGGACGGGCACCTGGCCGGCGCCGGTCTGGACGTGTTCGATCCGGACCCGCCGGCGCCGGACAATCCCCTGCTGCGCATGTCCAACGTGGTGGTGACGCCGCACATCGCGCCTTTCACGGACGAGGCTTTCGAGGCGATGTGGGGCGGGGTGGCGCTACAGATCGGGCAGTTATTGCGGGGAGAACCCCCGGCCAACCTGGCCAACCCTGAGGCCTGGCCGGGTCGGGCCGCCCAAAACTGAGGAACTACCAGGCGTAGGCCTCGGGCGCCTGACCGCCCGGCCCCGGCCAGATTTCATCGAGGCGCGCCATCGCGGCTTCATCAAGGTCAAGTTCCAGCGAGCGCAGGCTGTCGGCCAGGTGTTCGACCCGGCGCGGGCCGATGATCGGCGCGGTCACCGCCGGATTCTTCAGTAGCCAGGCGGTCGCCACGTGGGCCGGGGCTTCGCCCAGTTCGCGGCAGAAGGCTTCCCAGGCGTCGATTTTGGCTTTCATGCCCGGGTCCAGCTCGTCGTACACCGGCGTGCGACGGCCCGCGGCAGCCTTGCGCAGCGTGCCGGCCAGCAGACCGCCGGCGAGGGCCATGTAGGGCAGGAGTCCGAGACCGTATTCGCGGCAGGCGGGAATCACTTCCATTTCAATCGAGCGCTGGCTCAGGTTGTAGAGGCTCTGGTCGCTGACCAGGCCGAGGAAGTTGCGTTGCCGGGCCCGTTCGCAGGCCTGGGCGATGTTCCAGCCGGCGAAGTTGCTGCTGCCCAGGTACAACACCTTGCCCTGCTGGACCAGCAGTTCCATGGCCTGCCAGATTTCCTCCCAGCTGGTCTCCGGCTTGCGCTGGCCGGAGCGCTGACGATCGACGCCGGGTTTGGCCATGCCCCATTCGTATTCCGTCGGCTGCGGCTGGCCGCGGTCGACGTGGTGCATCTGGTACAGGTCGATGTGGTCCGTCTTCAAACGGCGCAGGCTGTCCTCGCAGGCCTGGCGGATGTGGTAGGCCGACAGACCGCGGTCGTTGACGTCGTCGCTCATCGGGAAGTAGACCTTGCTGGCCAGCACGATCTGCCTTCTGCGCGCCTTGTCTTTCGCCAGCCAGCGCCCGATGATTTCCTCGCTCAGGCCCGGTTGTTCGCGGCCGCCCCACCAGCCGTAAATGTCGGCCGTGTCAAAAAAGTTGATGCCCAGCTCCAGCGCCTCGTTCATGATGGCAGGGCTGTCCTCCGGGGCGGTGAAGGGCCCCAGGTTGGCCGTGCCGAGGCAAAAGCGGCTGACCAGCAGTCCTGTGCGTCCCAGATGGGTGTATTGCATGGCAGTCTCCCTTGCGGCGTTCGCGCGGCCCTGCGGCCGATTGTAATGCCTGGCTCCGCGCTTGCCATCCGTGACGCGGTTTGCCGGGCAGGGCGCGAGTCTATACCATCCCTGCATACCCAGGCTGAAGCGAAAGGACTGCCCGATGAGCGAGCAAAGGCGCCCCAATATCGTGCTGGTGATGACCGACGACCAGGGTTACGGCGACCTGGGTTGCACGGGCAACCCGGTCCTGCGCACGCCCAACCTCGACGCCTTCCATGCCGGGAGCCTGCGATTGCGCGATTACCACGTGGGGCCCACCTGCGCGCCGACGCGGGCCGGGCTGCTGACCGGACGTTACGCCAACAGCACCGGCGTCTGGCACACGATTGGCGGGCGCTCGCTGCTGCGCCAGGACGAACGCACGGTGGCGGACTGCCTGCGTGACGCGGGCTGGCGCACCGGCATCTTCGGCAAGTGGCACCTCGGCGACGTCTCGCCCTACACGCCGCAGGAGCGCGGCTTTGACGAGGCCGTCGTGCATGGCGCCGGCGGCATCAGCCAGACAAACGACCACTGGGGCAACGACTACTTCGACGACGTTTATCGCGACAATGGCGAGATGCGGCGTTTCGAGGGTTATTGCACCGACGTGTGGTTCCGCGAGGGCCTGGCCTTCATCGAGCGCAATCGCGAGCGCCCCTTCTTCTGCATGATCACGCCCAACGCGCCGCACAGCCCCTGGAACGTGGAGACGCGCTACAGTGAGGCTTACCGCGGGCAGGTGTCGGAAGAGCGCGCCCGTTTCTACGGCATGATCGCCAACATCGACGAGAACTTCGGCGGCCTGCGCGCGCGCCTGGCGGAACTGGGGCTGGAGGAGGACACCCTCTTGATCTTCTCGACCGACAATGGCAGCGCCGGCGGCGTAACTGTGGACGAAGATGGCCACCTCGTCGATGGCTACAACGCCGGCATGCGCGGCATGAAGGTCTGGCAATACGAGGGCGGTCACCGCGTGCCTTTCTTCCTGCGCTGGCCGGCCGGAGGCCTGGCTGGTGGCCGCGACATCGATCAACTCAGCTCGCACGTCGACGTCAAGGCGACCCTGCTGGACCTCTGCGGCGTGGTCGACGAGGCCGGTCCGCCCGTGCATGGCCGCAGTCTGCGCCCGCTGCTGGAAGGCGACGACAGGGACTGGCCGGAGCGCAGCATCGTGACCGACTCGCAGCGCCTGGTGCGGCCGCGCAAGTGGCGCCACAGCGCGGTGATGAACGGCCCCTGGCGCCTGATTGACGGCCAGGAGCTCTACAACCTCGCCAGCGACCCGGGCCAGCGCGAGAACATCGCCGCGCAGCACCCGCAGCGGGTGGCACAACTGCGCGCGGACTACGAGCAGTGGTGGACTCTGGTCAGCGAGCAGTTTGAGCGCGACATCCCGATGGCGATCGGCGGGCCCAACGCGCAGCAGACCCTGCTCACCGGACACGACTGGCGCAACGAAGACTGCGACGCCATCGTCTCGCAGGGGCACGTGCGCCGCGGCCACGACGCCGAGGGTTACTTCGAGGTGGAGATTCTGGAGGGCGGGCGCTACGAATTCGAGTTGCGTCGCTGGCCGCCGGAGACGCAACACGCCATCGACGCCGGCATTGAGGGCGACGACGTGCCCTGGGAGCGGGAGTGGGTGGAGAAACGATTCTATTTCTGGTACACGGGCGGTGTGGCCTTGCCGCTGACCAAGGCGACGCTGGGCATCGACTACGCCGACGGCCGTACGCCGCTGGACCTGGCGGGCGAAGTCGAAGCGGGCAGCCGCAGCGCGCGTTTCACAGCGGAACTGGCACCCGGCGCGGCCCATCTGCGCGCGCGTCTGCTGGACGATGAGGATCACGCCCGCGGCGCGTACTACGTGCAGGTGCGGTTGCTGGAGGCCGCAGAGGCTTGACGGTCGTTTTGGCTGTTGCCAGGCCGAACGCCGGTGTGTAGCAGTCTTAGCCCTCACTGACCAGGGGATCACCGGCGCTGCGCTGCCAGATTCGCAGGCGATTGCGCATGCGCTCCAGGACGTGCTGGTAACCGCGCAACTCTGAGAGGTCGTTCATCTCCAGCGGGTCGGCCTGCAAATCGAAGAGTTGCATGTGCCCCTCGCCAGCCACCCGGGATTCGATCAGTTTAAAGCGTTCGCCGCGCAGACTGCGCATGTGCGGCTCTTTTCCCGGATGTCCCTGCACGGGCTGCCAGGCGGCGAAAAGTGAGCGACGGTGGCGCGTGCGCTGGCCGGAGAGCAGGGCGTTCAGACTGTAGCCCTCGTTGGTCTCCGGCAGGGCGCAACCGGCGCGCTCCAGCAGGGTGGGGTAAAGATCGTGCAGGTAACAGAGGGCGTCCGAGCGCTGATCGGCGGCGATGTCCGGTCCGCGCAGAATCAGCGGAATGCGCAGGCTGTGCTCGTACACGTTTTGTTTGCCCATCAGGCCGTGCTGACCGAGTGAGAGGCCGTGGTCGGCGCAGTAGATGACGATGGTGTTGTCGGCCAGGCCCTGACTCTCGAGCGCCCCCAGGATGCGCCCGATCTCATGGTCCATGTGCGTGATCATGCCGTAGTAGTCGGCGAGGTGCTGGCGAATCTCGCTTTCCTCGCGCGGTTGCGCCGCCAGCAATTCGTCGCGGACGTCGCTGATGCCGAGGTCGAAGGGGTGCTCCGCCATGAAGTTTTCCGGCAGTTCGACGTCATCGGCCTGGTAGCGCCCGGCAAAGTCGCCGGGCGGCGTGCGCGGGTCATGCGGCGAGGTGAAGGACACCCAGGCGAAGAAGGGTTCATCGTCAGCGGGACTGCGGGACTGCAGGAAATTGATGGCCTCGTCGGCGAAGAGCGTGGTGGAGAAGGCGTCGTTGACCTCCAGCTGGCTCTCGTCCTGGGTGCGCACGGCGGACCAGGGGTAGACCGGCACCGCGTACTGGTCGGACATGCCGCCGAGGAAGACCTTTCCACCGGTGCTGAAGCAGCGGGCGTAGCTTTCGCTGTGGTTGTGCCACTTGCCGATACCGCAAGTGCCGTAACCCTCCTGCCACAGCAGTTCGGGCAGCAGTGGCGCGTCGGCGGGCAGCGGGTCGGGCGTGCGGAAGAGGCCGCGTCCGCTGAGCAGCATGCCGCGGCTGGGCAGACAGACCGCGTCGGAAGTGGCGCCCATGATGCCGGCGCGGGTGAAGGCCGTGCCCTCGGCCATCAGGCGGTCGAGGGTCGGCGTCGCCACCGGCTCCAGCCCGAGGGCGCCGATGGCCGAATGGCGGTGGTCGTCGGCGATGAGCAGCAGAATGTTGGGTCGGGTCATGTCAGTCCACGTCCAGTTGATAACGTTGGTCGCCGACCTCGGCCTGCAGGCGGTGCAGTTCGTCCTTGAGCGCGGCGACGGTGTCGGCCATGGTCGGGTCGTCGATCCGGTTGTGCAGCTCGGACGGGTCCTCCTGCAAATCGAAGAACTCCCATTCCGGCGCGTGGCGTTCGCCGACGCTGCCGGAAGTGCCGAGGCCGTCCGCATAATAATAGATCAGTTTGTGGCGATGCGTGCGCAGGCCGTAATGGGCGAAGACGTTGTGGTGCGAGCGGTGCATCCAGTAGCGGTAATAGAAGGACTGGCGCCAGTCCGGCGGCGTGTCGCCCGCCAGGTTGGCGGCGAAGCTGCGGCCCTGGATGCTGTCGTCCGGCTGCATACCGGCCAGTTCGAGGAAGGTGGGTGCGAAGTCGACGTTAAGCACCATGTCGTCGTTGACGCTGCCGGCCTCGATGAGCCGTGGGTAACGCATGACCAGCGGCATGCGCAGCGACTCTTCGTACATGAAGCGCTTGTCGTACCAGCCGTGGTCGCCGAGGAAAAAGCCCTGGTCGGAGGTGTAGACCACAACGGTGTCTTCGGCCAGGCCCTGTTCGTCGAGCCAGTCCAGCAGACGGCCGACGTTGTCGTCGATGCTGGCGACGACGCGCAGGTAGTCCTTGATGTAGCGCTGATAGGCCCAGCTGCGCAGTTCGGCCTCGGGCATGTCGCGCGGCATTTCCGCCTTGATGTCCGTGTCGTTCATGTGCAGGCCGACGCGCATTTGGGCGGCGGCCGCGGCGGCGGCGCGATTGCTGTAGTCGTCCTGCAGAGTGTCGGGCTCCGGCACGTCCTCATTGAGAAACATTTGGGCGTGTTTGTCGTCCGTGACCCAGGGGCGGTGCGGCGCCTTGTGGTGGCACATGAGCATAAAGGGCCGCTCGCGATCGCGGCCATCCAGCCAGTCAAGGCACTGGTCGGTGATGATGTCGGTCGTGTAGCCCTTGACGACGCGGCGCTGACCGCCGTCCGGCCCCTTAAAGATGAAGGTCGGGTTGTGATAGATGCCCTGACCGGGCAGGACGGCCCAGTCGTCGAAGCCTGCGGGGCAATGCGCCGGGCCGGTGCCGAGGTGCCACTTGCCGAAGACGCCGGTCTGCCAGCCGCCGGCCTGCAGGGTCTTGACGAAGGTGGGCAGGCGGTTGTCCATGTGGGTGGCGAGGGTGGTGACGCCGTTGACGTGGTTCCAGGTGCCGGTGAGGATGGCGGCGCGGCTGGGCGTGCAGATCGAGTTGGTGCAGAAGCAGTTGTCGAAGCGCATGCCGCCGTCGGCGATACGGTAGAGATTGGGCGTCCGGTTGATGCGGCTGCCGTAGCAGCTCATGGCGTGCGCGGCGTGGTCGTCGGACATGATGAAGAGGAAATTGGGCGGACGGCTCATGCGCGCTCCCTGTGTGCGGTGGCCTGGGAGATTTTAGCGCGTAGCCTTGTGGCGTGCCCTCACCCCAATCCCCTTTTCCCGTCTTTGACAGAGCCCTTCTCAGGGAGAGGGGTTATGGACCTGTTTCCCCCGTGTCGAATGCGAGTCTGGATCTTCGGTTTGAACATCTTGCTTCAGGAGGGTGAAGCAACTTTCAACGGCCCATCCAGCCGCCGTCGACGGTGAGGATTTCGCCGGTGACGTAATCGGAGGCGGGCGAGGCGAGGTAGAGCGCCGCGCCGCGGAAGTCCTCGGGTTGGGCCCAGCGGCCGGCGGGGATGCGCTCGAGAATGGCCTGGTAGCGCGCCGTGTCGTTGAGCAGGTCGGCGGTCAATTCGGTGGCGACGTAGCCGGGCGCGATGGCGTTGACCTGCACGCCCTGGCCAGCCCACTCGTTGCTGAGCGCGAGGGTCAGGCGGGCGATGGCGCCCTTGCTGGCGGCGTAGGCCGGGACGCGGATGCCGCCCTGAAAGCTCATCAGCGAGGCGATGAAGATGATCTTGCCGGCTCCGCGCGCCAGCATGCCGCGGCCGAACTCGCGGGCCAGAATGAACTGGGCGTTGAGGTTGATCTCAAAGACGCGGTCCCAGTCCTCGTCCGGATAATCGACGGCGTCGGCGCGCGGCACGATGCCGGCGTTGTTGACGAGGATGTCCACCGGCGGGGCAGTCACCTGCACGTCACGGATGAAGGTGTAAAGCGCCTCACGGTCGCCCATGTCGCAGGTAAAGGCGTGGAAGTTGTGGCCCAGGGCGCGCACTTCCGCGCCAATCGCGCCGCCGTCGGCTTCCATGTTCTGGCTGACGCCGACTACATCTGCGCCGGCTTCGGCCAGGGTCAGGGCGATGACCCGGCCGATGCCGCGGCGACAGCCGGTAACGAGGGCGGTTTTGCCATCCAGACGGAAGAGATCGGGCAGGTTCATGGGCTACTCAAGCTGGACCGGTGAAGGCCGGAATGGTAACGGTTCGATCCTGGAAATGCCATCGAATCGAAAGCGCCACGGTGAGACCGCGGCGCAATTCTCTTACGTACTTTTGCCGGGCGAGATCAGGAACAGTTCGCTCCTGGCGGGCCGTCGTAGGACGTGACGGTGCCGCCGACCTGCCCGGAAAGGCCGCCGTTGAAGATCACGTGGAAGGTCTTGTTTTCAAAGTCGGGTCCCATGGCGATGACGGCGTTGCCATTGTCCTGCTTGGTTGCAGCGATGCGGTTGTCCGGGCTGGCCTTGAAACAACCCACGCCGGCGCCGTTGAACTCCGCCTGCGACACCCGGAAGGCGAGCTCCTCGTGGTTGGCCGAGGCCAGACGGTTCACCACCAGAGCCGGTTGGCCCTCGTAGGTGGCACGGTAGATGCGTCCCAGGCCGCCGAGGTTGTTGGCCAACTCATTGACCTCCCAGGACGGGGCGGCCGGCAATGCCGCCGAAGCGGCGGGCGCGCCTGCGCCTGCGGCCGCGAAAGCAAGTTGAGTCGGGTCCGTGCCGACGCAGGCCCACAGCTTGTGCAGGCCGTCGAGCGCATTGTGCATGCTGGCGGGCAGGACCGAGGAAGGCGCCGTGGAAACGATGGCCCTGTCCGGCAACGCCGCGGCGTAAATCACGTTTTCCTGGCGGCCGTCATGCAGGGCGGCCTGGGGCCGGAAGTCGCCGTGGCCAGCCGTTGCACCGAAGAAATCGCTGCGCCGGCCCAGCCCCGGAAAGAGCAAGGGGACGTCGAATACGATCTCGCCGGCAAATGCCGGAATTGCGAACAGTGCCTGGCTGTCCGGCAGCCAGGTGAGTGAACGCGGGACGTGGTAGTTGCTGACGCCAGTGTCCGGCAGTGTCAGCAGCGGCAGATTGGATTCGGCGAAGACAAAGGGCGTATCGAGGCTGAATGGTAGTGACGGTGCAGGCGCGGCGAAACTGCCTCCGTTGCCGATCACACAGGAAGGATCAATCTGGCGGATTCCGGCCAGGGTCTGTACGGCGACTGCATCAGGGTTGAAGACAAGGGGCTCCGCCATTTGTTGCGCGCTGACGGGCGAGAGGAGAGTCACCAAAATGACGAAAAAAGCCAGAATCCGCAACATGTTTTACTCCATTGAACAAGCCGTAGAAGGTCAATTCTTTTGGGCTGGACATGCAAAAAGTGGATTAAAGTCAGCGTGGCGTAAGGCGGGCGTACTCCGGCCATTCGAGTACGAAACCGAGTCGTTTGCGCAGCAGGGTCTGAAAGTCGTCGAGGTGCGACTCGTCGGCGCGGACCTGCTTCGGTTGCAGACCCCGGGTCTGGCACCAGGCGGCCAGGGCGCCGGCGGCCTCACCGATGTTCCATTCGACGGGATGCAGGCGGTAGCAACCGTTGGTGATGTGAGTCACGCCGAGGTTCTTGCAGGCCGGCAACAGGTTTTCCATGCGCTGCGGAATCAGCGCGCCCAGGGGAATCTGGAAGGGGTAGCAACTGACGTCGACGTAGTTGCGCTGCGCCGTGCCGGGGTGCAGGTCGATGCGGTAGCTGCCCACGCCGACTGAGTCGTCAAAGCGCTCGGCGCCGACCAGGCCCTCGCGCTGCGCCACGCCGAGGTGTTGCTCAAGGACTGGGAAATCGGCCTTTATGCGGCGCGACTCGCGCACGTAGACCTTTTTCGCCAGTCCGTCTTCGCTGCCGAGGACGTCGGGGCGCAGACGGAGGCCGGGGTAGCCCAGGCCGCCGTCATGGCGCGGCGCCTCGGTTTGCATCCAGTAGAGGAAGGACAGGCTGAGTTGACGGCAGGCTCGCAGGTTGGCCTGTACCTCAGCCTGCGGTACGCCGACCAGGGGGCCCAGCCAGTAGTCGTTTTGCGGCCAGTTGACCAGGGTGATGTCGCTGCTGAAGCTGCCCTGGCTGTAAAAGTCCTTGTAAAGAATGCGGCGGTAACGCCAGAAGTCGGCCTGGTGGCCGGCGGCGAAGAGCGGCCGGCATACGGGCTCAAGTGTGACGGGATCGGGATAACGCCAGCCCAACTGCGGCCCGGGCCAGAAGTCCGCCTGGTAACCGCGCCAGAAGACGTAATCCTGCGGCCGCTCAATGATGTGATTGTCGCCCGGCAGCCAGTCCACGGCTAAGCAACAGGTGACGGCCTGCTGGTCGAGCGGGTCGGGGTCGCCGGGCAGGGCATGCAGCTCGCCGGTCTGCGCCTGGCTCTCGGCGCCGATGACATGCTCCACGCCGGCCAGCTCAAGTACGTCGCCGAGTTCGGTGGCGTCGAGAATCCAGGCCGCGCTGACCGTCGTCTCGTCGCCGCCGGCCAGACTGCGCAAGGTTACGGCGCGCACCCGGTCGCCGTCCGTTTCGGCGCTGACCGCGACGTGTTTTCGCCAGATTTCCAGCTGGCCGCTGCTGCACCAGGGGGCCAGCATGCCCTCAATGACGGCGAGGGCCACGCGCGGCTCATGGCAGAGGCGGCTGACGCTGCCCTTGCCGGGGTTGAGGTTGACGATACTGCGCGCCTCGTCGGTCAGCGGGTAGTGACGGCGGTAGTGGTTGCGCACGCCCTGCGCAAACTGCATGTAGCTGCGGGTGGCGCCGGTCTGTTCGATCCAGGGATGCTCGTCGGGCGGCACAGCCTGGGCGGTGAACTGGCCGCCGATCCAGTCGCTCTCCTCGCTGAGGATGACGCCCCGGCCGAGGCGCAGGGCCGCCAGGGCCGCGGCCACGCCGCCCGCGCCGCCACCGACGATGAGGATGTCCGTTGCGCGCTCACCCGCCATGTCTGCAACCCTGCTTCCTGGCGCAAGTTAGCAGGCAGGGCAAGCGATTACCAGGTTGACATTGTCCGTAGTTGTAGGTACAACTTGCGCACCGTAGGGAATGGAGGGACACAATGCACATACGATATATCGTCTTAATGACTGTGGCACTGCTGCTGGTCGTTGCCCCGCTGGCCGCTCAGGAAGCGACCACCATCACCTGGCTAAACTGCTGTAACTGGCCCTCTGAAGAGGTCATCGCTGAATTTGAAGCCGAGAACCCGGACATTAACGTTGAGGTCGAGACGGTCGATTTCAACGCGCTGTTCGAGCAGATCCAGGTTCGTCTGGGTGGCGGCGCGTCCGACCCTGACGTGCTTTCCGTGGACGTGCCCGTAACGGCCGGTTACGGCCTGCGCGGCTGGCTGCTGCCGCTGGACGACGCCTTCAGCGACGAGGACCGCGCCGACTGGCTGCCCGCTGCCCTGGCCGCCGGCACCTACAACGGCGAGTTGGTTTCCGCGCCAGTCAGCACCTCCACGCAGTTGCTTTTCATCAACTCGGACCTTTTCGAAGCCGCCGGCATTGAGGTTCCTGGCGTCGACGATCGCCTGACCTATGAACAGGTCGCCGACATCGCCGCGCAACTGACGCAGGATACGGACGGCGACGGCATCACGGATCAGTGGGGATTCAGCTGGGAACAGACCGTTCGCATCTACCAGCTGCAGCCGCTGGCGGTTGGCCTGGGCGGCCAGTCCATCGGTGACGATGGCCTGACAGTCGACGGCGTCATTAATTCGCAGGCGTGGATCGACGGCTTCACTTTCTACTCGGACATGTTCAATGAAAGCAGGGTGGCGCCGCAGGACGACACCATCGGCACCAGCGACCTGTTCTGGTCCGGCAAGATGGGCATGATGATCGCCGGCCCCTGGAACATTAACCGCTACCTGCGCGAGGCGGACGATATCGATTTCGACTGGACGGTCGCCCGCCATCCCTACTTCGAAAACGGTGAGGTCACCACGCCAACCGGCAGCTGGCACATTGGCGTGAACATCAACAGCGACAGCCCGGACGAAGCCAAACGCTTTGTGCAGTGGATCTCCACGGGCGCGGGCGCCGAAGCCTGGTGGCGCCGCGGCAGTGGTGACTTCCCGGCGCAACAGTCCGTGCTGGCGCAATTCCAGACGGACGAGGAGTTTGACGAGGGTGTCCAGTACTTCCTGCGCGTGGCCGCCGACGAGGCGACGGTAAACCCGGATCCGCGCGCGGTGTCCCCCGGCTACCTCGAGTATGAACAGATTCTGCAGGACGCCTTCCAGGACATCCGCACGGGTGCCGACGTGGAAGAGTCGCTCAATCTTGCGGTCACTCGCATCGAAAGTGAAATGGTGAAGTACCGCGGCTAGTTGATTAACAGTCCGGGAACTGCCGCAGGCCTGGCAGTTCCCGGATCCGGGCTTACGGGAACAGCCCTGCAATGACCGGACGCGAGCGTTACATCCCCTATCTTTTTCTGCTGCCGGCGCTGGCGCTTATCATCATCTTTAACCTTTTTCCCACCATCGCCACCCTGATTGAAAGCCTGCATGGCAACTCGCTGGTGCGTGGCGGGCGGGTCTTCGTCGGTCTGGGTAACTTCAACCGTGTGCTCAACGACCCCGTCTTCTGGAAGTCGATGCAGGTCACCGGGCTCTTCAGCATCCTGGTAAATCCGATTCAGGTGGCGCTGGCGCTGGGTCTGGCCTTGCTGGCCAACAGCAAGGTGCGCGGAATCACGGTCTTCCGCAGCATCTATCTGCTGCCGGTGGCCGTCTCGATCAACGTGACCACGGTGGTCTGGGGTCTGATGCTTAACAGCGAGGGCGGGCTGATCAACGGCATCCTTAACCTGGTGGGCATTGAGCGGCAGCCCTTCCTGATCTCCCCCTCGCACGCCCTGTGGTCGATCATCATCCTGGCGACCTGGAAGGGCGTGCCCTTGTGGACCCTGTTCTTTCTGGCCGGTCTGCAGGGCATTCCGCAAACTGTGCTTGAGGCGGCGCGCATTGATGGCGCCGGCCGTTGGCAGAGCTTCCGTTTCGTCACCCTGCCGCTGCTGCGGGGCGTGCTGCTCTTTGTGCTGGTGGCGGATACCGTGGCCAATTTCCTGCTCTTCGCGCCCGTGCTCCTGCTGACCAGGGGCGGGCCGCAACTGAGCACCAATCTGGTTATGTACGAGACCTACCGACGTGGCTTCGTCTATGGCGATCTGGGCGTTTCATCGGCCATGTTGTCGCTGATGTTGCTGCTGGTCTTCGCCGTGATCGGCGTCCAGTTTACGCTGCTACGGCGGCGGGCCTGAGGGACTGATGGCAACGCAAACCGGCACCGTAGCCCCGAAAGCGACGTCACTGCAGATGCTGCGCCTGCAGCATGTGTGGCGCCGGAAGGGCGAGCGTCTGCTGATCTATGTGTTGCTGCTGCTCGTGGCGCTGATGGCGCTGCTGCCTCTGATGTGGGCCTTCGCCGCTTCCTTAACACCCAACGCGAAGGTCTTCGAGTACGCCTTTCCTTTCTCACTGCGGGCACTGTTCCCGGTGGAGTTCACGCTGGAAGCCTATGAAGCGCTCTTTGCGCGCGGCTTCGGCGACGCGCTGAAGAACTCCTTCTGGCTGGCCGGTGTCACCGTTGTGCTGGGTGGAACCATCAACGCGCTGGCCGGCTTCGCCTTCGCGCGCTTTGAATTTCGCGGCAAGCGCATTCTCTTTCTGACGGTCATATTGCTTCCATTCCTGGTGCCGGTGGACCTGACGGCCATTCCGCGTTTCATCCTGGTGAACACCCTGGACTGGCGCAATACCTGGCAGGCCCTGATCGTGCCGGGGCTGGGCAACAGCCTGGCGATCTTTCTCTTCCGCCAGTTTTTTGAGGAAATACCGCAGGACCTCATCGACGCCGCCCGCGTTGACGGCGCCTCCTGGATGCGGCTGTTCTACAACGTGGTCCTGCCTCTGTCGCGGCCCGTGCTGATCACGGCGGCCCTGTTTCTCTTCCTGCAACAGTGGGACGCCTACTTCTGGCCCCTGCTGGTCGCGCCGCGGCCGGAATTGCGCCTGGTGCAGGTGGCCATTTCCTCCGCCGTCGAGGAACACCGCACGCGCTGGAACGAGCAACTGGCCGGGTCGATGCTGGCCGCCATCGTGCCGATTCTCCTGCTGCTGCCCTTCCAGCGTTACTACATCCAGGCGGTGACCAGCAGCGGCCTGAAAGACTAGACCTTCGCCGCGCGCAGCTTCGCCAGGTCCAGTTCGACTCCCAGACCGGGTCCCTCCGGAATCATGAAACGGCCGCCCTCGACGACGATCGGCTCCTGCAAAAGGTTGTTGGCCAGTTCCACCACCGGTGGCTGGTACTCCAGCAGATACAGGTTGGGCAACGCGGCAGCCAGTTGAATCGAGGCGGCGATGCAGGGCCCCAGGCCCACGCTGAGGTGCGGCGCCATACGCGCGTTGAAGGCCTCGGCCATCTGGGCGATGACCATGGACTCGGAGATGCCAGCGCGCCCGATGTCCGGCTGCAGCACGGAAATGGCGCGCTGCTCCAGCCAGGGTCTGAACTGGTAACGGGTGCGCTCGGTCTCTCCGACGGCGACTGGAATCACCAGACCGTTGCTGAGGCGGCGGTGACCGGCGATGTCCTCGGGATTGATCGGCGCTTCAAGAAAGCCGACTTCAAGGCCTTCCAGCCTGCGCCCCAGTTGCAGCGCTTCCTCCACGGTGTAGGTCCAGTGGGCGTCCAGCAGCAGTGTGCTGCCTTCATCCAGCGCCTCGCGCAGGCGGCGGGTGGTGGTCTCGTCATTGCGCACGCCATAGCCGGCGGCCAGCTTGAAGGCGTGAAAGCCCTTTGCCTGCCAGTCCAGCGCCAGTTCGACGCGTCCGTCGTCGCTGGGCCGGGGCAGGCCGGAAACGTAACAGGGGACGTCCTCGCGGAAAGCGCCCCCGATCAGGGCGTGAACCGGCTGATCGAGCAACTTGCCGGCGGCATCCCACAGGGCGATGTCGACGGCGCTGATGGCGTCCAGCATGTGCCCGCCATAATAGCCACGGTCGCGCATCAGGTCGTACATCAAATGCCAGAGACGGCCGGCGCCGAGTGTTTCGCGGCCGATGAGCGCCGGGGCAAGTAACTGCTCGATGATCGCGCACACCACCTCGGGCGCAACCGGGGCCAACGCTTCGCCCCAGGCCGTCAGGCCCTCGCTGCTGCGCAGGCGCACGAAGACCGTTTCGTAGGTCGCCGAGTAAAGGCAACGGTAGGGCGGTCTCAGAAAATAATTGCCGACCTCCGTGTGTGGCGGCAGGGCGCCGAGATAGGCTTCGTCGCGACGTAAGCGGACGGGAATGGCGTCGATACTTTCAATGGGCATGAACTGGCTCCCGGGGAGAAGACGTTGTGCCCATTGTAACGTGACGGCGGGGGGACGTGACGGCCTGTTGGCAGCTGCCGACGGGCGGGAGGGGGAGGCAGCGTCCCGATCGGCACTTGGCAGCGCGCCAGGCAGGGCGTATAATGCCGCGGTTTCACAGAGTTCAACCTGCGGGCGGGGAAGCGGCCATGAAAGTTATTTTGCTGGACTATGTTTTCAAGCACGGCGTAGCAGGTGAGGTCATTGACGTCGCTGACGGCTTCGCCCGCAACTATCTCATCCCCTCCGGCCTCGCCGTCAAGGCGACGCCGGCCGAGATGAAACGCGCCACGAGACTGCGCGAACAGGCCGCCGCGCGCCGTGCCGCCCTCGAAAACCAGTTGAACGAACTGGCACGCCAGATTGATGGCGTGGAACTGGTCTTTTCCCGCCGGGCCGCCATCACCGGCAAGCTGTTTGGTTCCGTGACCTCGCAGGAAATCGCCGATTCCCTGATGGAAGAGACGGGCGTGGACATCAACCGGCGTCGCATCGGCCACCAGCCCCTGCGTGAGACCGGCACCCATGAGGTGTTGGTGCGCCTGGGCAACGAAACGGACCCCACGATCAAGGTTACCATCGTCGCGGAACAGGACATGGCCGCCTGGCTGGCCGAACGGGACGAAGCGGAGGGTGCGCGGGAGGACGACGAGAGCGCGGGGGAGGAGACGGTCGAGGCCGTCGATACTGCCGAAATCGTCGACGGCGAAACCATTTCCTGATCATCCGCCCGCCTGGCGGGCAAAATAGTTGAACGGCCGCGCAGGCCAAACTCCATGCCATGATGGACGCTCGGGCGCTGGGTCGCTTGTTACGCGAGGCTCGCGAGGCCAGGGAACTCACACTGGCGGACGCGGAGCAGGCGCTGCGCATTCGCCGGCGCATTTTACTGGCATTCGAGGATGGCGTCTTCGATCTTCCGGATTCATCGGCCGTACAGTTGCGCGGTCTGCTGGGAAATTACGCCCGCTATCTCGGCCTGGACGACGAAAACGTACTTGAGCAATTCGAGCAGGTACGCCAGGTGGCGCAGCGTCGGCAGCGCCGTGAACGTCGCCGCCGACTAGGCAGGGATCCGCCGCAGCCCCAACCGGTGCCGCAACTGGAACTGGGTGGTGGCGAGGGTCTGCAGTTGCGGCGACGCAGACGGCGCAACGTGCTCGGTGCGCTGCTGGTGCTGGTGCTGGGCGCGGGGGCCCTTGCAATTATCGTTTTCGTCGCCCTGCAATTTCTTGAAGATCCGGCGCCAGGGGTGGAAACCGTAGGGGAGATACCGCGCCTGATTCCGCCGACCACGCTGCCGACGGCCGTGGCACTGCGGGACGTCACGGGCGTTCCCGGGATTTCAGCGACGCGATACGAGCGACTGATTCGCCAGAACTGGAACGGCAGTGGCGTACTGGTGACGGTCGAGGCCGCCCAGCGCAGCTGGCTGCGCCTGACGGCCGATGGTGAGGAAGAGTTCAGCGGCATGTTGCGCCCCGGTGAGCACGTGGAGGTGGCGGCCCGCAGCGAGATTCTCCTGGGCGCCGGCAACGGCGCGGCGCTGCTGATCACCTGGAACGGGCAGGAGCAACCCGTGCCGGGATTGCGTGGCCAGTTGGTGGAAATGACCTTTACGCGGACCGCGACGACGCTCACGGCGAGCGTCGGCTTTGGGCCGACGGCGGTCTTCACCACGACACCTCCGCCAACTTCGGCCATCGACGTGGGCGCACTGCTGGGCACTCTGTTTCCGGTCTCGTCGGCCACTCTGCCAGGGGCGGACTTCCTGCCCTTGCCGGACGATACCCAGGCGCCTGCCGACACGGCTGTCCCGACAGCGCCTGTCAGCGAGACAGCGGCGTTGACGCCAACGGCAACCATTGTTGCGCCTCCGCCGGCATCCGAAACGCCAACGGCGACGGCGACCAGCACCCTGACAGTCACGACCAGTCCGACGGCGACAGCCGTGCTGCCTCCACGGGTGACCCAGGTCCCGCTGACACCGGCGAAGAATCTGCAAAACGGCTAGAATAGCCGGAGAAACGAGGGAGCAAGTCATGGAATTTACACTGAATTTGCCTGAATGGACCATCCTCGAAAACGAAGCCCTGCCGGCCAGCATGCCCACGATGGAAGAACGCATGGCAGCGGTAATCCGCTTTTCTCAGTTGAATTTCGAAGAGGGCACGGGCGGGCCCTTCGCCGCCGGCCTCTTCGAGCGCGATACGGGCGTGCCGGTGTTGATTGGGGTGAACCGGGTGATGCCGCTCAATTGCTCCTCGGCGCATGCCGAAGTGACGACGATCACGCTGGCGCAGCAGATTCTGGGCACCTGGGACCTGGGCGGCCCGGGCTTGCCGCCTTACGAACTTGTGGTGAACTGGCGCACCTGCGTCATGTGTTATGGCGCGGTAATCTGGTCCGGCATACGTTCGCTGGTCATTGCGGGCAGCGGCCCGGAACTGGAGAGCATCACCGGCTTTGACGAAGGGCCGGCGCATCCGCAATGGAAAGAGGAACTTGAGCGACGCGGCATTGACGTGGTCGACAACCTGCTGAGGGACGAGGCGGTGGCGGTGTTCCATGCCTTCGCCGCCAGCGGCAGTCACGTCTACAATGCCCGCCAGGGAGACCAGGAGTGAATCACCGGCTTCCAGGGAACTGGCATGCCCGTCAGTCTGGACTGCGCCAGAATTCATGAGCCAAAACAACTTCTATCTGCTCAGCCTGGGCTGCGCCAAGAACATGGTTGATTCCGGGAGTATGGCCCAGGTGCTGGGGCAACACGGCATGCGGGGCAGCGCGACTCCTGACGAGGCCTCGGTCCTGATCGTCAACACCTGCGGCTTCCTTGAAGCGGCGCGCGAGGAATCGCTGGCGGCATTGCGCGATCTGGTGCGCGGACGGCGCAAGGGTCAGTTGGTCATCGCCGCCGGTTGCCTGGCACAACGCCACGGAGCCAGCATTGCGCAGGACGTGCCCGGTCTGGACGGCATCATCGGCACGAGGCGCTGGATGGACATCTTCGACCTGGTGCAGCGCTTGCGCCTGCGCGCGCATCCGGAGCCGCTCTATCACTTGCCGGACGACGCGGACACCGTCGGGCTGGACGAGCGCGGCGTGTTGCGCGCCAGCGTCGAGGGAGCCAGCGCCTGGCTGAAGATCGCGGACGGATGCCGGCGTCCCTGCGCCTTTTGCACGATTCCCAAAATCAAGGGCACGGCCGTCAGCCGGCCGCTTGAGACCCTGGTCGACGAGGCGCGACGTTTGCAGGCGCAGGGCCTGCGGGAATTGATTCTGATTGCCCAGGACACGAGCGATTACGGCCACGATCTGGGCATGAAGGACGGCCTGGCGACCTTGCTGGATGCGCTGGTCACTGCCGCGCCCGACATCCCCTGGCTGCGCATCATGTACGCCTGGCCGGGTTATGTCACGCCGCGGCTGATAGAGACGATGGCGGCGCAGCCACAGGTCCTGCCCTATCTGGACATGCCGCTGCAGCACGGCCATCGCAGCACCCTGCTGCGCATGCGGCGCCCGGCAAACATCGAGTGGGTCTACCAGACTCTGGCGCGAATGCGCGCCCTGATGCCGGACCTGGCCGTACGCACGACCTTTATTGTGGGCTATCCTGGCGAGACCGACGCCGAGTTTGAGGGCCTGCTCGATTTCGTGCGCGACCTGCAGTTTGATCGCGTGGGCGCTTTCAAATACTCGCAGGAACCGGGCACGCCTTCCGCCGTCTTGCCGGACCAGGTGCCGGAGGCGATCAAGCAGGAACGCTACGATGCCCTGATGTCGCTGCAGCAAGGTATCAGTCTGGCGAAGAACCAGGCGCTGGTCGGCCGCGAGATCGACGTGCTGGTGGAGGGTCATGGCGTCAGCGAAGACGAAGCGGGTGCGGCGGAGGGAGGCACGCTCAGCCTGGGGCGCAGCTGGCGCGACGCGCCGGAGATTGACGGTTACGTCATCGTCGAGGGCGAACTGCCGCCAGGCGAAATCGTGCCGGTGCGCGTCACCGGCGCGACTGCCTACGACCTTTTTGCCAGCGTGGATTTGCAGGGGCCCGCCGTCATTCAGCCGGGACAGATCATTGGAGAGGGTGCCATTCAATTGCAGGAGCAGACATGAACACAGCACAGAGGGCAAGCCCTGGCGACACCGACGCGGCGGCACAGGCCCTGCTGCACGAGTACATCACCGGGCGCCGCAGCCCGCGCAACTATCTCGACCGGCCGGTCGATCGCGCAACCTTGCTCAGCCTGGTGGAAGCGGCGCGCCGGGCGGCCTCGGCCGCCAACATGCAGCCATGTAATTTCATCGTGGCGAGCAAGCAGGACGAAAGGGCCTGGGAGCGCATGTTCCAGAGTTGGGCGGGCGGCGCGGCTCTGCTGATGGTCGTCGTCGCGACAATGAAGGTTATGACTCCGAAGCAGGAAGAATTCACCCTGCCCACGAGTCAATATGATACCGGGCTTGCAATGGGCAACCTGACCGTGCAGGCCATGGCGCTGGGTCTGATGCTGCGCAACATGGCCGGCATCGACCGGGAGCGAATTCGGGAGGTGTACGCAATCCCGCCAACTTATGAGCCGATTTGCGGCGTGGCGCTGGGCTGGCCGGCCCCGCCCGACTCGCTGCCGGAAAGCCGGCGCGACTTTGAACTGGAGGCGCAGGAGCGCCGGCCTCTTAACAGCTTTGTCTTTGGCGACAGCTGGGGTCAGCCGGCGCCCTTTCTTTAGGTCGGAGCCGGCAGAAGCGGATTAACGCAACTTAATTCCGACGGCGATGCCGTCACCAATCGCGATGATGGTGCTGGACAGACGCGGTTCCGCCGCCAGGCTGCGGTTGAAGCGGTCCATGCCTTCATCGCCTTCGGCACCTTGCTTCAGCACCCGGCCGCCGCGAAAGGCGTTGTGGGTCGCGATCACGCCGCCGACGCGCAGGTTGTCGAGCGACCAGGCGAGGTAGTCCGGATAGCCTTCCTTGTCGGCATCGATGAAGACCAGATCGAAGGGCCCCTGGGGCGACAATCTCTGCAGGGACTGCAGCGCCGGGCCCTCATGCAGTTGAACGCGATCAGCCAACCCGGCCCGCGCGAAGCTGGCGCGCGCCACGCTGGCGTGCAGACTGCTGACTTCCAGCGTGTGGAGCACGCCGTCCGGCGGCAGCGCGCGCGCCAGCCAGGTGCCGCTGTAACCGGCCAGCGTGCCGATCTCCACGATCTTGCGCGCGTCTGCCAGTTGCGCCAGCCATTGCAGCATTCGCCCTTCCTGCGGGCTGAGGCTGATTCGCGGCATGTTGTGGCGCTGCGTCTCGGTCTGAATCGAGGCGAGCACCTCGTCTTCCGGGGCAAACAATTCGTTGACGTAGGCTTCGCGGGCGGATTTGTCGTCCATACTTCTCCTCATTTTTTGTCGGGACGGACCCTGGTGACCGGTCGGTCGCGATAGATCTCGAAGTGATCGAAATCGCGCGCGAGCAGGGTCGTGGGGAATATGGCGCGCGCTTCCCGCTTGATGTCACGCTCGCGATAGCGGCGCGAGACATGGGTCAGGATCAGGGTCTCTACGTTGTTCTCCGCGGCGAGCAGCGCCGCCTGGTGAGCGGTCAGGTGGCCAAAGGCGTTGGCAGTTTCGACATCGTCGTGCAGGAAAGTGGCCTCGATGACAAGCGCCGTGGCATCGCGCACGTACGCTCCCAGATTGTCGATGCGTCCGCAATCGCCAACATGGACATATTTCGCGCCGGGCAGGGCCGGCCCCAGCACCATGTCCGGCGTGACGGTTCGGCCGTCGGCCAGGGAGACGCTCCTGCCCTGCACGAGTTCGCGTCGTTCCGGACCGGCGGGTAGGCCCAGCGCTTCCGCCCGTTCGACGAGAAAGGGACGATGTGCTTTCTGCTGAAAGACAAAGCCGAAGTTGCCGCCACCGCGATGTCTGACCGGAAAGGCACCGACGCTGAAGGTCTTTTCATCGAGCAACAGGCCCGGCTTCAGTTCACGCAGGCGGATGTCAATGGGCAGGCGTTCGTAATCGAGGACGACGCCAAAGAGCAGGGCGTGGACCCGCCGCAAGGGATGGTGGCCGGCCCAGATTTCAATCTCGTTGATGTTTTCCCAACTGGTCAGGGTGGACATCAGACCGCCCAGGCCAAGCATGTGGTCGAGATGCCCGTGGGTCAGAAGGACCCGGTTCAGGTTGCGGAAGCCAACGCCACTGCGCAGGATCTGACGCTGTGTGCCTTCGCCGCAATCGATCAGGAAGCGCTGGTCGCCGGCCAGCAGCAACTGCGACGGCAAGCCGCGATGGATGGAAGGCGCCGAGGCCGAGGTGCCCAGCATCACCAGTTCGAACACGCTTAGCCGTCCCCCGCTCCGACCGTGAACGCACTGTCGCTCAGAAAGAGGCGCGTGCCGCGCGCCTCGCCGTCAATCAGGATGGCAAGGCGCTGTTTGTCACCTTGCCGGTAAGCGCCGGTTGAGACCAAATAGTTGCCGGCAGGCGTGGCTTCGGGCAGGTTGACGTAGGTGACCTGGATGAAAATGTCGCGCGGCCGCAGGCTGGACGGCAGGACGCTGATGCGGTCGCTCTGCGAGGTAATGACGGCCGGGTCCGGCATGACGTGGGTAAACAGGCGCAGGTCCTCTTGCAGCGGGCCATCCACGCGCCACCAGGTGACCGAGGTGAAGGCCTCCCCTTCCTGATAAATTCTGTCGTCTCCTGGTTCGTATCCAAGGAAGGTGAGGTTGCTGTCCAGGGTAACCGGCGGCAGCAGGTTTGCCGCGCCGCCGGGCGCTTCCGGTGCGAGGCGCAGATTCGAGGTTGTGGTGAAACTGCCGACCTTGTCGCCCAGCCGTTCCCGCACGTCCAGCACAAACACAGAATCCGGCGGCAGGGAAGGGCTCCGGTTCAGGGCATTGAGTTGCTAGCAGTCGCGGAGAAGGGGATTGTTGTTGGCCAGGGAAGCCGGGTCCGGCAGGATGATCTGTTGCAACTCGCCGCCACTGGCGAGCACCAGACCCGTGATACAGTCGGCGTAGCGCAGGTGTTCGCCACGGTCATGCAGGAGCAGCAGCAAGCGCCAGGCGTCACTCAGTTCTAGGGAGGGATCCGGGTCCATCGTCGGGAGACAGACCACCGTGGGCAGATCGTCTGCACTGGCTTCGACGTGACGCGCCAACAGGCCCATGCGATCGTTCCAGGCATCCCTCGTTTCCGCTGACGAGGCCCAGGCGTTGAACAGGTCGTGGCTCGTCCAGACGATGTTGAGGCCTGGCAGCAGGACCAGCGCAATGACCGGCGTGAATCGCGCCAACTGACCGGGATTGATGGAAAGTGTCGCCACACCGAAACCGAAGAGGAGCGCCAGCAAGGGCAAGAGCGCTGCCATACTGGCGAAGTCCGGGCTGTTGTTGACGAAAAGTGTCGTTGGCGCCAGCGCAATCAGAAAGACAAGCGGCAGGGCAAAGCGAGGGCGGTGCCGAAAGCGAAAAGCCGCCATCAGGCCGGCCAGGCAAATCAACCCGCTGAAGAAATCAATCAGGGGGCGTCCGGGCAGATTGTGCAAGGGACTGGAATCCCCGACAAATGCAATTCCCGTCAGCGTGTTGGATATGGATTGCAGTGGCGGGCTGGCATTGATGTCGTAGTCCCCCAGCAGCCGCGCAAGGCCGCTGAGTTCGAACAGCCGCAGCGTGGACAGCACATAGGGCGCCAGTACGACAAGGATCAGTGCCAGCACAAAGAGCAGTGAAATAATCAGTGTTAATGTCAGCGGTCCCTGGCTGCGTGTCAGCCAGTAGATGAAAAGCAGGACGCCAAGCACCAGCCAGAACTGGACCGGATGGACGTAGAAGCCAAGAGCGACTGCAACCCCCAGGGCGGTGAAGGCGATGGTGCCCGGCAGGCGCTGCCCGATACGCGCCGGCACGGACAGAATCTGTACTGTGCCCAGCATGGTGGCGACGCTCATCAGGGGCACCAGGGTCATCGCTGTGACACTGCGTCCCAGCAGGACGGGCCACAGGCTTACACTCAGCAGGGCCAGCGCCGCCACCGCGCCGCGCACCCCGCAGAGGCGCCGCGCCAGGGCGTAAAGGAGGGCGAGTGAGAGCAGGCTGACGAAGACGGAAAACACGCGAAAACCGATGCTGCCGCCACCGGTCAGATTGCTGCTGATCCCCAGCAGGGCAGGGTAAAAGCCTTCGCGCCCCCATGCCGTGCCGGCGGGAGACTGGTCGTAAAAGACTGCGATGTGCCCGGCGCGCAGCGATTCGACGATGCGCAGGGACAGATACTCGTGCTCATTGAACCCGGTGGGCAGGTCTGCCAGACGATAGCCGCGCAGCAGGGCCGCAATCAGCAGAAACAGGGTCGCCAGGACGAAACCGGTGCGGGAGGACAAGGCAGGTCTCCAGAGAGAAACCGGGTGACGGCTGTTTCAGAGCGCTGTGGCCAGGGCGGTGAAAAGCAACACCAGCAGGCCGAGCGCTACGCTCATCCGGGCCAGTCGCAACTCCTGGCGCCGCAGTCGTTGCCATTCGCCTGCATCGCAGCGCCCCTGATCCAGCAACCAACCCGCCCGACGCAGCGCGGGTACCACACGCCACTGCAGGAGGATGCCGCAAACCACCATCCCGGCCATGGCCAGGTGCTTGAGCAATATGGCGCGGCTCCAGGAATTGTTGAATTGTAGCATACCTTCGTAATGGGGGTTGACCGTCATTTGGTACAGGCCGGTGACGAGCAGCACCACGATACTGAGCCAGCTGAAGGGTTGAAAACGCTGCCGTAAGCGCTCGAGCAGGCGGTAGCGCTCTGGATTGTCGGCCAGACTGCGCCGGGCCTCGGGCCAGACCAACAAGGTCAACAGAAAGAGGCCGCCCAGCCAGACCACCGTGGCCAGCAGGTGCAGAAAGAGGCTAGGCGCAAGGAGGGACGGGGACAAGACCGCGCGCTTCCGGGCTGTCTGGTGCACGGGCGGGGATGATGCGGCTGCCGCAGAGTTTTTCCATATTGGCAAGTTGTTTGAAGCCTTGCAGGGCATGCGTGTCCGGCAGGATGATGCTCCACCAGTACTGCTCGTCATCCTCATTCCAGGCGGGGTCCGCGATCGACAGGGTTGTCATCAGACCGACCCAGGGGCGCCAGTGCTCCGCCGCGTAACGGTAGGCCCGCACGAGATGGTCCGCCTGGGTTGCCTCGTCCACCGCAAACCAGGAATAGGCCGGGTTTTGCCCGGCCACGTCGCGCGTCCAGCCGGTTTCGAGGATGGCGACCTGGCGCGCGGCATCCCCGTTTTCGACCATGATCCGTCGCAGGTCTTCCACGCGCCGGAAAGTGAAGAAACGCTGTCCGCCATCCGCCTCGGCTTCATCCGGCCCGAGTTCCGGCGCGGAGTAGCCGGGGGCGTGCATGCCGACAACGTCAACGTACTGCTGAAAACCGGAGTCGTAAAGTTCCTGCAGATACAGGTCATCCGGGCGCGCCTGGTCACAACAGGTGCCAGTAGGCGCCAGGCCGGCCGAAATCAGAATGGCCTGCGGGTCGGCTGCGCGAATCGCCGCGCTGCACTCGCGCAGCAACGCTGTGTAATCGGCGGCCGACGGGGGATGGCCGCCCCATTCCCTGGCGAGGTTGGGCTCGTTCCAAATCTGGTAGGCCGCGATGCGGCCTGCGTAGCGCGATGCAATTGTGCCGCACCAGGCAGCCCAGGCGTCCATGTGGCGGCTGGCCGGGGGAACGTCAACAGGCAAGCCCTCTGTTGCTGCCGTGTTTGCGGCACGCACCCAGCCTGGCGAGTGACCCAGGCGCACAACCAACTGCAGACCTTTTTGTTCGATCTCTTCGATCAATTCGTCGGCGCGGCCGAAGTGGAACTCGCCAGGTCGTGGCTCGGTATTTGTCCAGGCGATGCTTTGCCTGACGTGGCTAAAGACCATCAGGCGCACCATGTCCAGGCGCCAGCCCGTGAAACCATCATCCCACCAGAGCGAGGTCTGAATGCCATAGGTCAGCGGCGTAAAGGGCGGGTTGACGACTGCCGCAGCGGCGAAAGGGTCTGGCGGTGGGCGCCGCAGCAAGATTCCGGCGGTCAGTAACAGCAGAAACAGGCCGACTCCCGCCCATCGCGGGAAGGCGCGCGTCATCCGCCTTCGGCGCTTTCCAGCCGTCGCTCCAGTTGCCAGGCGCCAATTTCATCGTAGAGGGGTCGGAACACCCAGTCCTTGCCGATGATGGAATAGGGAACGTTGTCGTTGTCGGGGTCCCAGCCCGCCTGGGGCCCGTAGTTGAAATTCCAGATAAAGGCCAGCCAGATGTCGCCCCACTCCTCCATCAGGTCCAGGGCCTGTATGGTCCAGCGGGACTGCTCTTCAGGTGTGTTGTCGTTGGCGAATTCAAAGCCGGCGGGATAGCCATCCAGACCTTCTGTGGAGGCCCAGCCGAATTCGGTGACGCAGAGCGGCTGGTCACCGCCGGCGAGTTTGATCTTGTCGGAGTAGGTGCGCAGCGTACTGAACAGGCTCCAGCTGTGATGCGGGTTGTCGAAAGGACCGCGGAAGCTGGCGGAGGGGTCGTTTACGACCTCGTTCCAGGGGACGTCCGGGCCTATGTTGTAACCATTGTGATGGGCGCCGATGCAGTCTGCGTAATTCAGCAGACCGGCATTGATCATGCTGTCAAAATAGACGAAGTCATCAATTGCGCTGATGCGCCCGTCCGGCTCCGTCCAGCCGCCGGTGGGCGCAAGGGCGCCGCTGATGATGATGATGCCGGGATCCAGCGCCTTGACCGCCAGGGTGGTATCCCGCAGCAGGTCCACGTAGTCCGCCGCAACCAGACCGCGTGCGGCAGTCCATTCGCGATCGAGATTCTGCTCGTTCCAGACCTCAATGGCGTGCACCATGCCCGGGTAGCGCTCGACGATGGCCGTGACGAATTTGACATAGTCTTCATTGCGGGCCGGCGGGCCGTGACGCTTGTGGTCGAGGTTCTGGTCGCGGGACCAAGCGGGCGCGGTGACGATGGAGAGCATCACATTCAAATTGAATTCCGCCGCCAGCGGCAGGGACAGGTCAAGTTCGGCCCAGTTAAAGCGGTTCTGCTCGGCTTCGAGGTGTTCCCAGCGTACCTGTTGCTTGTACCAGCGCAGGCGCAGCTTGTTGGCCACTTCCCGCATCCAGGTTTCCTGGTTGTCAGGGTTGAGATCCGGGCTTACCTGGACCTGAATGCCGGGCTGGAAAGTCTGGTCGGAGACGGGCAGGGGAGTCGGGCGGGGGCGTTGTTCAGCGGGCCCGGCAACGACGATGGCCGGCGCGATGGAGGTGGGCGGCAGAGTTGGCCAGGCCGGCGCGGCGGTCACGACTGGCCGGGCGTCGCCGGCCGGCTGCATGGCGGCCGGCAAGGGCAGGGCGGCGTTGCTGGCGGTTGTGATGTAGCGGGGTTCATTGACCAGGCCGTAAACGAAATAGATGGCGATGAAGGTGCCGGCACCCATCAGGATGGTGATAGCGGCCCAGATGATCGCAAAAATATGGATACTACGGCGGGAGCCTGACACGTACAGCCTCTCCTTCAGACCATCCTAGCGGGCGGCAGCGATGGCGCCACAGGCCGGACAACTGCCGTCCGGTCGAATCATGGCGTAACCAGCCTGCGGATCCGCCCCGTAATGGGTGAAGTCCACGTTCCAGACGATCAACAGGCGCACGCTGCCGCTTTGCGAGGAGAGGGCGATGGAATCTGCCAGCCAGGCCGCCTGTTGTTGCACGGTGACATTGCCTGCCCAGGAGAAGTGCGCCGGCAGCGGCCCGTATCCCTGGGGGCTCAGGTAACCGAGTTCGGTGAAACAGATGGGCTTGCCGAGGCTGTAATTCGCGTACTCATTGAGCATGGGACGGAAATAATAGGAGTAGTGGTAGCCACCTGGATGGCCGGACTGGCCGCGTGGCGATGAAACGCCGGCGTTGTAGTGCGCGCCCAGGCAGTCCATGTAATTGGTGCCGCCGGCCTCCACGAACTGCTGCAGGAACACGTTGTCATCGCAACCGTTGGCCGTACAGCGGCCACCGAAGAAACCCGTAGGGGCCGGCGCGCCGCTGATCACCATGGTGGACGGGTTTGCTCCCTTGATGGCAGCATGAGCGCGGCGCATCAGGTCGGCGAAACTGTTGCCGTTGATCTGCCCCTGGGGCCATTCACGATCAATGTTGGGCTCGTTCCAGACCTCGATGGCGTCCGCGCCCTGGGCGGCCACCTGACCCAGCCAGGCGGCGAATTCGTCCATATAGGCTGCACCACGGGCGGCCAGTTGATTCTTGTCGCCGAGGGCGCCGATCAGCACCTTGAAGCCATTGGATTTGGCGGCGCTGATGACGCTGCCGGCGTCGCCACCGGGGTGACGGACCTGCTTTTTCATCCAGGTCATACCGGCCTGACGCATGGCATTGACGGCGCGGCCGCTGCCCGTGCTGGTGACGTGACCGCCGTATTCGAAGGAACCGGCCTGGATGCTGCCCGAGGCGGGCGCGGCGGCCGGTGCCTGGACGACCACGGGACGTGGCACGGCAGTGGGCGCGGGCGTCGGCGTGGGTGTGGGCGTCGGCGTGGGCGCCAGTAACCCTATGGCCATCCCGTCACGCGCCACCACGTCTCTGCCGGTGACCACGTCCACGTTAATGGCGTAATTGCCATCCGGCGCAACCAGTGTGGTGCGCAGGTCGGCGTCAAATTCGGTCAATACTTCCGACTGCAGGCCATCGGCGCCTTCGATGCGCCAGCGCAGGGCCGGTTGCTGTTGTTGCGGCGCAAGTGGAAGTTGCAGTTTGTAGGACAGCAGGGCGTCGCCAAGGTCCTGCGCCTGGTCCGGGGCCAGCAGGCCTTCCAGACTGACGCCGGCCAGCGCGAAGGGCAGGCTGCGATCCATGCGTGAGCGCAGGGTCGCTCCGGTGGTCAGCCAGTAGCGCACCCCCATGTCATCGCTGTCGCGATAGTCGATCCATGGCGCCATGGCGGCGCTGTCGAATCCGGCCGCGGCGGGCAGTCCGTCCAGGCTGGCGGAGATCAGTGAGCCCGGCTGAACGGCGCCATCGTCGGTGGTGTCGACTTCGATGACGACGTCTCCCAGGCCGGCATGCGCTTCGGCCAGGCCGGTTCTTGTAATACTGCCGCCTGACTCGCGCAGGGACCAGGCGCTGAAACCGGCCAGCAGGCGTTTGCGTTCCACCTCACCGACGGCATGGCGCAGCATTTGCTCCACGACCTGACCCGGCCCGTAGGCGGCGGGTTGCAGGGGCAGGCGCAACTGAAGCATGTCGGCGTGTCGGCCCAACTCGCGCCAGTTGTAGGCGCCAGTGTCCAGTTGACCTTTGACGATTTGCGCCGGCGGCAGAACGACGCCCAGCTTGAGGGGGCTGTCGGCCAGGCTGGCGGCCAGTTCGCGGATGAATTCTGTGAAGAGTCGTTGCTCTTGCGGCTGAAGACCGCGCCAGTCGATCAGAAGGCCGTCAAAGCCGCTTCCGGCAAAGGCCGCCAACTGCGCGACGTGTTGCTGGCGCAACTCGCGGTTGGCGAGGATGCCGCTGGTCGTGTGTGGGTCGATGGCGCGCTCGTCAATAAAATTTCGGACCACCGGCATGACGAGATAGCCGCTTTCAAAATCGAAGCCGGCGGCCAGGCTACCGGTCAGCCCGCCAGTGAGCGTGGGTTGAATGCCTGCAGGGGCGATGATGTTGGCCAGTTGCGCCACCTCGGGCGACAGGGTGTGCTGGACTTCCACTGTCACCAGCAGGGTAGGCTGGGAGGGAGGAGTCACCTGGAAGAGCGCCAACTGCTGTGGCAGCCGCTCCAGGGAAACGCGCAGGGACGCATTGCCCTGTTGCTGCGAGGGCAGAAACTGCCAGTCCATGCCATGCCAGCCGTAAAGCGAAAAGACCGGCGCGCTGCCGACGCCTGCGGGCAGTTCCAGGTCCAGGGTGATGGTTTGCGGCGCCATACCGTCGCTGTAAAGCGAGAACACGGGGCTTTGCAGGGCAAGCTCCGCAGGCAGGGCGGCGCGGGCTACATCCACCCAGTCGGGCCCGCCCCCGGCCCTGTAAAAATCGCCGGCCGGCAGGGCATCAATGGCGACGCTGAAACCTTCTCCTGGATCTTCGGCCGCGACCTGCAGCGTGAGGCCGCCGTCGTGCCGTACGGCGCGGTTTTCCTGATCAAGCTGACGGTAACAGGGGCCTGTGATTTGGTTCGCGAACCGAAACTGTGACAAGAGACAGGCGGCTTGCCTGCCCAGATTGACCGGGGGCAACAGCAGGCCAATGACGACGAGCGTCAAGACTACAAATAGCGTCGCCAACCCACTCAGGCAGCCGCAACAACCTGGACGTCGGCGCGGTCGGCGAGGTGGCGCAGAGCGTTGGCCGGCGGCCGCTTCCGGCATTTCTTCCTGGTCCGCTTCGTCCGCAAGGACGGCAAGTGGCCGGGTATCGTCCTTGTCCAATGCCATTGGTGGTCCTTTAGAGCTCGTCGGCAACGTCGGGATGAGCGTCATCGGCAGGGAAGCGCCGGGCCGGGACGAAAGCCCGATCCGGCGGCATTGTAGCAGTGGGCCGTGGCAGCGGCAAGCACGGCGCAGGGTATACAATGACCGCTCCGAAGGCAGGAGGGGCCGCCCATGGCCGGCTTTTACGCGCAGATCGCACGATTTTATGATGCCGAAAACCGGGACAAGAGCGATGATCTGGCATTCTATGAGCGACTGTTGACAACGCAGGGTCCGGGCCCGCTGCTGGAAATCGGTTGTGGCAGCGGGCGCGTGCTCTTTCATCTGGCGCAACAACTGGAGATCGTGCACGGCGTCGACCGCGAGGAGGCCATGCTGGCGCGGGCGCGGCGACGCCTGGCGCATACGCCAGCGGAACTGCGGGGGCGCATCCGCCTCTTCCACGCCGACGTACTGCAACTCGTGCCCGGACAGCAGTACCAGTACCTGCTGCTCAGCTACAACTGCCTGATGCACTTTCACACGCAGGAGCTGCAACTGGCCTTGCTGCGACGATTGCAGGGCTGGCTACTGCCGCAGGGCTTGCTGGTGATCGACCTGCCCAACGCCGCTGAGGCATTCGCCAGTGAAGACAGCGAAGCGCTGAAGCTGGAACGTAGTTTCCACGACCCCGAGACGGGTCATTTGATCATGCAGCAGGCGAGCAGCCGGCTGGACCGCGCGACCCAACTCATGCACACGACCTGGGTCTACGATGAAATTGACGGCGACGGCCTCGTGCAGCGGACCATGGCGCCGGAGGTGTTCCGACATTTCTTTCGGAGTGAGCTGTCGCTTCTGCTGCAACTCTGCGGATTGCGGGTCGAGGCCTGTTATGGCGATTACGGTCAAATGCCCTTCGAAGACGGTTGCGAGCGCCTGCTTGTCCTGGCGCGTCACGCCTAAGAGAATTGCTGTGATCAGTCCGGCTCGACGATGACCGGCATTTTCCCGCCGAGTTTTTCAACGAATTCGCGCAGCACGTCCCAGGTGAGGGGGAAGCCGCGGGTGTCCGCCGCAGCGAGATACATAATGATGTCGTCGAGCAAGTCGAAATCACCATCGATTTCGATGTCTTCGTCTACGAAAGTGTTTTCAGCCCAGGACACGAGTACGGGCAGGGTGATCTCGTGCCGAATAAAGCCGTGCAATACATTCAGCAAGACTTCTCTCGTAATCACGCGTTCGTCCATCAGCCTACTCCAAACCGTGCACAAAGTGACCGGTGTCACGGGGGAATTTCTGGTGAGATTCAATCAAGTCGCCGCTGTCTTCCAGAATCTCCTGCACTATCCGAATTGTAACCTCGTTTTCGTCAACAACTTTCACCATTCGCTGCCAACCGAAATCTCCTCCAGGGCGAATTTTCCAGTAGCGACGACCGCCACCAGGCAATTCCTCCCAATGTGGATACCTGCGTTCGTTCCTCTCGCGCGTCGCCATTAACCGCGCATCTCGGCCAGCAGGGCCTGATACTCCTCTTCTGACAGCGGCCGCCAGGACTCGCCGCGCCGCGGCCACTTTTCGTCGTCCAGAATCTCGCGCACGCGCTCCAGTCGAACCGGCGATACGTCCGCGCGGGCCTGCACCACGCCGACCGGCAGCACCGCGTCGTGTTGTTCATCGTCAGCGCGAATGGCGACGCCATCATCGAAACTGCCGCTGACCTCGACTTCGCCCACGATGGACTTTGAACCTTTCGCTTTCGAGCCCTTCGCACGACCGGTCGTTTCGTAGAGCAGCATGCGCGTACCGACCGGCAAATGCTCCGCCCAGCGCTTTGAGGCGCGGCCGCTGAAGCCGATGGTCGGGTCGCCGTCCCAGCCGGCCCATACGAGTTTGATTCCACTGTTGGTCATGGTCGTCTCTCCTTCGTTGTAATTCAGGCGTGCCGGACGCCCTGCGTATTGAGTTTGATGACGTAGAGCGAGGTCGTGGCGGTGATGTAAAGGTGGTCGAAGTTCGGGCCGCCGAAGCAGCAGTTGGCAATCGGTTCGGGGACCAGAATCTTGCCCAGGCGCTCGCCGGCCTGGGTGTAGACCTGGATGCTGTCGGCCGAACTGGTGAACAGGTAGCCCTTGCGATCGAATCGGAAACCATCCGGCAGGCCGGGGTTAATCTCGGCGAAGAGGCGGCCGTTGCTCAGTGAAACGCCATCGACGACGTCAAAGACGCGAATGTGGTGCGGGCCGTCGGGATCGTGGGATGCGCCGGTATCGGCCACGTAAAGGCGTTGGCCGTCCGGCGAAAAGGCGAGGCCGTTGGGCTTGACCATGTCGTCGATGACGCGCGTGATGGCGCCGCTGGCGGGATCCAGGCGGTAGACGTGGCAGCCGTCCTGCTCGAAGGCGTTTTCGTGGCCCTCCTCGGTGCCGGGCAGGATGCCGTAGGGCGGGTCGGTGAACCAGATGCTGTCATCCGGGCGCACCACCAGATCGTTGGGGGAGTTGAAGCGACTGCCCTGATAGCGATCGGCGAGCGTGACGACGTTGCCATCTGTTTCCGTACGACTGACCCGGCGACCGCCGTGTTCGCAGGTGACGAGGCGCCCCTGGCGGTCCAGGGTGTTGCCATTACTGAAGTTGGAGGGCTGGCGGAAGGTCTCGACGCCACGGGCGGCCGACCAGCGCAACATGCGATTGTTGGGGATGTCGCTCCAGACCACACTGTAGTCCGGTAGCCATACCGGCCCTTCCGCCCAGATGCAGCCATCCGCCAGGTGTTGCAGGCGCGAGTCCGGCAGGAGCAACGCCTTGAAACGCTCGTCAAAGACCTCGAATCCACCTGTCATGGTCAATTCTCCCCCGGGCCCGGTCAGGCCTCCGATAGTAGCGAATCCGCCTCAGCCCCGCAGGGCCTGGTCGAGGTCGGCGATCAGGTCGTCGACGTGCTCCAGGCCGACCGAGACGCGCAGCAGGTTGGGCGCCGTGCGGGTGACGCCCTTTTCCATCGAGGCCCGATGCTCGATGAGGCTGTGGGTGCCGCCGAAGCTGGTGGCGCGACGGAAGAGCTTTACCTTGCCGGTCATCGCCAGTGCCTCGTCGGCGCCGCCGCGTACGTGCAGCGAGAGCAGGCCGCCGTAGCCGCTCATCTGTTTGCAGGCCACGTCATGGGCCGGGTGGCTTTGCAGGCCGGGGTAGTTCACGCGCTCGACCGCCGGATGCTGCTCAAGAAATTGCGCGATCTGCAGGGCGTTGTCGGCGTGGGCGCGGACGCGCAGCGGCAGGGTCTCGATGCCGCGCAGCGTCAGCCAGCACTCCAGCGGCGAGGGCACGGCACCGCCAACCTGCTGGATCTGCTGCAGGCGTTCGAAACGTTCGTCGACTTCCCCGGTGACGATGATGCCGCCCAGCACGTCGCTGTGGCCGCCGAGGTACTTGGTGGTGGCGTGCATGACGTAATCGGCGCCCAGTTGCAGCGGTTTTTGGAAAACGGGCGTGGCGATGGTGTTGTCACAGGCCACCATCGCGCCGGCGTCATGCGCAATGTCGCTGATTTTGCGGATGTCGCTGACCCCCAGTTCCGGGTTGGAGGGCGTCTCCAGCAACACCAGGCGCGTTTCGGGCCGCAGCGCGGCGGCGACGTTTTGCGGCCGCGACATGTCGACAAAGGTGGTGACGATGCCCTGACGCGCCAGGATGTCGGTCATGATGATGCGTATGCCGTAGTAAAGCACGTCGGGCGCAACGACGTGGTCGCCCTGGCCGAGGGTCTGCAACAGGGCGTAGATGGCCGCCGAGCCAGAGGCGAAGGACGCGGCGTCATTGCCGCCTTCAAGCGCCGTGATGCGCGCCTCCAGCGCCAGGCGGTTGGGGTTGCCGAGGCGGCTGTAGACGTAGTCCAGCGGGTAGCTGCCGTCCGCGGCGCGCTCGTAGGTGGTCGAAAAGTGCACCGGCGCGACGATGGCGCCGCTGGCCGGATCGACGACGTGGCCGGCGTGAATGGCCTGGGTTTCGACGTTCATGACGGACTTCCTTTCAGGCGCGCAGGGTCGCGCCCAGTTGACTTTCGGCCGCGCGCACGATTTTGCGGTGCACCTTCGCCACCTCGCGGTCGGTCAGGGTGCGGGCGTCGGTCTGGTAAACGAGGTTGAAGGCCAGGCTCTTGTGGCCGGGCGGAACGGGATCGCCGGTGTAGACGTCGAAGAGACGCAGGTCTTGCAGCAGATCGCCACCGGCGCGACGCAGGACCTTCTCAACATCCGCCGCCGGTACCTCCTCGCGCAGCACCAGCGCGATGTCCTGGTAGACGGGCGGGGTGTGCGGCAATGCCTGCAGGGGATAGCTGCGCCAGTTGCTGCGTTCCAGCAGGCGCTCCAGGTCCAGTTCGGCCACCAGCACCGGCGCGTCGCCCAGGTCGAAGGCCTGCGCCACCATGGGGTGCAACTCGCCGGCGTGTCCGAGTACCTCGTCGTCGCTGTGGATCGCCGCCGAACGGCCGGGATGCAGGCTGGCGTGCTCGCCGGGGCTCCAGACAACCCCGGGGACGTTGAATCTCGCCAGCAGCCGGTCCAGCAGGCCCTTGAGATCAAAGAAGTCCAGTTGGGCGGCGTCGGCGGCGCCCTGCCAGTTCGGCAATCGACGGCGGCCGGTCATGAGCAGGGCCAGACGCCGCGGCTCCTGCGGCAGCTCCTCGTCCGCCCGGGGCAGATAGACCTGACCGATTTCGAAGACCTGCTGCGTCTCGCGCCAGCGCGCGTTGGCGGCGGCGCTGTCCAGCAGTTGTGTGAGCAGGGTATGGCGCAGCACGCGTTTTTCCGGCGCGACGGGGTTGAGCAGTTCGACGTAGGGCTTCGAGTGGTATCCCGGGCGGTCGTCAGGGGTCAGCAGGGCCTCGCGTTCCGGCGAACTGAAGCGGTGGCTGATGTTTTCGCGCAGACCAAGGGTCGCCAGCAGGTCGCGCAGCAACTCCTCGTGCTCCAGCGTCATGTCCGCGTGCAGGGGCGGCAATTCATCGTCGATCATGCTGTCCGGAATGCGGTCATAGCCATAAATGCGCGCAAGTTCCTCAATCAGGTCGGCCTGGCCGGTGACGGTTTCGGCGCTGATGTCGAGGCGGTGTTGCGGCACTGTCGCCTCCAGCCGGTCCGCTTCCACGTTGACCTTGAATTCGAGGCGGCGCAGGATTTCGGCGGCTGCGTGCGCGCTGAAGGCCACGCCCATGATCCGCTGAATTTCGGCCACCGGCAGGGTCACGCGAACAGGGTCCGGCGGCAGGGGATAGGCGTCGATGATGCCGGCGGCGACCCTGCCACCGCCGTGGCGGCGCATCAATTCGATGCCGCGCCGGACCCCCTGTGCCGCGACAGCCGGGTGCACGCCGCGGCTGAAGCGAACGCCGGCGTCGGTGATGACCTTTTGGGACTGCATCGTGCGGCGGATGTTGACGGGGTTCCAGTTGGCGGCCTCGAGCAGCACGTTGTGGGTATTGTCATCGAT
Organism: Anaerolineae bacterium; assembly: GCA_021296065.1. GTDB lineage: Bacteria > Chloroflexota > Anaerolineae > Aggregatilineales > Phototrophicaceae > JAGWBD01. The sequence goes on from JAGWBD010000030.1 coordinate 36,856, forward strand.
TTCAGTGTCCGCGCCACCGATGACGCCGCCCAGACTGAGAATGCCGGCGGAATCCAGAAGAATGATGTCGTGAGGCTCCAGTTTGCGCTGCGTGCCTTCCAGCGTGGTCAGGGTCTCACCGGGTTGCGCGCGGCGCGTCGTGATTGTGGGCACAGCGCCGTCGGCGCGCGCCAGCAACTTGTCGAAATCGAAGGCGTGCAGGGGCTGGCCCAGCTCAAAGGTGATGTAGTTGGTCACGTCGACAATGTTGTTGATGGGTCGCTGTCCCACCAGACGCAGACGTTGCTGCAACCACCAGGGCGAGGGCCCGACCTGCGTGTCTCGTAACAGGGCCAGGGTGAAACGGGGGTTTATCGCCGGCTCCTCGATGCGGATGACGGCCTGACCCTCGATTGGAGGGCCCTCGGCCAGGACCTTCGCAGCGGGCACACGCAGCGGCTTGTCCAGCAGGGCGGCGACCTCGCGCGCGACGCCGAGGATGCTGAAGCAGCGCGCCAGGTTGGGCGTCAATTCGATGTCGAACACGACGTCGCCAAGGACGTCCTGCAGGGGCGTCCCGGGGCGAAAGCTGCCGTCGTCCTCCAGCAGCAGGATGCCCTCGTGCTCGTCGGACAGGCCCAGTTCCTTTTCGGAGCAGACCATGCTGCGGTTGGGGATGCCGCGCAGGGCGCGTTCCTTCAGTCGCAGGCGCTTTGGCGTTTCGCTGTGGCCGTCCCACAATTCGGCGCCTTCCATGGCGAAGGGCGCCCACAGGGGCGGATCGAGCGGGCCGGCGTCCTTGTACCCAAACAGGTTGCTGGCGCCGGTGACGCACTGCTCCAGGGCCTCGCCGCCATAGTCCACCATGGCGAGTACGAGACGGTCGGCATTGGGGTGGGCGCGCACTTCGCGGATAGCGCCCAGCAGCACCTTGTCGCGGTCCCAGACCAGGTGGTCCGAGGGCGGCCAGCGCACGCCCTCGACCGCGCCCTGGGGCACGCCAAGATAGTTGATGGCGGCGACCTCAAGGCCGGCCAGGGTCAGGCGTTCGGCCAGCCATTCAGCCGGCACGTCGACGTCGACCAGGTCGCGCAGCCAGGAAAGGGGGACCAGCATGATTTCTCCTTACTCAGTCATCTTGCAGCGGCAGTCAGAAGGCAATTCTGAGGCATCAGCCATCCTCCGGGGGCGGTCGGCGCAGCAGGCCCGCCGCGCCGGGCAGCGGTGGGTCGATTGGGCGCGCATCGGCGATGAGCGCCGCGAAACTGCCGATGATGCCGAGGCCGACGAAGACATAGAACATGGTAAAGAGTTTGGCGGCGTCGCTCTGCGGGACGAGGTCGCCATAACCCACGGTCGTCAGGGTGATGACGGTGAAGTAGAAGGCATCCAGCCAGCGCCAGCCTTCGACCGCGCGGTAGAACGCGGCGCCGAGGACGATGATGAACAGGGTGGCGTAGACCAGACCGCGGGTGCGCGGCTCTTGCAGCGCCCGCCAGGCGGCGCGACGCACGTGGGCGGACATCAACCAGATGGCGAAGAGTATCGGAATGGCGGGCATGGCGGCCTCCTGCCTGTGACCGAAATGAGGGATCAGAACTGCTCGAGGAAACGCAGGTCGTTGCCCCAGAAGTAACGAATGTCGTGGATGTCGTGGCGCAACATGGCGCTGCGTTCCGGCCCCATACCGAAGGCGAAACCGCTCCACAGGGCCGGGTCGTAGCCGCCGTTGCGCAGCACGACGGGGTGCACCATGCCGCTGCCGGCGATCTCCAGCCAGCCGCTGTACTTGCAGACGCGGCAGCCGGAGCCGTCACAGAGGAAGCACTCGACGTCGATCTCCATGCTGGGCTCGGTGAAGGGAAAATAGGAGGCGCGGTAACGCACGCGCGCGTTTTCGCCGAACATGCGGCGGGCGAAGGCCGCGACCGTGCCCTTCAGGTCGGTCATGCGGATGCCGCGCCCGACCGCCAGGCCTTCCACCTGGTGAAACTGCACTTCACTGCGCGCGGTGATCTGTTCGTAGCGATAGCACATGCCGGGCAGGATCACGCGAATCGGGCGCGTGCCATTGGCGCCGAGGTCGCGCATGGCGCGGATCTGACCTGGCGAGGTATGGGTGCGCAGGATCACGCCGGGCGTGGTCGTATAGAAAGAGTCCTGCATGTCGCGCGCCGGGTGGTGAGGCGGAAAGTTGAGGTACTGGAAGTTGAATTCGTCGGTTTCGACGTCCCGACTGCGATAGACCTGGAATCCCATTTCCCCCCAGATGCGGGCGAATTCGCGCAGGATGCGGGTGGAGGGGTGCAGGCCGCCGGGCTGGCGACGCCGGCCAGGCAGGGTGACGTCGATCGCCCCGCTTTCGAGGTCCTGCGCCATTTCGGCGTTGCGGATAGCCTCCGCGCGTTCCCCGTGCGCCGCGGTGAGCAGTTGACGTATCTCGTTGGCGCGCTTGCCCCAGGCGGCCCGTGCTTCCTGCGGCAACTGGCCGGTGGCGCGCAGGCTGGCGGTGATGGCGCCGCGGCGCCCCAGCCAGGCGCTCTGCCAGGCAGCCAGCGCTTCGCTGCTCTTGCTGGCGGCGAGGGCCTGCAGGGCGTCGGCGTACTGCGCTTCAAGCGTTTCAAGCATGGTTTCTCCGGTCCTCCTGCGGTTGGTCGCCAGTTGACATCCTGTGGCGGAAAACAAAAAACCCCCGTCCCGGTCAGGGACGAGAGTCTGCCTCCCGCGGTACCACCCTGGTTGGCCGCAATTGCGGCCCGCTTGGCATGCCTGGTAACGCCGGCGGGCGGATCAGGCTAGTGACCCCGATGGCGGGGCGTTCCCCTGTCAGCTCGGGAGGGAATTCCGCGGCTGTGCGTCTGCCCGGGCTTGCAGTCAGGACCCTGGCTCCCTGAAGACGCCTGCGCCACGGACTGTCTCCGTCGTGGCCGTTGCGCGCCAGTATGCCGCCCGCGAGGCGTAATGTAAAGCGTCAGTCGCGGTCATTGCGCAGCCGTGAAGTGGACACCTGTTTGCCGGTTGGGGCAGGCCAGGTGGCCGAAAACCGGTCGCGGTCAGTGCCGCTGTGAAGGAAAGTGCGTGTCACAGGCGATCGCAACGTCCGTTGGTAAACCTTCGCAAAAGTTGTTGAAGGCATCCAGCGATTGTGTAAAATTCTGATGAATGCGATCAACCTGTAGCGGAGCGCGTGTGGCATGATCAGCGGACGGGTACTCTTGCTCAATGGCAGCAGTTGGGAGCCGCTGGCCGTCATCACTGTGCCGCGCGCCATGAACCTGTTGCTGGCCGGCAAGGCCTTCACCGTGGAAGAGAGCGGCCGTTTCCTGCGCACGGTGAGCCGGCGCTTCGCCGTGCCGTCGGTCATTGCCTTGCGCACTTTCATCAACGTGCCGCGGCGCCGCGCCACCTGGAGCCGCAAGGGCGTGATGATCCGCGACAACTACACCTGCATTTACTGCGGCGTGCGCCCGGGCAAGCTGCAGCGGGGCAAGGTACTGGTGCGCAGCGACCTGACCATCGACCACATCCTGCCGCGTTCGCGCGGCGGGCGCGACCAGTGGACCAACACGGCCTGCGCCTGCACGGCCTGCAATCACCGCAAGGGCGACCGTCTGCCGCACGAGGCCGGCATGAGGCTGCGCAGCGAGCCGCGCACGCCGCGTACCAGCTACCTGGTCATCGCCGTCGGCAGCGGCCAGGATTCCTGGAAGCAGTACATCGAGTTCTAAGCAGGCATGCCGTCGCCTGGCGGCATGCCCGGCATGCACTTGCACAGCGCGTTATTTGCGCGTGCTGTGCAGCGCGCTAGAATCACTGTCACTCATATTATTCGGAGGCCAGACATGATCCATTCCCGTATACGTTTTTCCGGGCTGATTTTGCTGCTGCTGCTGGCGTTCACGGTCAGCCTGGTATCGGCACAGGGGATTCCGGACGTGGCGCGCGAGGACACCGTCATTCTCGACATTGACGGTGGCGCGTCGACCAACCGCGCGCCCTTCAGCCACAACCAGCTCTTTGGTGGTTCGTCGGCCGGCGGCAACGTCGGTACCGGCCAGGTGGTCTATGACCCGCTTTTCGTATTGAACTATGAGAGCGGCGAGATCGAGCCCTGGATTGGCGAAAGCATGACGCCGTCCGAGGACTTCCTGACCTGGACCCTGAAGATTCGCGAAGGCGCCTGGTGGGCGGATGGCGAGACGCTGGACGCCGATGACGTCGTCTGGACGGTGAATCTGCTGCTGAATGACGAGACACGCCGTCTGGCGCGGGCCGCGGCCATTCAGGGCTGGACGGAGTCGGTCGAGAAAATCGACGACCTGACGGTGCAGTTCAACCTGAGCAAGCCCAACCCCCGTTACCAGCTGGACTACTACTCGGTCAAGATTGGCGGCAGTTTCCTGCCCATGCCGGAGCACCACTGGTCGCAGGTGGAGGATATTTTTGCCGACTCCAACTTCGATCTGGAAAACGGCCATCCCCTGGGCAGCGGGCCTTACAAGATGGTCAGCGCCAGCGAGAACGAGTTCATCTACGACCGCGACGACAACTGGTGGGGCGCGGCCAGCGGTTACTTCCCGCTTCCCGAGCCGAAGCGCCTGATCTGGGTGCACACCGGCAACGATGACGTGCGTTCGCTGCTGGCCATCGACAACCAGCTGGACAGCGTGATGGACATCACAGTGGGCGCCTACGACGTCATTAGCGCGCAAAATCCGAATTTCGTGACCTGGACGGAAGACCTGCCCTACGTCTGGTTTGGCCCTTGCGCGCGGCGTATTACCATCAACCACACGGTTGACCCCTGGGGCGACCCGGATATGCGCTGGGTGTTGAGCCACGCCACCGACCGCAGCGAGGTCGTGCGTATCGCCTACGAGGGCGTCTCCGTGCCCTCGCGCACCAACTTCCCCGAATATGGCGGTCTGCAGGTCTTCATCAACGCGCTGGAGGAAGCCGGTCTGACCCAGTCGCCGGTGGCGGACGTGGCGGCGGCGCAGGCGATCCTTGAAGGCAAGGGCTACGCGCTGAACGACGCCGGCATCTACGAGAAGGATGGCCAGGAACTGGGCATCGAAATTCAGGCGCATGAAGGCTTCATCGAGAAGCGGCGCATCGCCGAAAACCTCGTCGAGCAGTGGCGCGGCGCGGGCATCGCCGCCACGCAAGTCAACGTGGCTGGCGGCACCTGGAGCGACAACAAGGCGCTGGGCAACTTCGAGGCGACCGGTGACTGGGACCAGTGCGGTTCGATCAACGAGCCCTGGGCCGGCATGGACCGCGACAACGTCGCCTGGTACGCAGAGATCGGTGATCGCGCTCCTGGCGGCAACAACTTCGGCCGCTGGAGCGGTGAGAAGGCCGAGGCTTACAGCGCCATCGTCGACCAGATGGGCGTCCTGCCCCTGGGTGACGAAGCCATCATGCCACTCTTCATGGAAGCCATGGGCATCTGGTATGAGGAACTGCCGACCCTGCCCATCACCCAGGCGACCAAGCTGATCCCCTTCAACGAGACTTACTGGACCGGCTGGCCGACAGCGGAGAACAACTACTTCCACGCGCCGACCTGGTGGCACAGCACGGCCAAGATCATCCTGAACCTGCAGAAGGCGGGCTAGAGCCTTCAGGTTCTGCAGAAACGCGGGCCCGGCTGCCTTTGGTGGCCGGGCCTTTTTGACAGGAAATCGAGGGCCTTATGAGCAAAGGACCGAACGTCATCTGGATATTTGGCGACCAGCACCGTGGGCAGTCGCTGGGCTACATGGGCGACCCCAATGTATCGACGCCGCATCTGAACCGGCTGGCGGATGAAGGGATCACCTTCACGCGGGCGGTGGCGGGTTTCCCGCTGTGTTCGCCCTTTCGCGGGGCCCTGATCAGCGGACAGTACCCGCACCGGGCGGCGCCAGGCCACCAGACGCGGCTTCCGCCGGAAATGCCGACGGTCGCCACGGCCTTCAACGAGGCGGGCTACCACACGGCGTGGTATGGCAAGTGGCACATCGACGGGGCGCAGGAGCGTGAGCGTCGCACGGCGATGCACATCATTCCGCCGGAGCGCCGCGGGCAGTTCAAAAAGTGGGTCGGCTACGAGAACAACGCGCCGCAATTTGACTGCTGGGTACACGGGGGAGAGGGCGATGAGGCCTTCCACTACCGTCTGCCGGGTTATGAAACGGACGCGCTGACGGACCTGTTCATCGAGCATTTGCAGGAGCGGGCGGGGGAGGACGAGCCCTTCTTCGCGGGCCTGTCGGTGATCCCGCCGCACGA
>JAGWBD010000126.1 GCA_021296065.1 Anaerolineae bacterium
ATATCCCTGGTTTGGCAGCGTGTTGTAAGGGAGGTCATGCCTGTGAATGCATTGCCTGTCCTGGTCCGACCTCCAGTTGGCGAAAGGGGCCAGTTTCAGCAGTTGATTGTTGTTGTCCCAATCGATTATTGCTGTGTCGGACCGTGAGGCGGACTGGTCCCGCCGGAGACCGGCCACCCATGCGCTGTAATCCCGCAGGGCATTTCGCAGGGGCAGTACCTTGCGCAGGTGGCAACACAGATCCGGGTTGCGTTCCCATAGCGCGGGGCCATGCGCCAGCGCCTGTTGCGCGGGTGTCAGTTGTGGATGCAAACGTTTCAGGTTCAGATTGAATCGGGCAGTCAAGGCCTCGATCAGACTCAAAGTCTCCGGAAACACGAAACCGGTGTCAAGAGTGATGACTGTTGTTTCCGGGGCGATTTGCTGCAGCATGAGCAGCGTTACAATGCCCGTTGGCTGAAAGCTGGTGACGACAGCCAGTCCTTCGCCGAACTGGTCGACTGCGAACCGCAGGATCTCCTGTGGAGACGCCTCTTCCAGCTCATCCTGCCATGTTTCCAGGTCATCGCGGACGTGTCTTTGAAATTGCTGCATTTCGTCTCCTGCACTCTGGCCATGCACAGAAAACCCCGGACTTGTCCGGGGTCTCCCGCAAAATTCGCACGCGTCATTCACCGGATAAGGTCAGGGTTTGGTTTCAGGACAACAAGGACAACAGCAGTAATTCCGTTGAATTGTCAGGCCAAACTGCTTGCCATTTGCTTGCATGTACCTACCCGCCTTTCCAAATCGAAATCCCCGAACTCCTGGTCCGGGGAATGTCTGCCGCAATCGGTCTGTTCCAAACTTAAGCCCTCAGACCAAAGACTCCCCGGCGCCCACAGCACACGGACAACAACACAGACACATGATCCGGCCGACGAAAGTTTCAGTCATGCAAGGCAAGGTAACGCATTTGTTGCAGTCTGTCAACAAATGCATCAGATATTTCGGAAATTCGCTTTACCGGACGAACCTTCGATGACTCCCGTGTGGCGTTTCAGCGCAGCCTGCAGGGCCAAAGTGTCTGGCGCCGAGCTTGCGCCGCCGGCCTTTTGGACCGACAGACTGCCAGCGACCGTGCCCTGTTGCAGGCAGGCCTCTGGCCCTGCGCCTGTCAGGTGTGCGGCAATAAACGCTGCGTTGAATACATCGCCTGCGCCGGTCGTGTCCGTCACATTTACGGGCAGCGCAGGCGAATGGAAGCAATGTCCTCCCTGCCAACAGCGGGCGCCACGTTCCCCTTCCTTGATAACCAACAGCGGGACGATTGTTCCGAGCTGGTCGGCCGCGCCCTCCACGTCTGTCTTGCCGGTCAGCCTCATGGCTTCCGCAGCATTGGGCATAAACACATCCAGCAAACCAACTATTTCGCTCACAAGCGCGTGCTCAAGCGTTTGTTCACGATGCTGGCAGTCCATGGAAACTTCCACCCCGCGAGCCTTGCATTCGCGCAACAGCTCCGGCATTCGCGTATCAATGACCAGTCCACTGAAATGCAGGTGTCGAATGCGAAGGGACTCGATATGCATCAAGGCCAGATCGACGGGGTCTGGCGCAGGGTCAACAAAGGAAACAAAGGCCCGCTCACCGGCGAAGGGCAGGGCAACAGTCACCCGCCTGAAAGCTGCGTCCCTCGCCGCAACCAGTTCCAGACACAGTCCTTCCCTTGTGGCCCATTCACGTACGAAGCGACTGAAAAAGTCGTTCCCAAAAATGCCTGCCCAACCCACCTGCAGGCCCAATCGTTTCATGGCGACCACGGTATTGAGCATGCCACCTGGAACGACCTGCAGGTCCTGACAATAGATCTCTGTGCCCAGTGCGGGCAAGGAAGGCATGCCTGTGAAGATGACGTCGCAAAAATAGTTTCCGGGAACGAGGACGTCGTAGTCCATTATCGCCACACACCAATCTTGTCCCGGTGGGCCCGATGGAAGGCATCAAAAAGCTTCCCGGCGAGCGGCCAGGAGCCCAGCAAGGGGTGGGCGCACAGGGCCTGCACGGCCAGTGAACGCGAGCGTTGCAGTATGGCCCGGGAAGCCAGGCGCTCGTAGACCTTCACACTGCGCAGCAGCGCCAGATGTCGATCAGGAATGTCGCCGACTGGCAAGGGTTCCGGCCCATTGCCATCGACGTGGCAGCTGACCTAGACGACATCATCCGCGTCCAGACCGCTGATGGCGCCCCCGTTGGGGACATTCAGCCCGGTCCACATTGATTCCTTGCGCGCGATGGCTTCCACACAGCCCAGCGCCACGGCGGCATAACCTTCGTCATCATCTCCGACAGGTTGCTGGCTTTTCCTGTCGGCGCCCTCCCGCGCATGGGCCATATAGCTTTTGCTGCGTTGATCCATCACTTCACGCCAGATCTCAAGTTGCCCGTCCACGTCGCTGGCTGACCCCATTTTGCGCAGGAGTCTCTGGGTAAGGCGCTGCACCTGTTCGCCTCTCGTTTCATTTTCCCGCAGCAATTGGGCCAGCACGTCATCCCGATGATAGTAATAGTGAAGGTATTCGTTTAGGAAAACGCCCTCAGCAACCCTCAAGCCCGCTGCAAACATTTTCAAATGCGTCGCCTGGACGAAACGCTCATCGCCCAGGAGAGCCGGTAGCAATTCCTCACCGCAAGCGTTTGCGCCTTCATCGATCCGCACACTGCGTGTCCATGTAAGGTGATTCAGCCCATAAACATCGTGCCGCAATCGGGCCTGGGGAATGCCCAGGAAGCGGCTGACTTCGTTTCGGGCCTTGTTGGCGCTGTCGCAGATTCCCACAACGCGGCTCATTCCCGCGTCGTGCAACACCTGGGCCACCAGTCCGGCAGGATTGGTAAAGTTGAAAAGCCAGGCGCCGCGACTGGCCACCCTGTCGACAAACCGCGCGTATTCTAGGATGGATGGAGCGCTACGCATGGCCATGGCAAAGCCGGCGGCGCCGGTCGTTTCCTGTCCCAGCACACCCAAACCAAAAGCAATTCGCTCGTCTGTCGCCCTGCCCGCTTCCAGACCCGGTCTGATGGAGGTGATGACATGGCTCGCATCCGTGATGGCAGCCCTTGCATCGGTACTGGTAAACACGCGAAAACTTGCGTCAAGTTGTTCCGCTTGCCGGCGACACATCCCGCCAATCAGTTCCAGTCGTTCAGGGTCGGAGTCCATCAACCAAAGTTCCAGCAGACCCAGACGGGGAGCGCGGCGGACCAGGTAAGGGAGCAGTCTGGGCGTTCGCACACTGCCCCCACCGATGATAGTGATTTTCACGTGCGCGCTCCAGGTCTAATCGCGTCAGATCCCGCCAGGGCCAGTAATTTGCGGGCTGCATCGCTGACATTCATTTCCCCCGCCAACACTGCCTGCTCACAGGCTGGCAGCAGCGCCTTCACCTGTGGCTGAGCGAAATAGGCATGCCGGATGCCCTCTTCCAGCAAGGCATGAAGCCATGCCAGCCGTTGTTCCCGGCGAGTCCTGTGCCAGGCGCCGGAAGCCAGTGCCTCTTTCCTGAAATTCTGGATCAGGCCCCAAAGGTCCGCGATGCCATGGCCTTCGAGCGCCGAGCAGGTGACGACCTGCTGGCGCCAGCCGGAAGTTGAGGGCGCCAGGAAACGCAACGCTCTTTCAATCTCGGTGCGAGCGGCACGGGCGGCCGCCTGGTTTCGGCCGTCCGCCTTGTTAATGGCGATGGCATCCGCCAGCTCCACCACACCTTTTTTCATGCCTTGTAAACTGTCACCGGCGCCAGTGATGAGCAACAGCAGGAAAAAATCGACCATACTGCGGGCAGTGATTTCACCCTGACCTGTGCCGACAGTCTCCAGCAACACGACATCATGGCCCGCGGCTTCGCAAAGCAGAATGCTTTCGCGCGTTTTGCTGGCGACGCCACCCGGCGTGCCTGCAGAAGGCGAGGGGCGAATGAAGGCCTGCGCGTTGCGCGCAAGAGAGGACATTCGCGTCTTGTCACCCAGAATACTGCCACCGCTTTTGCTGCTGCTGGGGTCAATCGCAAGTACGGCGACCCGCTTTCCCTGCCCCACCAGGTGAAGACCGAGGGCTTCAACAAGCGTGCTTTTGCCGGCACCTGGCACACCGGTTATCCCGACGCGGATTGCATTTCCGCCATGAGGGCGGAGCTTTTGCAATAGCGCACTGGCCGCCTGACGATGGCTTTCCGTACTACTTTCCACCAGGGTGATGGCTTGCGCCAGCGCCACCCGTTCGCCGGCCAGAACGCCCGCGGCCAGTTCATCCATGGATTCCGCCAATACACCAGCGGATTCAGGCATGGAATCGTCGCTTGCGTTCATGCAATTGCTTCAGGATAGCCTGCGCTGCGTTTGGAATGACCGTGCCAGGCCCAAAGATTTCCGTTGCACCATGTTCACGCAGATAAGCGTGATCTCGTTCAGGAATGACTCCGCCGATGATGACCATCACGTCGGGGCGACCCTGGGCGGAAAGCTCCTTGACCAGGCGGGGCAGCAGGGTCCTGTGTCCGCCTGCCAGCGAACTGATACCTACCATATGCACGTCGTTTTCCACAGCCTGACGGGCGACTTCCTCTGGCATTTGAAACAGGGGGCCCACGTCCACGTCGAA
>JAGWBD010000127.1 GCA_021296065.1 Anaerolineae bacterium
ACACCCTGGCTGGCGAGAGCGGCAGCGGCAAGACGACGCTGGCGCGGCTGGTGCTGGGACTGGAGCACGCGACTTCCGGCAACATGTATTACAAGGGCAGGGACGTCCTGCACCTGACCAACAAGGAACGGCGCGAATGGTTTCTGAAGGAAGTGCAACCCATCTTTCAGGCCCCCTTCGCCACTTTCAGCCCGTTGAAGCGGATAGACAGTTACCTCTACGAGACGACGCGCAACTACAAGATGGCGTCGACCCGGGAGGACGTCGAAAAGCACGTTGACGAATCCCTGCATGCTGTGGGTCTGTCTCTGGCGGAAATCCGCGGCCGTTACCCCAACGAGCTGTCCGGCGGCCAGGCGCAGCGGGTGTCGGTGGCGCGGGGGCTGTTGACGCGCCCCTCGCTTGCGTCGCTGCGCATGTCGATTGTGAATCTTTTCCGCAACCTGCGCGACGAACACAAGGTGAGTGTGCTCTACATCACTCACGATCTCACTACGGCCTATTATGCAGCGGACCGCATCGCCGTCATGTTGCGTGGCTGGGTGGTGGAAAACGGGCCCGTCGAAAACGTGCTGGGCGAGCCACTGCATCCCTATACGCAAAACCTGAAGAACGCCATCCCTGAGGCCGACCCGGAGAAGACTTGGGAAGGCGACGCCAGTCTGGCAGTGATGGACACGGAAGAGTACACACGGACGGGCTGCCGCTATGCGGGGCGTTGCCCGGCTGTGATGGCCATTTGCAAAAACACGGTGCCGCGCGACATTGAAGTCAAGGGGCGCAGCGTCAAGTGTTTCCTCTATGACGAGGAAGTCCCGGAGGCAGAGCGCGCGCAGGCGATGGCCAACGGAGCGCCCGTTGCCTGATTCGTCGAATCCTGACCCTGCTGCCAGACCGGTAATCGGGCTGGCGACGGCCGGTCGGCGGGAAAGCCGCAACTTCAGCAATCATTATCGCGAACTGTATACGGTGCCCACGCAATACGTGGACGCCATTCGCAGGGCCGGGGGCCTGCCCGTGTTGCTGCCGCCCGGGAATCCCGCCTGGATGGGGGCCATACCGCTGGACGGTATGGTGGCGACCGGCGGCGGCGACATCGACCCGGCGCTGTATGGCGGCGACAACGCGCATCCCCAGATCTCGGAGCCGGACACGGAGCGCGACCAGACCGAGATGCAAATGATGCGCTGGCTGGCCCAGTGTGAGTTGCCCTCCCTGATGATCTGTCGCGGGCTGCAGGCCCTGAACGTGGCCCTGGGGGGCACGCTCATCGAACACATTCCGGACCACGTTCATCCGGACATCCATCGCAGCCCCGGCGGCTCGTGGAGTGAACATCCGGTCACGGTGACGCCAGGCTCCCTGCTGGCGCGCTGCAGCGGAAAGACTGAACTGGCAACGGTGTCTTCGCATCACCAGGCCATTCGCGACCTGGCGCCAGGCCTGGCAATCGTGTCGCATGCGCCGGACGGCATCATCGAGGCCGTCGAGTTGCCCGGCCACCCCTTCCTGCTGGCCGTCCAGTGGCACCCGGAAGTGTCGGCCGACATGGACCCGGAGCAACAGGCGCTGTTCGACTCCCTTGTGGCCCATGCGGCCAGCCGGCGCAATTCAATCGGATTGCAGGTTGCCGCGCCGGCGTTACCCTGAATTCATTTTCTACGCGGAAAACGACTGAGCACAGTAGCCGGGCGGGGCAGCGCGACTCGCGCGCCCATGCGCGGCGCCTTTTCCGCGCGGCCGGAAGCACCGGCAGCGACGACGTGGAGCCTGGTGCCGGCGCGACCGGCGTCCAGCTTTAGCCAGGCCTGACCGAGTTGAGCGCCTTCGCCGTCCGCTGCGCAACTGGTGACGATGCCGACCACGCGACCCCGTTCGTCGATGAACGCGTCGCCCTGATGCGCCGGTCGGGCGCGCCGGCCATCAAGGCGGAAGCGCGTCACGCTGGCGTCGCGCCGCGCCTCATGCCTGGCGAATGCCGACTTGCCGATGAACCAGGGTTTGTACAGGCGCACATAGCTGCCGAAGCCGGCATCCGCCGGGTTGAGCCCCAACGGTCCTGCCAACTCGTGCCCGTAGAGCGGCAATCCGGCCTCGATGCGCAGGCTGTCGCGGGCGGCCAGGCCACAGGGCGTCGCGCCCTGGGCCAGCAGGTCCTGCGCCAGGGCTGACGCCTGGTCCGGATGGACGAAAAGCTCGTAGGCCACGCGCTCACCGGTGTAACCGGTTCGTGAAACGATCAGGTCATAATCGCCAAAGCGGGCCTGCATCACGCCGGCCCAGGGCAGCGCCGCCAGACGTTGAAGCGTCATGTCGTCAGCGCCCAACCCGGACAAAACTCCGCGGCTGCGCGGTCCCTGCAGCGCCAGATCGACTCGACACTCATCGCCGCTGGACCCGGCGCGCAAATCGCGCAAGGTGAAGCGATCGCGGTTTTCCAGGCGACGATCCGGAAAGTCCGGATCAATTTGCACGCTGCCAGCTATCACCGCCCGAAGCCATGCGAGCACTTTCTCGTTGTTGGAGGCGTTGACGACCATCAGCCAGCGCTCTTCCGTCAAACGGTAAATCATCAGGTCGTCGAGGGGCATCCCGGTTTCATCCAGCAGAAAGGTGTACTGCGAGGCCCCCGGGGCAAGTTTCGTGACGTCATTGGTCGTCACCTTGTCAAGGAACTCGCCCGCGCCAGGACCCGTGAAATCCAGCACGCCCATGTGGGCCACGTCAAAGAGACCCGCCTCCTTGCGCACTGCCTGATGCTCCTCGCGCACCGAGCTGTACCAGACCGGCATGTCGTAGCCGGCGAAATCCACCAGGCGCGCGCCAAGTTGCTGATGCAGGTTGTGTAGGGGCGTCCTGCGAAGTTCGTCAGAATCGGGGTCGTCATGGCTGAACGCGGGCAGGGGAGAAGCAGCGGGCAGAGTCTGATGACCGATGTACCGGACCTTTTCGATACGGCCGCTCTCTTCAGGCCAGTCAGCGTTGACGTCAACCGACAACCGCGACAGATCTGTCGGACCGGCGACTCTGACGTCCACGGGTCCGGGCAATTTACCATAGAGGTCTTGTTCATCGTGCACGACGTAGCCGTCGGAGAGCGCGCGTAACCATGCGGCGATGCGTCCCTGCGCCTGCTCCAGGTGCAGGCGGAAACAGTCGCACGATCCTTCCACAACGGCGCGTGAGAGAAGGGCGCCATCAACGCCGTACACGCTGGACGCCTGATGCTGACCGGGCTCAAGCGCCTGCACATTGCTGCCTGTGGCCAGGTGAAGGAAATTGCGCGCCTGCTCGCCGCGGAGCTCCAGGGTGAACCAGGCGTCGAGATTGGGCTCGCTGTCCAGATCATGAAAGTGGGGGTAAGCGTCGACGGCGGCGTCGGTGTCAATGCCGGCGCTGTCAGCCAGTTCCCGAACGGCCAGGCGCATTTCCTGCAGCAGGTCGAAGTCAATTTTGGCGCGCGGCTGGGGGCGCAGCCGACCGGTGAGCGCGAAAGGACGGCAGGCCTTGAGCAGGATGGCGATTATTTCAGCCAGCCGATCGACTTCCGCATCGCCGAAGCCGCGCTGGGTGACCCAGGGCGTGCCGATGCGAACGCCGCCCGGCCGCAGGGCGCTGGTGTCGCCGGGAATTGTCTGGCGGTTAAGCACAATGCCCGCCAAATCCAGGATGCGGGCGGCCATGTCACCGCTGAGCGCCGCGCCATCTTCACCCTTGATCGTGCTGCAATCGACCACCAACAGATGGGTATCGGTGCCGCCATGGGGCAATCGCAGTCCCAGCTCCTGCAGTCGGCCGGCCAGACGCAATGCATTGCGGCAGGTCTGGCGCTGCAATTCCAAGAAACTTTCGCTTCCCGCCAGGCGCATGGAAACAGCCAGGGCGGCCACCGCGTTCATGTGCGGGCCGCCCTGTTCACCGGGAAAAACTGCGCGGTCAATTTTGCGCGCCAGCGGCCGCCGGTGCGTGATTATCGCGGCGCCACGCGGCCCGTTAAGAGTCTTGTGCGTGGTGAAGGAAACGACGTCGGCAATGCCAACCGGATTCGGATAAGCGCCGGCGATGACCAGGCCGGCCACGTGAGCGACGTCGGCCAGCAGGTACGCGCCAACTTCATCGGCGATATCGCGAAATTGGGCAAAGTCCGGCGCGAAGGGATAGCTGCTGTAACCGGCGATGATCATTTTTGGCCGGTGCTGCCAGGCCAGTTCACGCAGTGCATCATAGTCGATGCGCTCGGTGGCCGGGTCGATGCCATAACTGACGATATTGTAGTTGATGCCGCTGCGGTTAACCGGACTGCCATGGGTCAGGTGGCCGCCCTGGATAAGGTCCATGCCCATCACTGTGTCGCCGATATCCAGCAGGGCGCTGTAAACGGCGTTGTTGGCCGGCGCCCCGGACAGGGCCTGCACATTGACGTAGAGGTCATCCGCGTTGCATTGCTCCGTGGCGAAGCGTTCGGCGGTACGGCGCCGCGCCAGGGCCTCAAGGATGTTGGCGTATTCAGTGCCCTTGTAATAGCGATTGTCCGCCAGGCGCCGGTATTCCGGCAGGCGCGCATGGTAATCGAGGTTTTCCTCCTCGCTCATTTTCCGCGTGTGCTCCAGCGGATAACCTTCCGCGTAGATGTTGTGAAAGGCGGAGGACAAGGTCTCGCGCACAACGGCCGGCACCGTGCTTTCCGAGGGGATCAGGATGAGGTAGCGGGCCTGGCGGGCAGTCTCGTGGCGCACGAGTTCGGCGACAGCGGGGTCCAGTTCTTCCAGACTGCCGCGAATCAAAAAGTGGGACATGGGCTCGATCCGGTTTAGCTGATGGTCGGGCATTGTAGCATGGGGTCCTGCAGGGGTACAGACGCTGCGCGGGGACTGTGCGTTGACATTCCGCAGCCCTGGCTCTACAATCGGCCCCTGCCTCATGCCTACAAGGGTGCCGGGCCCCTCGCAGGTAAACCGGCCCAGTTTT
>JAGWBD010000128.1 GCA_021296065.1 Anaerolineae bacterium
GATTTGTTGTGAGGCAGTGAAAGATGTGCCAAGCAGTCTGGCATCCCAAAACTGCTGCCGCAACTGATGCAGCAGATGCCGCCCGGCAAAGCCGGTCGCCCCGGTTATCAGAAAACGCAATTCAGAATGGCACATGCAATTGTCACGGACCGACAAATCCTGGTGAAGTGACGGTCAGGTACCTTCTTCCCACTGGTTGAGGTAGCGGTCCTGCTCCGGCGTTAATTCGTCAATGGCAACGCCCATACTCTCCAGTTTCAGACGCGCAATGGCCTTGTCCACATCCTGCGGCACAACATGAACGCCGGCCGACAGTTGATCCACATGTTGGACCAGATATTCCGCCGCCAGTGCCTGATTGGCAAAGCTCATGTCCATCACGCTGGCCGGATGTCCCTCGGCCGAAGCCAGATTGATGAGGCGTCCCTCGCCAAGTACGTAAACCGGTCGGCCCTTGACCCGGTATTCCTCGACAAAGGGACGCACCAGTTTCGGCCCGGAATCGGCCATGGCGGCCAGACCGGGCAGGTTAATCTCGACGTCGAAGTGGCCACTGTTGGCCAGCACGGCGCCCGGCTTCATGCGCTCGAAATGCGCGCAGTCGATGACATTTATATCACCCGTCGCTGTAATGAAGACGTCGCCCAGGGCCGCCGCCTCCAGCATGGGCATGACCCGCAGGCCGTCCATGACGGCCTCCAGCGCCTTGAGCGCGTCCACTTCCGTCACGATGACGTTCGCGCCCAGTCCGCGGGCCCGGTTGGCAATACCGCGGCTGCACCAGCCGTAACCCGCGACGACCAGCGTTCGACCGGCGAGCAGGATATTGGTGGCGCGAATCACGCCGTCCAGCGTACTCTGGCCTGTGCCATGGCGATTGTCAAACAGATGCTTGGTTTCGCTGTCATTGACGGCAATGACCGGGAATTCCAGCGCGCCGTCTGCCGCCATGGCGCGCAGACGAATCACACCGGTCGTCGTTTGTTCGGTGCCTCCCTGAATCCCCTTCAGAATCTCCCGACGGCTACGGTGCAGCGTGCCGACGAGATCGGCGCCATCGTCCATTATCATGTGTGGCTGCCGGTCGAGCGCGGCGTTCATGTGACGATGATAGGTGGCCTGGTCTTCTCCCTTGATGGCGAAAACCGGAACTTCGTTCTGGGTGACCAGGGCAGCGGCCACGTCATCCTGGGTCGAGAGTGGATTGGAAGCGCAGAGAACGATGTCCGCGCCGCCGCTCTGCAGGGTTTGCACCAGATTGGCGGTTTCCGTGGTGACGTGCATGCAGGCCGTCAAACGCAAGCCGGCCAGGGGCCTTTCGCGTTCGAAACGCTCCCGAATGGAGCGCAGTACCGGCATTTCGTTTTCCGCCCAGTCGATGCGGTAACGACCGCCCGTGGCCTTTTCCAGATCGGCGACATCGTGATCAACCGTCATTGGCTGTCCCTTGCTCCTGATTCTTTGGAATTGTGACTACTGTCCAGGTCCCTTTCCCAGGTCGTACAACTGCTCAAGTAGACCACCATCATCCGCGGACTGACGAAAGCGTTCGATGAACTCGTCGATAGTAAAGCGGTGGGATTGGGTGCCCGTCTGTTCCAGGGCAAAGCTGGCGCACAGGGCACCGACTCTGGCGCCTAGCACGAGCGGCCAGCCGGCAACCAGACCGCAGAGAAATCCACCGCGGAACGCGTCACCCGCACCGGTTGGGTCCGAGATGCGGAAAACCGGAAAAGGTGCGACGTGCTGTTGCACGCCGTTTTCATGAATCTCGACACCATCGGCGCCGCGAGTGATTGCCACGATCGGAAAACTGTTGACCAGACTGTCCTGGCTCAGACCTGTCTTCTGGCAGATCATGCCGGCCTCGTAGGCATTCATGACCAATACCCTGGCGTCTCTCATCAGTTCGCGCAACTGGTTGCCATCAAATCTGGCGACCTGTTGACTGGGATCACAAATGAAGGCAATGTCCAACTGGCGGCACTCCCTGGCCAGCTGCAGCATGGCGTCCGGATCGTTGGGAGATATGAACACCAGATTTGGCGTCACTCCCTCCAGGTCAGCCAGCCGATAGCCACGGGCGCAGGTCATCGCGCCGGCGTAAAAGGAGGCGATCTGGTTGTTGTCCAGGTCTGTGTTGGCAAAAAAACTGGCCGTGAAAAGCGCATCGATCTGGCGCACGGCGCTGGTGTCCACGCCGGAGGATTCGAGCCAGGCACGATAGTCCCCGAAATCGCTGCCTACGGTTCCCATCAGTCGCGGCCGTAACCCCAGCAGGGCAGCCGTGTAGGCGATGTTGGCGGCGGTGCCGCCCCAGTGCCGCGTCATGTCCTCGACCAGGAAACTGACGCTCAGGTGATGCAACTGGCCATCCAGCAAGTGGTCGGTAAAGCGACCTGGGAAACGCATCAAATAATCAAAGGCGATTGAGCCGGTGATGACGGTTTCCATGTCATGCCCTGCAGAGGAAATCGGGAAGGCCTTGCTGAACCGGCGGGGAGTATAACCCCCGCAGGAAAACAGGGTCAAGTGTCATGGGAGGAAGAAGCGGGAATGAACCGGGCTGCCTCACCGGACAACAGAAAGTCCTGAACCAAAGAATCGACCAGACGTTCAACCGGCGCGTGATCGTCTCTGAAAATCAGGCTGCCGGGGACTGTTGGCGCCAAACTGGCCACGCCAAGGGCAAGGGCCTCTCGAAGAATTGGACTGGCGATTTCCGGCAGGTCGGCGAGGTTCTGGGCCAGAGTGATGGCCTGACTGGGCTGGCTGGTCGCCACCAGAATCGAATTGAAGGAATTTGGCACGTCCATGACGTGAACGTTCGGGAAGACCTGCAACAGGGTCGAGGTCATGGCATCCACCAGACGCCGGTCGCTGTGGGTACGGCCAACATTGACGGCCAGAGCGCCAGCCGGCAGCAGGCGGCTCCGCGCTTCCTCAAAGAATTCGACTGTGGTCAGGTGCCAGGGAATGTAGGGTGGACGATAGGCATCAAGGGCGATCACGCTGTACTGTCGCGGCAACTGGCGCAGGGCAACGCGGCCATCGGCCGCCCAGGCCTGCAGGCCGGGAATGGCGTCCAGTCCAAACCAGCGCCTGGCAACGTCGACCAGGGCCGGGTCTATCTCAATGCCATCGATGGGCATTGCGCCGTAAACGTGGTGATACTGGCGCGCGATGGTACCGCCGGCCAGACCAACAATTGCCAGCGATTTCACAGGCTGTTCATCGTCCCGGTATTTGTGAAACCAGGGAGCTGTAAGGAAAAAGCTCCAGGTGCGACCGTAACTGATGCGATCCGGATGCCACTGGCTGTGAATTCCCTGACCTTCATTGAGGTACAGATAACGATAGCCTTCGCCGTCTTCCTGCACCTGAATGTAGTTGTAGGCGCTCTCCTGTTCCAGCAGGAGCGTCCGACCCGGGGGCGCGGCCCGCAGAGGACCGCCGGTGACCAGCTGGACAAGCAGGATGATGACAACGGGCATCCAAAGCGTGCGGACGGGTACACGCCCGTCGCAGTACCACAACCCGGCAAGGGCCGTCACATATAGCAGGGCTGCAAACAGAAGAAATGTATTGCGCGTGCCGATTTCAGGAATAAAGACCAGGACTGGCAGGAAGGTGCCGAGCAGGCTTCCCAGTGTGCTGATCGCATAGACCTTGCCGGAGACCTGGCCGGTCATGCTCAGGTTGTTGATGGCCTGTCGCATGGCGAATGGTGGAACGCAACCCAGAAGGGTAACCGGTCCCGCAAACAACACCAGCACAGACAGGAAAGCGCCGACGACCACAACTGCGTCCACGTTGATAACGGCGCTGGCGGCGCCCTGCAGGATGGGACGCGCCAGCAGGGGGATGAGCGCATTCAAAAAGGCGGCCCACAGGATCAGGCGGAACAGGTTCCGGGGATTGGGATAACGGTCTGCCAGGCGACCGCCCAGGAAGTAACCGATGCTGAGATACAGCAACATCAACCCAATGACATTGGCCCACACCAGATTGCTGGTGCCAAAGACATTTCCCAGCAAACGCGTGGCGGTGAGTTCGATGGCCAGCGTGCTCATGCCGCTGACAAAAACTGTCAGGTAGAGCAAGGTGGGGCGCATCAGAACGAAGTCATACGAGCGGCCGAGCGGCGAGAAAGGGCAAGGGCGATATCGTCGTCCATCCTGATGCTGATGGAAGGAATGCGCTCCAGATGCAAATTCGCCAACAAATCGTCAGCAGGTTGGTCGCCACCAAATGAGGATGGGTCCTCCAGGACACAGAGCGGACGAACCCCGCGACGCTTCAGCACGCGAATTTCCCGTACCCAACGGACATCCAGCGACGACGTCACAATGACAAGGGAAGTACCGCGCGTCATGTGCTGCATCTCTACGGCAAGCATTTGCTCCAGGGAGTGGTCGGAGACACTGCGGCCAACGGCAAGAATCTGCAGGATCTGGTTGTGTTGGCGTTCTCCATTTTCTGGCT